>SSGN01000081.1 GCA_008016945.1 Flavobacteriales bacterium
GCACAACACCGTGCTCACCGTTCCGGATCACGCGCTCGTGGGCTACACGGTGCTGCGCGTGCGCTGCCTCGATGATCCCTTCGGGATCCCGTGCAGCGGTGTCAACTATGGCAGCACGGTGGACTTCAGCTTGGGCGTTTCCACCGAAGCCTATCCCTGCCTGCCTGTTTCCGGCGTGGGCACCATGTTCGGCGATGGGTTCGCACAAGTGCAATTGGCCGGCATGCCTCCATTCGCAGGTACTGGCGCGTGGCCGTATCATCAGTTGTCCAGCACGCCCTTCCATTTCGAGCAGGGTGAGGCGTCGGTGCTGAATATCACGTCCGGGTATTTCTTCACGGAACGGTACGTGGCCGCATTGGACATGAACGACGACGCCGACTTCGACGATCCTGGTGAAGACCTCGGTTGGGTGGAGAACACCGCGGCCTTCCAGTTGGTGAACCTGCCCTTCAGCGTGCCTGTGGCTTGCCCACCCGGCCAGCACGTGCTGCGTGTGCGCGCGTTCGACCCGAACAGCCCGCCCACTGGCCCGTGCGGCTCCTCTGGATACGGCGAGGTGCTGGACATCCCCATCGCGGTGCAGCAAGCGGGCGGCCCGTGCATGCCCTTCACGGGGAACGTGAACCTGTGGGGAACGCTCAGCACCTTCACCGATGGCGTGCAGCTCGGCACCATCGGCAATACGGGCAGCGGTGGCGCATACACCGCGCCGTACAAGGACTACACCGCGCAGAGCACCACGCTCACCACCAATCAGACCTACGACCTCACGGTCACTTCGGGCGCAGGGCAGTTCGATGTGTTCAGCGCGTGGATCGATTACAACGCCGATGGCGACTGGGACGATGCCGGTGAACAGATCGGGAACATCCCCTCCATCCCAACCTCGTTCACGGACGCCGTCATGACCTTCACGGTGCCTGCGGTGCCATTGGGAGATAAGGTGATGCGCGTGCGCGCACGTGGCGGTGGAGCGCCTTCGCCCTGCTCCGATGCGCAGTTCGGCGAGACCGAGGACTACACCGTGACCATCGAGACCAACACGGGCATCGGTGCGCAGACCGCAACAGCATGGAGCGTTTCCGCGCATCCCGCGGAAGGCATCATCCTGCTGCGTTCTTCGCGCGAAGCGGTCGGCGGGTACTACCGCATGCTGGACGCGGTCGGTCGTGAGGTGACAACGGGAAGCATCACCGGACTGATCATGGAATTGAACGGTGCAGCATTGGCCACCGGCACCTACACGCTGGTGATGGAAGGCGAGGGAACCCGTGATGTGCTCCGCTTCACCTGGACCCGTTAAGGCTTGTGCCCATCGGGGTAGGCACGCTTCACGGCATCGGCCCGTGAATGCACCTGCAGCTTGTCGTAGATGCTGCGCACGTGCGTGCGCACCGTGCTGATGTTCACGCAGAGCTTGTCCCCGATCTCCTTGTACATGAGGCCGGCGGCAAGGCCGTCCAGCACCTCGCGTTCCTTGGCGGTGAGCTGCTCCTCCTTGATGCGGGGCGAAACCGCGCCTTGGAACGAAGCCACCACGGCGCGTGCGATCGCGGGGCTCATCGGTGAGCCGCCAGCATGGATATCATGCACGGCGGTGATGAGATCCCTGGCCGGTGCGCTTTTCACGATGTAGCCCGTGGCGCCCGCGCACAAGGCCTGGAAGATGTAGGCCGGGTTCTCGAACACGGTGCTCATCAGGAACTGCATCGCGGGCTTTTGCGGTTTCGCCTTCGCCACGCAATCGATGCCGCTGGTGCCGGGCATATTGATGTCCATCACCACCACGTCGGCATCGAGGTCCGCCAAGCCGGCCAGGAAACGATCGCCGGAAGGGAAGGTCGCGATGACGTGGATGCCCGCATCGTTCCTCATGCCCGCTTGCAGCAACTCGCGGAAGTCGCGATCATCCTCCACGATGGCCACCTTGATGCGTTTCATCGTCGCAAACTACGCTCCGTTGAAGGCACCGTGCGCTTCCACCACCGTGCCCTGCCCGTTCACCGCGCCGCGAACAGTGAACGTGCCGCCATGCGCACTGATACGCTCCAGCATGTTGGCCATGCCGTTTCCCCCATCGGTCGGGCTGTGCCCTAGTCCCTGTCCGTTGTCCGAAACAGCTAATTCGTAGTACGATCCCCTCAGGTGGAAACGCACGGCGATGCTGGTGGGCCGCGCGTGCTTCAGGGCGTTGTTCAGCGCCTCCTTCACCACCATGGACAGGTCGCGCTTGAAGGCCGGGCCCAAGGGCTGCGCGGGATCCGCGGCGTGCAGGTCCAGCTGAAGCTCCACTCCGGTGCCGTCCAATAGGCGATGCGCACGGTCGGCGATGTGCTGCAGCAAGGCACCTGCATGGTCACTGGTGGGATCCGCAGCCCACACCACATCGTTCAACGAGCCGCGCACCTGCCGCGCATGGTCGGCAATGGAGCGGAGCCTATCCTTGCTCTCCTCGCCCGCGCCGTTCCCCTGCACCAGGTCGCTGAGCAAGGCGATCTTCGAGAGCGAGCCGCCCAGTTCATCGTGGATGTCGCGCGCCACGTTCATGCGCACGCGTTCAGCCTCGCGTTGTTTCTCCAGGCGCATCAGTTCATCCTGCGCGGCCGCGAGGCGCTGCGCGCTACGTCGTCCCTGCACATACAGCACGCCCAACAGCAAGGCCACGAGCCCACCGCCGCCGGCCAAGGCCCAGGCGAACCAGCGGCCTTTGCGCAGCGCTTCGGCATTGGCTTCGGCCGTGGCCAGTTGTTTCTCCTGTTCGGCTCTGGCCTGTGCCGCACTCACCGCGCGCACCTTCTCCAAGCCCATGTCCTCTTTCATTTCGGCATCGGCCAGGTCGGCGCGGGAGGCGGCGTTGCGGGCGTCGCCTGCGGTCGCATAAGCCAGTGCCAACGAGCGGTTGATGTAGTGGCGTGAGCGGTGGTCCTCGATCTCCACGGCGAGCGTGTCGGCCTTCAAGAGGTGTGCGATGCCGCTCCCGGTAAGCCCTTGTTCGGCTTCGTACTGCCCCAATAGGCTCAAATAGTGCATGTGGCTGCGCGGTTGGTCCAGCAGGTCCACCAGCGGCTTCACCTGTGCGAGGTAGGCCGCAACGCTATCGGGCTGATCCAAATGGCGCCAGGTCTCGATCGCGGAGAAATAGGCGGCCGCGAGGTTGTTGGGCCGGTCCAGTTCCTTGTGCAACGCGATCGCCTGGCGCAGGTAGACCATGGCACTATCGTACTGGCCCATCTCATCCAGCACATTGCCCAGGCCGGTGCATGCATTGGCCAGGTCGATACCGCCACCGATACCGCGCATGGTCTCCATGGCCTTGCGCGACCACTTGAGGGCGCTGGGCAGATCCTCCATGGTGGTGCAGCAGTAGCCGAGGTAGTTGTAGGCCGCACCGATCTCCTCGGGCAATTGCAACTCTTCCGCCGTGGCCAGGTAGGCCTTGATGGCCTCGATGCTTTCCGGGTAGCGGTTGAGGAAGAAGAGCTGCGCGGCGTGCATGCGTTCGGCCACCATGCGGTGCCGGAGCCATGCCGTGCGTTGGGCACCGCGCCCGGCTTCCACCCCGCGTTCGGCAAGTGCGATGGCTTTCGCCGAATAGATCAGCGCGCTGTCCAAGGCGCCTTCCTCCTGCAGGGCTTTTGATAGGTCCGAAGCGCAACGCACGCCGAGCGTGTCATGCACCTGCTGCGCACCACCGGACCATGTGCTCCACGCACGACGTAGGCTGTCGGTGGCCTGCGGATGGACGCTGCCAGTGAAGTAGATCCCAAGAATGAGCGCAATGAGCCGCTTTGGCATGGCGCGAAGATCCGCGACTTTGCGGGAAGCCGCGAGCAGGAAGCGCTTGGAGTGCCGCTTGCCGGTCAACGTGGTGCTTTGGAGGCAGCTAAGGCGTGCGCGTCAGGCTCCGTGCATCGCCCGGCCCTCTACCGCACCACCCGGAAAGACTCCACGGCATGCGCATCCATCACGCGTACGAGAACGAGCCCGTTGTGCTCCCAGTGCACCAAGGCACCATCGGAAGTACGCGTGATGGCACAAGGCATCACTTGGCCTGAAACATTGACGAGCTCGATGCGCGCTGCGGCGGTCATTCCCGTGAGCCGAATACCGTCCGCCGTGGGGATGCAACGCCAGTCGGGCCGTGCAGCTTCCGCCAGACCCACATTGCATGCAGGTGCCGTACCGGAGGCCGTGACCAGCGTGCCCGCCACCGCGCTCCAATCCTCCCACAGGCCGCCGTTGGTGGTCTTGCGGTCGTTCATGTCGAAGGTGTACATGCCGGCCTGCGTTCCCGGCACCTTACAGGCTTTCACCGCAAGGCCGTTGTGGTCCCAGGTGAGCGGTGTGCACGGCCCGCAGGTCTCGGGCGGCAGCATCACATCGCAGCTGGCCTGCACAAACCAGGCGAACTCGTCGTAGTTCGGATAGTCGCCGTACACGTGCGCGATGCCGTCGTCGCCGATGCACACGGCCACATACTCGTTGCAGGCCAGGCCGAAGGCGGGTGTGCCGTTGTCCGCATACGACCGGGCGATGAAGGTCAAGAGCCTCCCGCGCCGGTCGGGATCGTCGAAGTGCGAATCGGTGACCACGTTGTTCATGCCCGGGGCGTTCATGAAGGTGCTGCCGTCCAGCGTGACCTGCGGTGTGTAGGGGTTGTTGAGCGCGGTGGCACTGGCGACGGCACCGTTCTGCGCGGTGAAACGATAGCCGCCCAGGATGGCCATGCCTGCGCTGGTGCCGCCGATCACGATGTTGCGCTGTGCGATGGCCTCCCGTACCAAGCTGTCCACCGGCGTGTTCTGCCAGTAGGAGACATAGTTCCATTGATCGCCACCGGCGAACCAGATGGCCTCGGCCTTCTGGATCCGCTGATGGACATACGGATCATTCGACGCCGATGCGCTGTTGCACACGATCGTCTCCACGGAGTTCAAGGTGACGCCCAGCTCCGAGTACATGTAGTCGTTATAGCCGTCGCTGCCGGAGGCGCGAAGCACGAGCACATCGCCGCCCGAGGCCCGCTCCAGGAACCAGACCATCGCGGGATCGCTTTCGGTGGCGCCACCCATCAGGCAAAGACCGCCCAATGGCGTAGTGGCCACATCCGTCGTGTTGCCGGTGAAGTAGGACGTGTACGGTTGCGCGATGGCACACGCGGGGACCAGGCAAAGGCCGAGCAAGGTGGAACGCATGGAGCGAAGATGGGCAGTTCGCCCCTTACTCAACAAGGAATGATCTTTGGCCGGCCGCAACCGACCTCATGAGCACGACGATCGATCACCTCCGTATCGGCCACCGGGTGAAGGTGGCCCGCGACTTCACCGACGCGAAGGGGGTGGCGATGCGTGCCGGTGACGAGGGTGTTCTGTGCGCGATCAGGTTCGATCCACTCCGGATGGCTATCCACCTGGACATCCAACGCGGGGAAGGAACCCTGCACCTGGTCTTCGATCTGAAGGCGGCGGATGGCCCCCGCAACGGCCACATGCGCACCTACTTCGAGCTGGGCGAGCCCGCACCGAACACCGGTTCCGACGACGGTGTGAGCGCGGAGCACATGACGACTTCCGCTGCTACGGGTCCTGGACCATCGGACAAAAGCAGACCCGAGTGGTGGCAACGAGCTTTAGCCGCCATGGAGGCCGAACGGACCAAAGAGGCGGAACGGGTGATCCGGGAGGCCGTGCTGCACATCGGTTCCGCTGCGTCCATCGCCGAGATGTACGCGCACCGGATGCGGTTCTTCCAGCATGCCGGTGATGATCGACGCGCGGTCGAGAACTTCAACAAAGCCGTTGCCTGGATGGACACCTATGCGAGCTGGGCCACCAGCGGTGGTGAAGGTGCTGCGCTCTCCGCAGAGCGGGACCGGTTCCATGCAGCGCTCGTGCGCGAGCTCGGTCACGACCCAACCTCTACCAGGATGTGAACAGCGATGGACCCCACCTTCCTCACCTGGCGTAATTTCCATCCATGAAGATGCTGCTCCCCATCGCTGCGATGCTCTGCACGGCCTGCTCCACCCTAATGGCCGTGGTGTTCTGCATGAGCATGGGCGCGAACGCGACCCCCGCGCAGATCCGCACGATCAAACTCTGGATGCTCGGTCTTTCCCTGTTGGGCATCATTGGTATCGCCATCGGCATCCATCTCATGCGCACGGGACAGCACGGCGTGGCGGCGGCGGCGGCCATCGCGCCCACGGTGATCTTCGGGCTCGTCCTTGTCGTGGCTACGCTAAAATGAACATGCCGCCGGACATCTGTGCAGTGGCGAAGCACCCACCCTATCACCACCACTAACATGGCGGCCAATGGTCGCGCTGCCTGGGATCCAACGCTCCGGCACCTCACCATACAGGTCGTTCATCTCAACACCATGGCGTGCGCACCTTGAAGTCCATCCTGGTGCGTTCACATCGCCTTGCGAACCCTGGATACCGTGTGTGCACACCAGCAACATCAACCGAGGCGCGTGTGAACTGATCATTGTCAACCCGGATCTTCTCGGATCTTCATTACTTGAGGCATCACACTCATAGCGACCATGTACCGTATCCTTCTCCCGACCGACAACAGCGACACTTCCTTCAACGCCGCACGTTTCGCATTCGCCTTGTTCGGCACCGAGGATAGTCGATACACCTTGGTGCACACCTTCTTGAAGACCGCGTACCGCAACGCATTGGTTCCATCCATGGACACGGAACGCGAAGCCATCAACAAATTGCGCCGTTTCGAGCGGCGCTGCCGCGCCCATGCACCAGGTGTGAAGCTCGCCAAGCGCAAGTCGTCCTTCCAATTGGTGGATGCGTTGAACGAGCTGGCCGAACGCGACATGGGCGAATTGATCGTGATCGGCACTCAAGGGGAAGGCAACTACGGGCTGGTAGGTCGCAACACCACCGCCGTGGTGATGGGCGCCAAAGTCCCCGTGATCGCCGTACCCTCCGAATGGAAGCCGACCCCGTTGAAGAGGATCCTCCTCGCGGACGATGGCGGCCCCATGGACCAGGACACCTTGGCCCCGCTGATCGTCATGGCCCAACGCGCCGGTGCCGAAGTGGTGATCGCCCATGTGCGCACCAATACCGCGGCCTTCGATGTTCGCGGAGACAGGAAGAAGCTCAGTGCGCTGCTCACGGGCGTCCGGCACAGCTTCGTAACGGTGGCTGGCGATGAAGTGACCCGAACCCTGGACGACCTGGCTCGCGAGGGTCGTATCCAGCTGGTGACGGTGATCCACCGCCGCAAGAGCTTCTGGCAACGCCTCTTCACCGCGAGCAAGGCCAAACGCATGGCCCTGCACACCACCATGCCGTTGTTGGTGCTCCCGGAGATGGACTGACTTCTCCCGGTACGGAGAAAACGAACAGCCCACTCGGAGCGCCCAACGCATCGCTCCGTCGAATTGTCCGTGGTATGGGAAGCACCTTGTGCGTGCGATCCCGGCCACGGTGACAAGCAGGACCGTATGCACCGGTAGATGGCGCCCCGTTCACCGGGATCATTCCCACCACAGGCCACTCGGACCCAAGCTTCCGGATACGCTGCGTGCGAACGGTACCCGAACACTGCGGAACACCAGTTGGTTCCCATACACAGCAACGCATACCTGGCATGGAGCCGACATCCCTACGATACGCGGATCGTCGGAACAGGCACCTTGTTGCACCCCATTCCGCGTGTCCGTTCGCGATAGCTTTGAGAGCACAAGCCCTGCATGTCATGTGGTGGACCTACGCCCTGCTCTCCGCCTTCTTCGCCTCCCTCACGGCCATCTTCGCCAAACAGGGCGTGGCCCATATCCCTTCCAACGTCGCCACCGGCATCCGCACCATCGTGATCCTGGTGCTGGTGTGGAGCATCGTATGGTTCCGCGGCGAGGCCAAGGGGCTGGGCACGCTCCCCAGGCAGGACGTGTTCTTCCTGGTGCTTTCGGGCCTGGCCACCGGCCTCTCCTGGCTGTTCTATTTCAAGGCCCTGCAGTTGGGCAACGTGTCCCAGGTGGCCCCGATCGATAAGCTGAGCGTGGCGCTCACCATGGTCCTCGCGGTCGTCTTCCTCGGCGAGGCCGTCACCGTGAAGACCGCCATCGGCGCGGGACTGATCATCGCCGGCACCCTGGTGATGATCCTGTGACCCGCTTCCTCAGTCCACACTGAAGTAGTCCGCGCTCTGGTAGTTCCCATCGGCTTCCTTCTGCAGCTGCATCAGGATGTCGTTGGCCAGGCTGCTGGCGCCGAAGCGGAACCAATGCGGATCGAGCCACTCGGGGCCGAGCTCCTCCTTCACCATCATCAGGTAGTGGAGGGCCTCCTTGCTCTTGCGGATGCCGCCGGCGGGTTTCATGGCGATCATCTGTCCGGTGCGCAGGTAGTGGTCGCGGATGGCGTGCAGCATCACCAGGGTCACTTCCATGGTGGCCGCCGGATTGATCTTTCCCGTACTGGTCTTGATGAAGTCGGCGCCTGCGGCGATGGCGATGTCGCTCGCCAGGCGCACCTTGTCGTACGTGCCCAGCTCGCCGGTCTCGAGGATCACCTTCAGGCGTGCGTCACCGCAGGCTTCTTTCACGGCCGCGATCTCGTCGAAGACGAAGTGGTGGTCGCCGCTGTGGAAGCGACCACGACTGATCACCATGTCGATCTCGTCCGCGCCTTCGTTAACGGCGAACCTGGTGTCGGCGATCTTCACGGACCTGGGCGCCTGGCCACTGGGGAAGGCCGTGCTCACGCTGGCCACCTTCACGCCGCTGTCGCCCAACGCCTTTTTGGCCACCTTCACCAACGAGGGGTACACACACACCGCCGCCACCGTGGGCAACCCAGGTAACCGGTCGTGCAGGTGCATGGCCTTGTAGCAGAGTTGCTGCACCTTGCCCGGCGTATCGGCCCCTTCCAAGGTGGTGAGGTCGATCATGCTCAGGGCGAGCTTCATGCCCTGGACCTTGGTCTCCTTCTTGATGCTGCGGGTCTTGATGCGGGCCACACGCTCCTCGATGCCCACCTGATCGATGGCGGGCGCGGTGCGCGTTTCAGGCATCCGGAGTGGGGCGGTCGGTGTCTTCGTAGCCATGGCAACGCCGGACATCATTCCGGGCTGGTCCGAAAGATACCGATCCTCCGTTGGCTATTCCGTCGCATGTCGCCTTTCCCAAACACGATGGATCAGGAAAGCACCCAGCAGTGCCCCGACACTATTGGCCGTGAGGTCCACCAGATCGCCCTGGCGGTTCAAGCCGGGTATGCCCTGGAGCAACTCCATGAGACCTCCATACCCGAAGGATAGCACACCTGCGACCACCAATACTTTGGTATCGGGCCATGGATTGCCCGGCCTGCTGCGGAAACCCGAGGCCAACAAGAAGGTGAGCACGCCGAACATGAGGGCGTGGACCAGTTTGTCCACCCGGAGCAGATCGGCCCACTCCCACTGGGGCAGTTCCTCGCCCGGGGTAAGGCAGAGGAACGCGATCAACAACGCCCAAGCGACGGCCAGCCGCAGCGACCGTGTCATCCGATCACGCGCCGATCAAGGCCTTGTACTGGTCGGCCGTCAGCAGGTCGTTCAACTCCGCTGGTGCGCTCATGGCCACTTTCACCATCCAGCCCTTTCCGAAGGGATCGGTGTTCACGGAAGCAGGATCATCGGCCAGACCTGGGTTCACCTCCAACACCTTACCGCTCACGGGCATGAACAGGTCGCTCACGGTCTTCACCGCCTCGACGGTACCGAACACGGCTTCGCGGGCCAGCTCCTGGCCCTCGGTGTTGATGTCCACGAAAACGATGTCGCCCAACTCGCTCTGTGCGAAGTCGGTGATACCGATGATGGCGGTGTCGCCTTCGACCCGGATCCACTCGTGGTCCTTGGAGTAACGCAGTTCAGCAGGGGTGTTCATGGTCTGGTGAGAGCCTTTGGATGTGTGGGCGAAAGTACGAGGTGCGTGCGATCCGCGCCATGCTGTTCACCCCCCGGATCACTGCGCCAAGGTGAAACGCAGGCTGATGCCCATGTTGGTGTTCGCCGATGGGAACGAAGTGGAGATCACCGGGGTGTTAATGACCCGTTCGTAGAAGGCCCGCACGTTCAACCGCTCGTTGATCACATAATCCGCCGAGGTCTTGATGGAGATGATGTTCTGGCCGGCCGTAGGCTGGTTCTGTTGCTCCTGCACCTTGCGGATGACCGTGGCGTTCTCGCGCAGGCTCAGATCCACACGCAGGTTCAGGTCGCTCTTTGGGGTGGTGCCGCCGATGGCGAAGGGGAATTTCACGTTCTTGAACCGGTAACCGCTCCCGATCACGAACTCCTTGCCGCGGACCTCGGTCACCTGGTTATTGGTGAGGCTCAGGCTCAGGTTCCGATCCCGGTTGTATTCGAATTTGGCCAGCAGGCTGTTCTTCAGGGTGCCGTCGAAGCCCATGAGGGGGCGCATCACCTCCTGAATGGTCACCACACTGATCTGCTTCTCGGGCAGGAAGTTGCCGGAGAGGTCACGTACGCCGGCATCTTCGATGTACAACAAGTTGGTCTGGAAACTGCTCACGTTGAACGTGCTGCGGTAGCTGTTCTTCACGGTGAATGTGCGGAACCACTTGTCGAACAGCGGCAGCTTGGTCAACCCATCGTAGGTCACATCCCAGTTCGGTGCCGGGATCAACTTCATCGGGTTCAGCTCCACGTTATCGGCGCTCTTTCCCGTATAGGCGGCCAGGAAGGAGGCGATCACCACGTCTTGCTGGGTGGGGCCGAATCCATCCGCATAGCCGGTCTCGGGATCAACGGCCGCCCCTACCTGCTGCCCCATGCGTCCACTGATCACCGTACGGTTCGCGAGCATATCCTGGAACACCTGGTTCACGAAGTCCGCATTGTCGTTGGAGAAGGTGGTGCGCCAGTTGATCATGCTCACACTGAAGCTCCCCTGGTCACGCGGGCTATCGTTCACATAGCGCTCCTCCTCGCGGTTGTACCGGAAGTAACTGCTGCTGCTCTCCGCCTTGGTGCGGTTGGCCATCAGTTCCACGCGCATGCCACGGAAGGGCTCCAGGCTCAACCGGGCATTGATGGTCTCGTTGCGGGTGTTGGTGTACGGGTTGAAGATGGATGGCGTTCGCACCAGCCAGCCTTGTGCGGCGGCGGAGGTGGCGAAGTCGCGCACCAGGTCCCCGCTCAGATCGTGGTTCTGCTGCCCCATCACGAAGCCGAAGCCTGGCGCACCGAAATTGTCCATGCCGATGATGTTGGTCCGCGGCGCATACCCCGGCAGCAGGATCCCCGAGGTCTGGCTGTAGGTGATGGTCCCGTTCCGCAAGGTCATCAGCACGCGGGCCAGACCTTCCAACGGATCGATCTTGATGGCCGGTGCGGCCTTCGCCGTGCTATCGGTCTTCGCCGGCTTGGCCTTGGTGGATCCCTTACCGGCCGTGGACCTGCCTTTGCCCTTGTCGTTGATCTTCTTCAGATACTTCGACTTGTTGTACAGGTTCACGAAGTTCAACTGGCCGTTCACCGAGATGTTCTGCGAGTTCTGGATGGTGGCCCCCAGACTGTCCTGCGAAAGTGGTGCCCGGTCCCATTGGTAACCTGCGGTATAACCGGTGTTCGCGGTGATCCAATCCGTCAGTGGGAATTTGTCCAACGGCAGGGTGTAGGTCACGGCCATGGTGTGGTCGTAGCGCGTGGGGTCGCCCCAGCCCCTGATGCTGCTGATCACGCTATCCTTCCACTGGGTGTACTCGTCGCGGTATTTGGAGTTCACGCGCCCCGGCGTTTCTCCGATGTACGCCAGGTTGTTGGCGTTGAAGTCGAGCTTCAAGGAGCGGGTGACCTCATAGCGGAATCCGTACTGACTGTTCCAGTTGAAGTTCTTGTTGTAGGTGGGACGTGGCGGCAGCGTTTCGATATCGGGGTTGGGCCGCACCAAGCGCTCCATGTACATGCGGTCCACGCTGGTGCGCAGGCTCACCTGCTTGAACCCGAGGTTCAGGTTGAAGTCCTTCACCAGCTTCAGCCACTTGCTCTTGCTCACCACGCCGATCCCCGCGAACGGCTCGATCGGCCGGGGCTTCGGCGTATGGAGGTAAGCGATGGATCCCCGGTACGTACGGGTGTTCTCAAAGGCCGTGTTGATGTCGTAGTACTCCTGGTCGCTGTACGCGTAGTTGAAGCTCAGGTTCTCCACGTCGAAGAACTGCTCCTTGCTTCCTTGCTCGCGCTCCTTGCGCACATTGGTGAGGTTGATGCTTCGGCGGCGCGTGTAGGTGCGCGACACCTTCAGGCGTTCCTTGCGCTCCTCGCGTGTCAATGCGCGCGTGGCATCGGCGAAGGTGATGTCCGGATTCAGCGGGTCGAACTGTGGATTGCTGATCTGTTCGGAGTACCCGACGTACAACGGCACGCGCACCTTGGCTTCTTCCGGCAGGAACTTGCCCATCTCCAGGTTCGCGCTCACATCCACGCCATACTTGGTCTCCCGCTGGCGTTCGCTCACCTTCTTGTCGATGCTGCCCCAGAAGGGTGTGCTGTAGTTACCCGCCACACTGATGTTGCCCAGGTCGGCCAGCTGCGCGTTCACCCGGGCCAGGGCCGCCCAGCCCCCGCTCTGGTCGAAGTCGGTCAGACGCAGTTCGTTCACCCATACCTCCAGGCACTTCGCGAGGCCATCATCCTGTTTCCACGGGTTCGCCTCGGTGCCGTCCCGTTTGGGGTTGCGCACCCCGATCATGATGGTGCGCATCTGGCTCAGGTTGGGGCTGCCCTTCACGAAGATCCGCCGGTTGCCATCGGTACCCTGGTACCGATCGGTGCGCGAGGCTCCGCTCTGGTCCCGTTGGATCTTCAGGTCGTTCAACATGGCGAACTCGATGATCACATTGTTATCCTCCGGCCAGACGTTGTACGGATCGCGGTTGTAGAACGTGGAGGGCTTCACCGGCACCTCGTACTCGTAGTAGTTCTGGTCGAAATCGTTCCCCAGCCGGATGAACACCGTGGCGTCTCCGTACTCGATCGGGGCGTTGGGGTCGCTGCTTTCGGCATGGATGTACATGCGCAGCTTCTTGTAGCTCCGGATGTCGAACTGTACGTTGCGGAACCCGGCACGCGCATCGCCATCGCGCAGGTTGCACACCTTGTACTGGAGCGACTGTTCGTTCAGGTTACGCAGGTTGGCGCTGGCCACATCCACCTCGGTGTTGATACCCGGTGGCAGCACATAGTTGATCGGTGTGCGGTTACCGTTCTCCTCCACGTTCACCGCCGCGATCTGGAACACCGTGGGATCGGGGTCGCCGCCCGGCACCTCACCTGGTGTCTCCATGCTCTGCAGGTACTTGCGCCATTCACCCCGCACGAACTCCAGCCGCGCGAAACGCAAGGTGGCCTGCTGCTGCCAGTCATGCAGGTACATGCGCATGAAGCGGATGCTCCGATAGTCCTGCATGGCGTTCACCACGCTGGTGGGTTGCCGAACAGGCACCTTGAACTGGTACCAGTACACCTGCTTGGGGCCTTCCGGGGTGTTGGCCGTGGCCAGGATGCGGTCGGTGATGAAGCCCTGCCCCACCACCATGTCCTGGGGGCGCAACGGGATCCGATAATGGAAATAGCTCTCGTTCTCGCCCAGGTTCTGGTCCTGGTTGATGTCCTCGGTGGTGGGCAGGGTGGTCTGTTGCGTGGGGTAGTCCTCGTCGGAGTCCTCGTCCGTCACCGAGTTGCCCTCGGGTGCGTTGAACCGCTTGTACCGGGTGAGGATGTCCGCCCCTTCGGAATCGTACCGCTGCCCCCGGAAGAACCGGTAGTCGTCGTTCGCTGGGTCGGACTGGATCCCTTGGAGGGCTCCGGGGTCGGTCACGATGCCAACGATATCATTGAGATAGCTGCTGAAGAACTCGCTCTCGTTACGACCCGCGATCTGTTGCGCTGGACTGCCCAGGCCGTCGAGGCCCACATCCTGATACCGGTTGCTATTGGACTCGGTGATGGCGAACGCGTTCACCACGCTCTGGGTGGCCGGCACCACCCCCCAGGGTGTTTGGTCGTACACCGATGCGGCGTCGGAGGCATCGTTCGGTAGGCCGTTCTCGAAGGATTTCCGCCCGTCGCGCAGCACATCCTCGCTGATGTTGCCCAGGTCGATGTATAGGTCGCCCCCCGTACTGTTCAGGCTGTTCACGTTGGTGGCCGGCTCCCCCATGCTGTTGCTCGCATTGTAGAAGGGGTCCATCAGCCAGAACTGCACCGTTTCAATGTTGCTGGCCTCGAAGTCGGTGGTGGTGATCCGGCGTGTGATCCCCGCCCAGCTGTTCTCCGGGTTGGGCAGCCGACCATCGGCGGTCAAGGTCGGGGTGAAGTTGTACGGCCCCCGCTCACCAGGGCTGTACGTGAGATCGAGCACCGGGATGTTGGTGGGCGTGCCCGCCGCCAGCTGTCGGTTGGGGAACACCTCCTGCTCCAGCACCTCGCGCTGCCGGTGGTCGCTGCGGATCTCGGTGCTGTTGCTGATGTTCGAGGGGGTGAGGTTGTTGTTCCGGAAGAACAACGGGTCGATCACGTACCACGAGAGTTGGGCGCGTCGGTAGCCCGAGCCCAGGTCGCCCACCAGGTCGCCCTCGGGGAACAACGACGGCAGCCCTTGGGGCACCGCCGAATGGAACCATAGGCTCTGGGTGCGCAGATCGATCACGCTCACGCTGCCTTCGAAGTCGTCGATATAGCTGGTGCCCGCATTGCCGATGGCACGGCTGTGCCCGGGGATCAGGTACGCACCTTCGAGGCTGGCGCTGATGTTGCTCTCCGCCTTGGTGGCGTAGAAGGGCAGCTTATCCACCACGTCGGTAAGCCATTGCGACTTGGTCTGCCAGTTCGCATCCACACCCACCATGGTGTTGCTGATGGGTTCCTCACCCACGTTCACCTTCTGGGTCAGCGGCCGTTCGTACAGGTTCATGATGGTGCCACCGATCACCAGGTCCTTGTTCACTTTGTAATCCAAACGTGCCCCGGCCAGGGTCTTGGTCTGGATGCTGAACAAGGAATTGCTCTCCAACGCCACGTTGATCTGGGTGCCGCTCTCCAGGATGCCCTGGTTCAGGATCCGCACCCTGCCCAGGTTGTAGTCCACGGTGTAGTCCTGATTCTCGATCAGGCGCACGCCACCGGCGGTCACCACCACGGAGCCCTGCGGTATGTTCACCGAATTGAGCGAGATCACGTCGCTGCTCGCGCTGCGATAACTGCCTTTGAGCTTGAACCGGTTCAGCTCCGGGATGTTCTGTGCGGCCGTCTTGGTGCTATCGTACAACTGCTGGTATACGATGGTCCGCTTGATCTGCGGATCCACCCCTACGAGCTGCTGATCCAGGTAACTGCCAAAGGGTTCCAAGGAGGTGAAGTAGATGCGGCCGGTCTGCGCATTCATCGTACCTCCCGTGGTGGCCGCCCCATCGACGAAGTCGAACATGCCGTCGGGGTTCGGCGCGTTGTTGGGGTCCAACCGGTCCATGCCCAACGCTTGGATCAGCGGGATCTGGTCCAGCGGAGCGCGCGGGATGTAGTTGACATCGACCCCCGTGGTGGGGTTGTTGTACAACAGGTCGAGGCGGAAATTCTCGCGGTTCACCTGGAACGCCCCCAGGGAGTAGATGTTCTTCATCATCAAGTCCCACAGCGGTATCCGTGGGTTGGTGATGGTGGCCTTCAAGAGGCGCAGGATCAGGGCCTCCGTACCTTGCGGGCCGGTCTGAGGTTGTGTGGGCTGTGTGGGGTCGTCCGTGGTGATGGTGCCATCCTGTGCGAACTGACCCACCTGGTAGGTCTGGCCATCCAAGGTGTACTGGTAGGCCACGGCGAGCACCTCGTCGTTGTTCAGCGACTGGTTCAGGGAGATGAAGCCCAACCGCGTGTTCACCGTGTACTCGCTCGCCGTGAGCAACCGTGCGCTCTCCACTTTCTCGAAGTGCCGCGCCGCCAGCAGCCCCATGCCTTGCAGCGCCTGACTGGAGTTGACGAAGCCCGTGATTCCTGCATCTTGGCTCGCGGTCTGATAGAGCGTGTTGGCACTGTTGTCCGACACGATCACGTTGGGCCGGTCCTGCACCAGCCCGGGAGGGAGGTCCGCGCTGAACTTGCCCGCCGCGATGGAAGCCGCGCTGGCATCTTCGCCCAGATCGGTGAAAGCCACGAAGTTCCGCGTCTGTTGGAAGTCCTGCCGTGTATTGGTCACCCACACCTCGATCCGCTGGATCACCACCCCACTGTTCACCGTGGGCAGGGTACGCAACGCCTGGTCATACCGGTCGCGGAAGTAGTGGCTCAGGAAGTAGTGCTTGTTCGCTTCGTACTCGTCCGCTTTGATGTCGAAGGTGGTGGTCTGGGCCCCGCCTTGTGTGGTGACATTCCGTCTTTGCCCCTTCTCCTGGCTGAAGATGGCCGTGGCCGTGAGTCGACCGAAACGCAGTTCGGTCTTCAACCCGAACAAACTCTGGCTCCCTTGGATCAAGGTGCCCCGCAACGGCAGGCTCACGTTACCCGCCTCGATCTTCTGGATGATCTCGTCCTCGTAACCGGTATAGTCCAGCTTCACCTGGTTCTCGAAGTCGAAGGTGGCCTGGGTGTTGTAGTTGGTGTTGATCTTCAGCTTCTCGCCGATGTTGCCCACCAGGTTCAGCTGGATCCGCTGGTCGAAGTTGAAGGTGGTGATCCGCCGCTGGTCGATGGGGATCCGCGGGTTCTCCGTCTTGCTGATGTTCACCCCGAAGATCACCTCCGCCGAACCACGTGGTTTGATGTCGATGGTATTGCCCCCGAAGATCCGGTCGAAGGCCTCGCCCCTCACCTTGATCGCGGGGATCAGCGCCTTCTGCGCGCTCTCGCTGTCCTTCTCCACACGGTCCAACCAGTAGTTGTCCATGCTCCGCTCCATGTCGTAGTTGAGGTATTCCTCCAAGGACATGCTCATGGGTGGCCGGTAGTCGAAGGAGCCACCCACGGAGCTGCGCATGATGTACTGGCCGCTCACGGGATCGTACTGCACATCGTTCTGGATGTTGGTCGGATCCTGTAGGTTGATCCCGCTTCCCGTAGCCCCGCCAGGGGTCAACGGATCACTGATCGGGAATTGCAGGTTCACCGGGGAATCCACCTGCAACACCTCGAACGCGAGCTCCAAGGCATGCCCTTCCAGGGCCACCAGGGCCACCACCAGGGCCAGCATCACCCGCAACAGCGAGCGGCCGGGTTGCCGGAGCGGGGCGCGATGGAACAGGGGTGACACGCGTGTGATCAAAGGTTCTTGAGCGTTAGTCGGATAAGCTCTTCCACGGCCGGGGTACCACCTTCGTTCTCCTTCAGTACCGCGTTCAACGCGCGTTCGGCCTTCATGCGGTCCAACCCCAGGGAGATCAGTGCCGATAACGCCTCCGCCTTCAAGGTATTGCCCCCAGGCACCGCACCGCGCCCCGAGGGCATGGGCACCGCCGCCAGCTTCCCCTGCAGTTCGCTGATGATGCGTTGCGCCAACTTGGGACCGATGCCCTTCACCCCTTTCAGCATCGATTCGTCGCCCAGCAGGATGGAGGTATGGATGTCCTGCGCCGATCGGGCTCCCATGATGGACATGCCGATGGTGGCGCTCACGCCCTGCACGTCGATCAGCCGGCGGAAGAGCTGACGATCCTCGCGATCCAGAAAGCCGAACAGCCGATGCTCGCTACTTCCCGACCGCACGTCCACGCTTACCGCGTAATGCACGAACAACCGAACACGCCCGCTCGTCGGCAGCGCCTGCAGCACCGTTCCGGGCACCTGCACCAGGTAGCCCACGCCGCCGCACTCCAAGACCACGTGGTCCATGGATGTATCCAAAAGATCTCCGTTCAGGCTGTCGATCATCCTGTCCCCTGCGCCGGGTCGGTTCAATGATGTCTAGGGGTACAGTGCTGCGATGAGCGTACGGGTAAGGTCCAACAAGGAGGCGCGAAAATAACCGCTTCGGTGGATCGGCAAGCTACCTTAAGCCCGCTACCGGACCCGATGCCGGTGGCAGGCCATCATGAAACGACAACGGCTGGTGCTCTTCTCCGGTGCCGGGGTGAGCGCCGAGAGCGGCCTGAAGACCTTCCGCGATGCCGATGGGCTCTGGGAGCAATACCCCATTGAAGAGGTGGCCACCCCCGAAGCCTGGCGAAAAGATCCCGCCAAGGTGCTGCACTTCTACGACCTGCGCCGCGCCCAGGTGTTGGCCGCCGAACCGAACCAAGCCCATCGGACGATCGCCGAACTGGAGCGTTGGTTCCATGTGGATGTGGTGACCCAGAACATCGACGACCTTCACGAACGGGCCGGGAGCTCCCGCGTGCTACACCTGCATGGCGAGGTGACCAAGGCCCGCAGCACGGCCGACCCCTCCCTGGTCACTCCGATCAACGGGCCATCACTCTCCCTGGGCGATCGATGCCCCATGGGATCCCAACTACGACCCCACATCGTGTGGTTCGGCGAGGCGGTGCCGCTGATGCCACGGGCCATCGAACTCGTCTCCCAAGCCGAGATCCTGATCGTGGTGGGCACTTCCCTCCAGGTGTACCCCGCCGCCAGTGCCGTGGGCTACCTGCCGGATGGCGCCGCCCTGCACCTGGTGGACCCCGGCGAGCCACCTACCGGACGATGGCACGGTACGCATTGGAAGCAGAAAGCCAGCACGGGCATCCCCGCACTGGCTTCCCACCTGATCAGCTCGCTCAGCGGCCGCTGACCACGAATCGCTGGGTGATCAGTGTACGCCCTTGGTACTGCACACTGGCGAAATAAAGACCCGGTGCCATGGCTTCCGTGGATAGGCGCGCCACCGGCTGGCCAGTGCGGAGGGTGGAGGTGCGCACCTTCTGCCCGACCGCATTGTGGATCACCAACGCCGCCGTGCCACTCATCTCCGCCAGGTCCACATCGAACTGCACATCGGAACCCTTGGAAGGGTTCGGGAACACGTTCAGGTTCACCGACCTGGCCAACTCGGCCATGCCCACCGTACCGCTGTGGAACTCGATATCGGCCCACACCGAATCCGTCGGCATCGCCACATCGTACCAGACATAACGGTAGGTGCTCACACCCTGCACGCCCATGGGCACGTGGTAAGCCTTGAAATTCGATACCTCCACCCCGGCCTGCATCTGCAGTGAATGGATCGGCAACGAATTCCAGACCGGTATGGCACCGGCATCCTGCGGACCATAACAGATGCCCCAGCAGAAGTAATTCTGGGTGTTGGCATCCACCGTCAGCTCATAGCGGCGAACGTTGATCTCGCGTTGACCGGAGACCAAGGTGGCGTGCAAGGCCACTTCTTCCACCGATGCATCGGCAGTGCCATAGTACCGCACCGTGGTGCCATTCACCACGTTGCCACCACCGTCATGCAGGGTGATGATATCCTGCCCGTTCACGGTGAGCGTGGCGAGGCCAAGGATGGATAAAGCGTAGCGTAGTTCCATGGGGTTGGGATCGATCGGGTTCCACATGCATTCAGCGATAGAGCGGATGGCACCACTTTCCAAGGCAGTGCCGGTCGAACCACCAGCGCCCTATCGCCGAGCTTGGCACAAAGGTAGTGGATATGGGCACCTTCCGGGTCGCCGATGGTGCCCTTGGTGCCGCCACACCTGCCCCAATGGGAATCCAAGCGTTTCACCGATCACTGGTGGTCCCGATCCCCGACACGGATACATTTGGCCTCGTGGCCATGTCGCATCGGAACGTCCCGGTACTGATCAGCCCGAACTGAACCTCAATGCAACGGATACTACTCTCAGCAACGATCGGCCTCGCAGCCCTGCTTCCCGCCACGCTACACGCCCAGTGTGCACCTGGCGAAACCGAAGTGGTCGTGGCCATCACCACGGACCAGTACGGTACCGAAACCACTTGGGAACTCACCGACATCACCGGGAACACGGTGTTCGAAGATGGTGGCCCCTATACCAACCTCGCCTCTCCCGGAACCGCTGTGCAACCCGCAGTGAGCGTCTGCATCGCCGACTATACCCTGGTGATGTTCACCATTTACGATGAGTACGGCGATGGCATCAGCAGCGCTCAATATGGCATGGGCTCCTACTCCGTGACCATGGGTGGCGCGGTCGTGGCGGAAGGAGATGCGTTCGGGGCCTCCGAATCGACCATGTTCCAGACCGGCACGCCCATGGAACGCGACCTGGCCATGATCGACCATCGACTGCACGCCCAGCTCCCCATTGGCGCCCAGACCATCTCTGGCGTGGTCCACAACTTCGGCACCACGGCGGTCACCAGCTTCGATGTGAACTATAGCGTGGCCGGCGGGGCCGCGGTGGTGGGTACCGTCAACGCCAACATCGCTCCGGGTGAAGAATACACCTTCAACCACCCCGTGCCTTGGGTGGCGGACTACGGCACCTTCGAGATCACCCAATGGGTGGGCAATATCAATGGTGCCAACGACCTAGTGAACACGAACGACACGCTCGCCACCAGTGTCAGCGTGGTAGCCTCGAACGCCGTGCAGCGCACCCTGCTCATGGAGCAGTTCACCAGCTCCACCTGCGACCCCTGCGCCAGCTTGAACGTGAATTACGGCCCCTTCCTCGAAAGCCTGAACACCAACCACGAGGGTAGCATCGTGGCCGCCGTGAAATACCACATGAACTGGCCCGCCCCCGGCAACGACCCGAGCTACAACCCCGATGGCAACACCCGGAAATCCTATTACGGCGTTACCGGTATCCCGGACCTCTTCCTGAACGGATCGGGCCTGACCAGCTACGGCACCGAAATGTTCGAATTCGAGGCCTCCAAGCCGGCCTTCGTGAACATCGACCTGGATTACACCGTGGACCAATACACCGTGAACGTGACCGCCACCGTGGATTGTTTCACCAATTCGTTCACCGGGGCGCATAAGCTGCATGTGGTGGCCGTGGAGGATAGCTACAACTATCCGGCCTCCACCACTACCCAGGATGTGTTCCATTATGTGCAGCGCAAGATGTTCCCCAATGGCCAGGGTACCGTGCTGAACGCCCTGACCGATGGCAGCAGCCAAACGGTGGACCTGAGCTACACCTTCGTGGCCGGTGCCCCGGCCCAGGGTAACTACAAATTGTGGACCGACATGGACCACCTGACGTTGGTGGCCTTCGTGCAGAACACCAGCACCAAGAAGGTGCATCAGGCCGCCATCCTGCCCATGGAAGTGGCCATCGGCATGAAGGAGGACATCAAGGAGCACGGCTTCGCCCTCTACCCCAACCCCACCAACGGGCTGGTGAACATCGGCCTGGAACTGCCCCATAGCGGCAACGCCCAAGTGGTGGTGACCAACGTGCTGGGCGAACAGGTGTACGCCGAGAACAAGGCCATCGGCCATGGCATGCAGCGCACCTCCCTGGACCTGAGCCATCTCACCGACGGTATCTACTTCGTGAACATCACCGCCGAAGGCTTCCGCGCCAGCCGCACCGTTAACCTCTCCAAATAAAGAGGCCCCTGTTGCGGGAAGGTCGACTCCGGTACGATGTTCGCATCTGCTGGCGGCGACCTTCCCGCTTTTTCAACCCACAAGACCCATGAAACACCTCCTCTCCGTGCTGCTCACCGTGGCCTTCCCCGTTCTCCTCGCAGCACAATCCAGGCTCCCCTCGGTGACCCTGCAAAGCCTCGACGGTAAGAAAGTGGACACCAAGACCTGGAGCAACAACGGCAAGCCCATGATCGTGAACTTCTGGGCCACCTGGTGCGCACCGTGCAAACGCGAGCTTTCCACCATCGCTGATAAGTACGACACCTGGCAGAAGGAAACCGGCGTGAAGCTGATCGCCGTTTCCATCGACGATGCCCGAAGCATGGCCCGCGTGGCCCCCTATGTGAACGGGCAGGATTGGGACTACGAAGTGTACCTCGACCCCAACGGCGACCTCAAACGCGCGCTCAACGTGAACAACGTGCCCCACACCTTCCTGCTCAACGGCCAGGGTGAAGTGGTGTACCAACACAACAACTACGAGCCCGGCGACGAGAACGAATTGTACCAGAAGGTGCGCGAGCTGGTGGGTAAGAAGTGATCTTTACGGCATGCCCCTACCACACGTAGCCCAGCGGGTCGGTTCGCTCCTCGCCACCCTGCTGCTCCTTTCCACGCTTCACGCACAAGAGGGTGGCCGCATCCACGGCAACTTCAGCACCGATGCGCAGTACTACAACGTGGATTCCGCCATCGGTGCCGTGGTGCCCGACCAGCGCTTGGCAGCCAACGCCTGGGCCAACCTGATCTACACCAACGGCCCATTCGAAGCAGGGGCACGGTTCGAAAGCTATACTCCCGCCCTGGTGGGCTACCCCGCGGGCATGGCCTATTCCGGCAGCGGCATCGGGTACCGGTACGCCAAATTCCACCAGAGCGACCTGGAGGTCACCGTGGGCAACTTCTTCGAGCAGATCGGCCAGGGCATGATCTTCCGCAGTTACGAGGAACGCTACCTGGGCGTGGACAACGCCATGGACGGCATACGCCTGAAATACGCACCGACCAAGGGAGTGTACCTCAAGGGCTTCATCGGGCAACAGCGGCTCAGCTTCGCCAACCAAGCCGTGAAAGGTCCCGGAACCGTGCGTGGCATCGATGCGGAACTGTCGCTGAGCGAACTACTGGATACCAATTGGACCAGCGTCAACAACCTGATCATCGGCGGTGGTTTCGTGAGCAAGTTCCAAGAGGATCGCGATCCGTTGTTGGTGCTCCCGCAGAACGTGGGCGCCTGGTCGGCCAGGGCCAACTTCACCACCCCGCGGTGGAACCTCTATGCCGAATACGCACAGAAGATCAACGATCCCAATAACAAGAACGGGTTCATCTACAAGGAAGGCCAAGCCTTGTTGGTGAACGCCACCTACTCCGTGAAGGGGCTGGGCCTCTCCCTTGGCGCGCACAGCTACGACAACATGTTCTTCCAGAGCGACCGCGCGGCCGCCACCCCCTTCGACCTCAACATCAACTTCCTGCCACCGTTGGCCAAGCAGCATACCTACAACCTGCCCGCCACCCTGTACCCCTATGCCACCCAGCCCAACGGAGAGGTCTCCGCCCAAGGCGAACTCTTCTACAAGTGGAAGAAGGGCACCCGCCTCGGGGGCAAGTACGGCACCAAGGTGGCCCTGAACTACTCGGTGGCCCACGCCCTGGACACCACGCGCCTGGGCGCGGTGGACGACACCACGGCCCGCCTCGGATACCGCACCAACTTCCTCAGCCCGGGCAGCCGCCGCTACTTCCAGGACATGAACGTGGAGATCCGCAAGAAGGTGAGCAGCACCTGGGAACTGGCCCTCACCTACCTCAACGTGTGGTACGATATCGACATCATCCAGGGCAAGCCCGGCCAGCCTGCGGTGCACGCCGACATCGTCATCCTCGAAGGGCTTCACAACTTCACCGACCGCAACTCGGTGCGTTTCGAACTTCAACACCTGAGCACCAAACAGGACCACGGCAACTGGGCCACCGCCTTGGCCGAGTTCACCTTCAGCCCCCATTGGTTCCTGGCCGCGATGGACCAGTTCAACTACGTGGGCGATGCCAAGCTGGAAGCCAAGGGGCTCGAGGCCGTGCACTACCCCATCGGTTCGGTGGGCTACATCCGTGGCGGCAACCGATTCCAAGTGAACTATGGTCGCCAACGCGCGGGGATCTTCTGTGTGGGCGGGGTGTGCCGCCAGGTGCCCGCGGCCAATGGCCTTACCTTGTCCGTTACCAGCACCTTCTAAAGCCATGCGTACCCGACACCTGCTCCCGGTCCTTGGCCTGATCCTCGCCACCCTGCCCGGTTGCGATCATATCGATGACCCCACACCGCCCACCACGGGCAACGGCGGACCGGATACCTCGCAACAGGTGGTGCGTAAAGTGCTCCTGGAGGACATCACCGGGCACCGCTGCAACAACTGCCCGCGTGCCGCGCGCATCGCCCAGTCCCTCAAGGAGGACCTCTTCGGAGAGAACCTGATCCTGGTGGGTGTGCATGCGGGCGGATTCGCCGCGCCCTACGCCCCCATCGGTGATGGCTTCTACGACTCGGACCACCGCACCGCGGCAGGGACCACCTACCAGCAGACCTATGGGGTGAGCTTCTTCCCCGCCGGGCTGGTGAGCCGTAGATCGTTCCAGAACAGCGTGGTGGTCTCCGAGGGTAGTTGGGGCTCCGCCGTGGCCGAGATCGCCGGCCAACCCTCGCCCTTCGACCTCCGCATCCTGAACAGCACCGTTCAAGGGGGCGACATCAGCGCGGAGGTCCGGGTACGCTTCGTGAACGATGTACAAGGCGACCACCGCATCGTGGTCTATCTCGTGGAGGACCATGTGGTGGATTGGCAGCTCGATTCGGAAGCCACCCCACCCGACGTGGAGGATTACGACCATCGCCACATGCTTCGTGCCAACCTGAACGGCACCTGGGGCGAGACCCTGATCTCCGGTTCGGCAGCGGCCGGCGATTCGGTCACCATCACCACACCGGCCTTCGGCCTGAACCCGGCGTGGAACACCTCCAACCTGTACATCGTGGCGTGGATCTACGATGCCGCCACCGAGGAGGTGATGCAAGCCGAGGAACGCAAGCACCAGCCCTGACAACATTTTTTGGCAGCTCGGGCATACTTACCGCTCCAGTACACGTTGATCCAGATACCCGGGAACCGGGATCGTGGATAACCATCCACCCCCCGGCGGTACCGACGATCGCTTTCCGTAGTACCTTCAACCTCGTTAAAGCCGAACCGTGATGATGGACCAGGGAAGGAAGATGATGGAGTTCAGCAAACAAGTGCTCCAGAAAGTCAGTTTCGATAAGCGGCTCTTCAAGAAGGAACTCATCAAAGCCCGCCGCTGGCTTGGGCAGCATGATCAGCTTGTGCTCAAAGCGTGGTGCCTGGCCACCTTCGGCCACATCTACAAGGATGTGATCGTGGAGGTGTTCCAGACCACGTTGCGCAGCTGATCGGTCATTCGCCCGCGTGCAGGAAGCGCAGGTTGCGCTTGAGGCCTTCGTATTTCGTGCGTTTCACCGGAGAGCCCTCGAACAGCCGGTCGAAGACCACCTCGGTCATGCCATGCCATTGGTCCTTGGTCAGGCCCATCAGTTCGGGCTTGGGCATGAATTCCGGCTCGTGGTGTGGCGTGCTGAACCGGTTCCAAGGGCACACCTGCTGGCAGATGTCGCAGCCGAAGGCCCACTCATTGAGCTTACCGGCGAACTCGGCAGGGATGGCCTCCTTCAGCTCGATGGTGAGGTAGCTGATGCAGCGACTGCCATCCACCGCGTATGGCGTGATGGCCTCGGTGGGACACGCATCGATGCAGCGCCGGCAGGTGCCGCAATGGTCGGCCACGGGTGCATCGGGCGCCAACTCCAGATCGATGATGACCTCGCACAAGAAGAAGAACGAGCCCACGCCCTGCCGGATAACGTTGGTGTGCTTACCCTGCCAGCCGATGCCGGCCCGTGCGGCCCAGGCCTTCTCCAACACGGGGGCACTGTCCACGAAGGTGCGCATGGCCACATCGCCGTAGTGCTCTTGGATGAACGCCAACAACGGCTTCAGCCGTTTCTTCACCACCTTGTGGTAGTCCCGGCCATAGGCGTAGGTGCTGATCTTCGGCGCGTTCGGATCCTCCTGCCTGGGTGGCGTGTGGTAGTTGTACGCCAGACTGATCACGCTCTGTGCGCCGGGCACCATCAACCGCGGATCCAACCGCAGATCGAAGTGGTTGGCCATGTACCCCATGGTCCCATGCCGCCCTTCGCGCAGCCAGCGCTCCAAGCGCGGGGCCTCCGTCTCCAGGAACCCCGCACGCGCGATGCCACAGGCCAGGAAACCCAGTTCATGGGCCTTCCGCTTGATGGCATCGGCCTTCTCCTGTGCGCTGTGCATGGGCGGAAGGTAGCTCAGGGGCGCACGATGTTACTTTGCCGCCGTGCGCCACGTTCACATCACCCGCTACATCATGCCTCTCCGCGAAGGAGGCTCCCTGCCCGGCCTGGCCGATGCGGACGATGGCTTCAAGTACCTGGTGAAGTTCCGTGGCAACGGGCACGGCCCGAAGGCCCTGATCGCCGAGTTGATCGGGGGCGAACTGGCACGCACACTCGGACTCCGCGTTCCGGAGATCGTCTTCGCCGAACTGGATGCCGACCTCGGACGCACCGAGGGCGATGAGGAGATACAGGACCTGCTGCAGGCCAGCACCGGCCGGAATGTGGCCCTTCACTTCCTACCCGGTGCCATCACCTACGACCCCTCGGTCACCGCAGTGGATCCGCTGGAAGCCTCGCTCGTGGTCTGGCTGGACAGCCTGCTCACAAACATCGACCGTACGGTGCGCAACACCAACATGCTCATGTGGCGCAAAGAGCTCTGGCTCATCGACCATGGCTCCTGCCTCTACTTCCACCATGCCTGGGACAACTGGGAGCACCACGCCACCGGGCCGTTCCCACACGTGAAGGACCACGTGCTACTCCCCTTCGCCACACGCTTGGAAGAGGCGGCGGCACTGGCCGCTGAACGCATCACGGCGCAGCACATCGACCGGGTCGTGGACCTGCTGCCGGACGTGTGGCTCCAATGGCCGGAAACGGAGCTGGACCCGGCCGGGATCCGCAGCATCTACAAGCGTTTCCTGCACCTGCGAATGGACCGTGCACAAACCCTTAGCACCGAAGCGGAGCATGCCCGGCTTGCACGTGTATGAGTATGCCGTGATACGGGTGGTACCCGTGCTCACACGCGAAGAGTTCCTCAACGTGGGCATCATCCTCTTCTCCAAACATGCGCGCTACATCAAGGTCCGCATCGAACTGGACCCGGAACGCGCGGCCTGTTTCCGCTGGGATGCGGACCCGGAGGACGTGCGGTCGAACCTGTGTGCCTTCGAGCGTATCGCTCATGGCGACCCCACCGGCGGGCCCATCGCCGCACTGGACATCCCCTCGCGGTTCCGCTGGCTCACCGCCGTGCGCAGCAGCGCCATCCAGACCTCCCGTCCGCATCCGGGCAAGTGCGACGACCTCGACCATACCGTGCAACGGCTCTTCGAGGAACTGATCCGGTAGCGCCCTACTCGAACAGGCTCCCCGGCTTCGCGTTGGGCACGCGGCCCAGGTGCTTGTAGGCGCGTTCGGTGGCCTGCCTCCCGCGCGGGGTTCGCTGCAGGTAGCCTTCCATGATCAGGAAGGGCTCATACACCTCTTCGATGGTGCCGGCCTCCTCACCCACGGCGGTGGCCACCGTGTTCAGCCCCACCGGCCCGCCGTTGAACTTGTCGATGATCGCTCCGAGGATCCTGTTGTCCATCTCATCGAGGCCATGGGCATCCACGTTGAGCGCCTTCAACGCATACTGGGCGATGGCCAGGTCGATCTCGCCGTTGCCCTGGATCTGTGCGAAATCGCGCACCCGGCGCAACAGGGCGTTGGCGATCCGCGGGGTGCCCCGGCTGCGCCGCGCGATCTCGTGCGCCGCCTCGTTCACGATGGGAACGTTAAGCAGGCGTGCACTGCGCTCAATGATGCCCTTGAGGGTGACCGCATCGTAATAGTCCAGGCGACTGTTGATGCCGAAGCGTGCCCGGAGCGGTGCCGTGAGCAGGCCACTGCGCGTGGTGGCACCGACCAGGGTGAACGGGTTGAGCGCGATCTGCACGGTGCGCGCGTTGGGACCCGCATCGATCACCAGGTCGATCCGGTAATCCTCCATGGCGCTGTACAGATACTCCTCGATCACCGGCGAGAGGCGATGGATCTCGTCGATGAACAGCACATCGTGCGCCTCCAAGTTGGTGAGCAGCCCGGCCAGGTCCGCGGGCTTGTCCAGCACCGGACCGCTGGTGATGCGGATGCCCACCCCCATCTCCTGTGCGATGATGTTGGCCAGGGTGGTCTTACCCAGCCCCGGAGGCCCGTGCAACAGCACATGGTCCAAAGCCTCGCCGCGTTGTTTGGCCGCTTGCACGAACACCTTCAGGTTGTCCGTCACGGCCTTCTGCCCGGCGAACTCCTCGAACTGTCGCGGACGCAGCACCTGTTCCATCTCCTTGTCGGAAGAGGAACGTTGCTCGGTGCGGACATCGAAGCCTTCGGCCATGTGCCCAAAGGTAACGGTGGCCATGCTCCGCCGGTACTTGGCTGCAACCCAGGCCCTCGCACGCCCGCGCGAACGCCGTCCGGGTTCACCCCTTCATGTCCCGATAGATGTCCTCGAAGAAGATGCGCAGCCCCAAGGTGTAGATCGGTGCGGTAAGGCGTTCATCCAGGCTGTGCCGCGTACGCATCACCAGGCGGTAACCCCAACCGGCACCAACCCCGAAATACCGCAGGAAACGATATTGGACCGTCATGCACGGTTCGTAGATGATCACCCCGGAACGGAACAAGACCTGTGTCCGGTCATCGGCATCGCGGTACACCACCGAGGCGCGGCCCACCCCGATCTGCACCGGTATGCGCACCTCCCAGGGTCCGCGTTGGTAGAACGCGTAGTCCACATAGGCGTTCAGGTAGCCCAGTCTTAGTCGTGTATCCTTCATGCCCAGGCCATCGACCAGGCGTTCGCGTTCCACTGCGCTGAACAGGAAGCTGTACCCCGCACCATACTGGAATCGCCGCGCGTGCTCCAGCCCCAGCTTCACGCCCACCATGCGCGCGCTGTGGTTGCTCACGAACGAGCCTTTCATATCCAATCGGATGATCGGCCTTGGAGCCTCCCGGGTGAATAGTGCGATGCTATCCAACAGCTGTGTACGAGCAGGGAAGCCGACACAGAGCCCGAGCAGGAGGATGATCGTTCGCATGAAACGCGAATGTCCGCATCCAAAGATGCGGACATTCGCTCGTGTTGTGGATAGATGCCGATCCAGCGGCGGGGTAGGTCGACCCAGTGGGGTCGACGCCGCAGAGGTCCATTGGCCTTCGGTCAATGTTCCTCCTCGCCTTCTTCCAGCGGGGTGATCTGACTCACCCAATCCTCGGCCTTTCCAGGCTTGCTGTAATCGTAGGGCCAGCGATGCACCACGGGCAGCGGACCGGGCCAGTTGCCATGGATGGCTTCCACCGGCGTGGTCCATTCGAGCGTATTGCTCTTCCAGGGGTTCTGGGGAGCCTTGGGCCCGCGGTAGATGCTGTAGAAGAAGTTGTAGGTGAACACCGCTTGCGACAGACCGCCGATGATGGCGAACACGGTGACCAGCACGTTCAGGTCGATCACCCCATCGAACATGGGGAACTCGCTGTAGCTGTAATACCGGCGCGGCGCACCGGCCAGGCCGATGAAGTGCATGGGGAAGAACACCCCGAAGGCGCACACGAAGGTGATCCAGAAGTGCAGGTAGCCCAGCTTGGTGTTCATCATGCGGCCGTACATCTTCGGGAACCAGTGGTAGATCCCCGCGAACATGCCGAAGATGGCGCTCATGCCCATCACGATGTGGAAGTGGGCGATCACGAAGTAGGTGTCGTGCACGTTGATGTCCAGTGCGCTATCGGCCAGAATGATCCCCGTGAGGCCACCGGCGATGAAGGTGGCCACCAGGCCGATGCTGAACAACATGGCCGGGGTGAAGACGATGTTCCCGCGCCAGATGGTGGTGATGTAGTTGAACACCTTCACCGCCGATGGAATGGCGATCAACAGGGTGGTGAACACGAACACCGAACCCAGGAAGGGATTCATGCCGGTCACGAACATGTGGTGGCCCCACACGATGAAGCTCAGGAAGGCGATGGCCATCAACGAGCCGATCATGGCCCGATAACCGAAGATCGGTTTACGGGCGTTGGTGGAGATGATCTCCGAGGTGATCCCGAAGGCAGGCAGGATCACGATGTACACCTCGGGGTGGCCCAGGAACCAGAACAGGTGCTGGAACAGGATCGGGCTGCCACCGGTCTGGTCCAACGCTTCGCCGGCGATGTAGATATCGCTGAGGTAGAACGCCGTGCCGAAGGAGCGGTCCATGATCAGTAGCAGGGCGGCGCTGAGCAGTACGGGGAAGCTTAGGATACCCACCACGGCGGTGAGCAACAGTGCCCACACCGTGAGCGGCATGCGGGTCATCTTCATGCCCTTGGTGCGCAGGTTGAGCACGGTGGAGACGTAGTTCAGACCCGCCATCAGCTGGCTGGCGATGAACAAGGCCATGCTGATCAGCCACATGGTCATGCCCAGGCCAGAACCCGGCATGGCCTGGGGCAGGGAGCTCAGGGGCGGGTAGACCGTCCAACCGGCGCTGGCCGGACCACCCTCCACGAACAGGGAGGCGAGCATGATGATGCTGCTGATGAAGAACAGCCAGTACGAGAGCATGTTGAGGAAACCACTGGCCATGTCCCGCGCCCCGATCTGGAAGGGGATGAGCAGGTTGGCGAAGGTGCCCGAAAGACCACCGGTGAGCACGAAGAACACCATGATGGTGCCGTGGATGGTGACCAGCGCCAGGTACATGTTGGGGTCCAAGACGCCACCGGGGGCCCACTTGTCGCCGAGCAGGAAGTTGGTGATGGCGAAGCCTTCGCCGGGCCAGGCCAGCTGCATCCGGAACAGCAAGGACATGATCACCGCCACCCAGGCCATGACGATGGCCGTGACGAGGAACTGCTTGCTGATCATCTTGTGATCCTGCGAGAAGATGTACTTCGAGATGAAGCTCTCCTCGTGATGATGCGCCTCGTGCCCGTGGCCGGCGGCGTGTGCGGTCGTTGCACCCATGGTCGTTGATCCCTATTCGATTCGTGCGTCTACTTTACCTGAGCTACGGTACCGGTGGCGGTGGCGGCCACGACGGTGCTATCCACCGCAGGTGCGGCGGGTGGCGCGGGGGCGGCCGGGGGCGCTTGGAACGGTTTGGTCATCGCCTCGGCATACCACGTGTCATAGGCGGCCGCATCGGTCACCACCAACGGCATCTGCATGTTATAGTGCGAGGCACCACAGATCTTGTTGCACAGCAGGATGTAATCGAAGGCTTCGTTCTTGGTCACCAGCCGCATGCTGTCGGTGGTGATGGTCGGCGTCATCTTGATCAACGTGGTCATACCCGGCACCGCGTTCATCTGCGCCCGCATGTGCGGCAGGTACACGCTATGGATCACATCCTGGCTACGGATCATGATCTTGGCTTCCTGGTGCACCGGCAGGTGGAACTCCTTGATCACCACATCGTCGGCGCCATGCAGGTAGGTGCTGGCCACGCCCTTTTCGGCGATGTCATGCTCCATCAAGGTGCGCAGGTTGATGATCCGCTGCTTGTGGCGCCGCAACCGCTCCACTTGTTCGGTGAGTTCGGCCTGTTTGATCTCCGAGATGATCTCGTGGGCCAGGGTGCTGTCCCCGGCAGCGATCTCCTTGTCCAACTCGGCCAGGCGTGTCGCCACCGATTCACGGGTGACGATCCCCAATGGGTTGGTGCCGTTGATCAGGCGTACGTCGGTGGCACCCATGCCTCCGTCGGCTCCGGGGTAGCGGGCCGTCCAGTCGAACTGGCGACCGTAGAGCTCCACCTGCACCGCTTCGGGCGAGGCCGGCGCGGTGATCGCCGCCCAGGTGTTCAGCCCATAGATGATGATCACGGCCAGCACCGAGGCGGGTGCCACGGTCCAAGCCAGCTCCAACTTGTTGTTGTGCGGCTGCCAGAACGCGCGGCGATCCTTGCTATAGACGTACTTGCCCGCGAACCAGAACAGCAGCACGTTGGTGATGATGAACACCGTGAACAGAATGGCCCAGTTGAAGTTCATCAGCCAGTCCGTTTCGACCCCATGCTCGCTGGCGGCCACCGGGAGCATCTTGTCGCCATAGGCCCACATCAGCCAGGCGAAGAAGCCGAAATATACCGGCAGGAACAGCCACATCATCCGGGCGTTGAAGCGGTTATCGCTATCGGAGATCTCCTCTTCGCGCTTGCCACGCAACCGTGAAGTGAGTTCGTACACGCGGGCCAGCTGTGCGATCGCAAGGACACCCAGCACCACGACGATCAGGATCAACAACTTGCTCATCGTTCGTTCAGTAATCAACCCTTCACAGGGCGGTCTTGTTCAATGTTGGTACGCAGTACCCGCTCGTAGCGAACCGACAACCGGCGCACTTGCCACAGCCGCGCCACGACCCAGATGGCCAGTACGGTGATCGCATGTGGGAGCAGGCTCTCCATGGTCAGATCTGGTGATGTACGCTTTCGTCCAAGTAGGGGTGGTTGACCACGGTGAGCGGCGCCTTGGTGAGGGCCGTGAGCACCGTGTGCATGAAGAGACCCAGGAAGGCGAGGAACATGCCCACCTCCAACAGGCCGATGCCGTGGAAGTGGTGACCCAGGCTACCGGGCATCACCATCATGTGCACATCGAGCCAGTGACCCACGAAGATCACCGTGCCCACTCCGATCAGGAAGCGCGGGCTACGCTTGGCATCCCGGCTCATCAGCATCACCATCGGAACTGCGAAGTTGATGAAGAAGGTGCCCCACATCAGCCCCGGATGTTCGTTGATACGCTGTTGGAAGTAGGTGACCTCCTCGGGGATGTTGCTGTACCAGATCAGCATGAACTGGCTGAAGTACAGGTAGCTCCACAGGAAGCTGATGGCGAACACCCACTTGCCCATGTCGTGGATATGGCTGTTGTTCACCTGGGGCAGGTAGCCCTTGCGCTTGAGGTACAGCACCAGGATCACCGCGGTGATCATCGCGCTCACCCACATGCCGCTGAAGGTGTACCATCCGAACAGGGTGCTGAACCAGTGCGTGTCGATGCTCATGATCCAGTCCCAAGCCAGGATGCTGCTGAACACCGCGAAGAACACCAGGAACAACGCGCTACGGCGGTAGTTGAGCAACATGCGCTTGTTCAGGCTATCGCCGGCCTCCTTGTCCATCTGCAGGCTCTGGTTGCGGAACCAACGGGCGAAGAACAGGAACGTGGCCAGGTAGGCGATGGTACGGATCCAGAAGAAGGGCTGGTTCAGGAAAGCCTTCTTCCCGGCGATCAGCACATCGTAATTCGGGTTGGCCACCGCACCCTGCACCGCTTCATCCACATAGTGTGCATCGTGCCCCTCACCCACCATGAACTCATGGTAAAGGCTGTGATCCATCCAGTGATAGAGATGGTGCACATGCATGCTCCCCGCCGCGAACACCACGACCAAGCCGATGGCCCCGATGGGAAGGAAGCTGAAGATGCCTTCAAAGACCCGTTTCACCAACACGCTCCATGCCGTCTCCGTGGCATTCTGCAGGGCGAAGAAGAACAAAGCCCCCAGACCGATACCGAAGAAGAAGAAGCCGTTGACCAACAGGTTCGCCCAGGTGCGCTGGTGATGATCGGTATGGTCGCCCACAATGCCCACCACGGTGGCCACGACACCCAGGACGATCAATCCGATGGAGATGCTGCGCGCGCGTTTGGTAATGCTGAAGTTCATCGCTGCTGTTCCGTTGTCGTCCAAGTTCAGTTCGCTGCCGGAGCCGGTGTTGCAGCGGCCACCGCCGGTGCAGCGGCCGTTACGCGGGTCATGCTACCGCCGTTCTGGAGGAATTTCACGTACTGCACCACCAGCCAACGTTCCTCCTTGTTCAGTTGCGAGGCGTGCGAGCCCATCATGCCCTTGCCGTAGGTGATCACATGGAAGATCTTGCCCTCGGGCACGTCCTTCAACGGACCGCTGTACGAGCCGGGGGGCGGGAAACCACCGTTGTTCACTACGGAGCCGTCGCCGGCACCTTTCTCCCCATGGCAATGGTCGCAGAACTTATTGTACAACACCTTGCCCTGCTCCACGGTAGCCTCCGTCATGGCGATGGGGCTCTTCAGGTCAAGGCCTGCGGCTTCGTAACCCTCGATGTTATCGGGATAAGGATACGGCATGTTGTACGCCACCTTGGCGGGATCCTCGGCGAACGGGATGGTACCTTGCGGGGGCAGCTTCGCACTCGGCGTGTTGCGCTGTTCCTGGGCCAACTCCTCGCTGAAGTGGTAAGGGTCCTGACCGTAATCCACGTAGGCTTCCACGGCCGGGCTACGGTACATGTCGGGCATGTACTCCACACCGGGGCTGTTCGGGTCTCCGCCGCAGGAGGCCATGCTCAACGCCACCAACAAAAGGGCGCTAAGGGTAAGGGCTGGATCTCGTTTGATCGTGCTCATGGCTCAGTACTGGCGTTCGTTGATCTCGAACACCGGGGTCTCGCGCAACAGGCTGGTGATGGCCTCGGCACTGTGGCCATGGTTGTCCGCTGTGCGCACTTCGATGATGAACTTGTCGTCCGTGCTGCGCGGGTCCGGGTTGCGGGCCGGCATGCCGGGCAGGGTCTTGTTGCGGATCAGGTAGGTGATGGACATGCCGTGCGCGGCGCACAGCACGGTGAACTCGAACATCACCGGCACGAAGGCGGGCAGGTTCTTGTAGAACGCCTGGCTCGGTTTACCGCCGATGTTCATCGGCCAATCGAAGATGTTGAAGTACCAGATGCCAAAGCCGGCCAGACAGGTGCCCGTGATGCCGAACATGAAGGCCGCGATGGCCAAGCGGGTGCGCTTCACCCCGATGATCGGGTCGATGCCGTGGATCGGGAACGGGGACCAGGTGTCCTTCACCTTGATGCCGTTGGACACCAGCTTGCGCGCCCCGTCCTTCAGCTGTTCGGGATCCTCATATACGGCGTAGATGACCTTGTTCGCCATGTCGATCAGTGGTGATGGTGTTTAGCGGCCTCCTTCTTATAGCTCTCGCCGCTGACCTTCAGGATGGATTTCACCTCGTTCAGCGCCAGCACCGGGAAGTACCGGGCGAAGAGCAGGTAGAGGGTGAAGAAGATAC
>SSGN01000216.1 GCA_008016945.1 Flavobacteriales bacterium
CGCATGACTTCTCCGTCGTGATCGTTCCGTAGCCCATGCTACGCAACGACCCCGCCGTATCGTCCTGCGAAAAGAGCCCTTCGCATCTTTAGCCTACGCCTTAATGCGAAATGGTATAAGGTGGTCCTGATAGGCCATGGGGCGAAGATCGGCGCAAAGAAGGAAGGGCTTACCGGATGGTTGCCATGCCGGGTGGTAGGTCGGGGGCAATGGACCCGGATCCGACCGAACCTGGTGCTAGTGCACCAACGCGCGGGCGGTCAACGCTCGATGATCAAGTTCAGATGACCATCCGGCCAGACCATGGAATAGTAGCCTGGAGCGATGTCAAGGTTCGTCTGCAGCCGACCTTCGCCCTCCTGTAGTTCCCATTTCCGTACAACACGCCCCGACGCATCCACCAGCTGTAGCGGAAGACGGGCCGAGCTGTCCGTTCGCTGGATGGTGAGGGCACCGTTGTTCGGGTTCGGAAAGAGTGTGATGGACACCGACGAGGTGAAGGTCACCGGTATGGGCGACGTGTAGCTCACAGTGCCGTCAAGATCGGTCTGCCGCAAGCGATAATAGCTGGTTCCTGGGTGGGGTGCTGGATCATCGAAGTTGTATCGCAGAACCGTATTGGAATGACCTGCACCGGCCACGTTTCCGACCGGTTCGAATGAAATGGCGTCGTGGCTTCGCTCCACGGTGAAGAAATCGTTGTTGTGTTCACTTGCCGTGGCCCAGGTACAACGCGTGAAGGAATTATCCACGGCGACCGCGTTGAAGGCGATAAGCTCCACCGGTAGAGGGGTGGCATTGTACGCCATGGCCCAGATGTGTTCATCCGCAGGATTGATCACATCGCTGAAGGGTACTGCGGGTACCTGCACCTGGCGCAAGAAGGGATTGGTTTGGCCAGGGATCGGTGGTTGCCAGGTGCCTGCTGTTTCCAACCACCGTTGCGCGCGCACTGGACCGACGCCCAGGCTGGCATCGTCAGCCGGAGCGTGGCTCAGGAGCAGCGTTCCGGTGAACGAGGCGTTGGGAAGGTCGGTGAGCCAGAACCGGTCCACGGTGTTCGCACTGTTGTCGGCCACCGTAACACCGGCCATGTGCAGAACGGTTTCGTTCGTTGTTGCTGGATACGGGGTGTTATCCGGTGCGGATGGATAGGTGGCCACCGTGAGCAATGTGTTGTCCGGGAACGCGGCTCCTGGTGTGAATGAGAACGGAAGGATCGCACCGGTCGCGTTGCTGAAGGGGACCACGTGTGCCCCTACGTCGTTACCCAAGGCCCAAACGAACCGGCTGAGCAGGTCGGGGCTTTCGCTGCGTACGCTGCCTCCATTGTCCACGACCGCGCTGCTGGCGGGGTTGTATACGGTGAAGGAGTGGCCGTTCAAGCGCAGTATGGCGCCGTTCAGGTTCAGCGTACCGTTGGCGGCAGCAGCCCGCCCCGCATGGGCATCCACCAGCAGTGTTTTGTCTCCGCCACTGATCTCCAGGTTGCGGAAGTCGGTGATGTCCGCTCCGCTGATGTCCTGTGCTCCACCATACAGCACCACGGAGCCCGTGCTCGTTGTGGTGGTGGCCGCTCCGCCGCTGCTGTTGTCCCATTCGCCTTCCACATGGACAATGCCGTTGTTGTTGAAGAGGGCACCGGTGTTCAGCAGGACATCGCCTTCGACCACGAGATGTGTACCATTGTTCACGACCACGCTGATGGCGGAGCACCGGAAGGTGGTCTGGGCCGTGGTGTTGTGCGCCGCCACCACAAAGCAGAGCAAGAGCAGCGTACCGGGCATGGGAGAACACCTCCGTTGCTTTGGGGGTAGCGCCAAGGGCCAGAATACGGCGGGTGTGGAGGTCTGGCGCATAGGTGCAAGATCGGGCTCTGGGCCGATGCGTACAATACCATACAAGTGGTACGCGACACAACGGCGATGGACCCTGATCCGGAGGTGCAGGGGGGGCATGAGTTGGGCCGTGGCTCAGGCGCTGGGGTATACTTTTTTCACGGCCTCGTGCCGACTGCTCACCTGGAGCTTCTCGTAGATGTTGCGGATGTGCACCCGCACGGTACCGATGCTGATGCCACCCTTGTCGGCGATCTCTTTGTACATCAGGCCGGCGGCGAGACCGTCCACGACCTCACGTTCCTTGATGGTGAGGTGATGGTCGCTGATGGAGACGCGGGCCTGTCCCTGGAAGCTGGAGACCACCATGCGTGCGATGGCCGGACTCATGGGAGACCCCCCCTGCACCACATCGTGGATCGCGGGTACGAGCTCCTGAGCGCTGAGACTCTTCAGCAGGTAACCGGTGGCTCCGGCGCAGAGGGCTTGGAAGATGTAGTTCGGATTCTCGAACACCGTGCTGATGATGAACTGCACCTGGGGGTACAAGGGCTTGGTACGTGCAACACATTCAATGCCGTTCACTCCAGGCATGTTGATGTCCATCACGACCACGTCGGCTTCCTCCCCGTTGAAATCCGCCAGGAATGATCCGCCATTGGGATATGCCTTGATGAAACGGATGGACCTATCGTCGGAGAGGATCCTGCGCAGGAGGTCGCGGATCTCCGCATCATCCTCCACCACCATTACGCGCACCTCCGGTTGCATGGGTCGGGGTTCGTTCATTTCAGCGGGCCGTGTGCATGTAGGGCGGTACCTTTTCCGGGCGCACTGGTCACGGAGAGAAAGCCATTGTGCTGTTTCATCCGTGCGGGCATGTTCGTAAGACCATTGCCACGGCCGTGAACCTGTTCCGGGTCGAAGCCGATGCCATCATCATCAACGCGAAGTTCGAAGGAGTCGGCCTGTAGTTCCAACTTCACACGCACTGATCTCGCGTGTGCGTATTTGAGGATGTTGTTGAAGCATTCATTCAGCACCAGATGCAGATCGCGTTTCAGGGCTGGTTCCACCTGGGCTTCGGGCCGGAACGCGATCAGGTCCAGTGCGTATTGGATGCCGTTGTCACCGAGCAATCGTTGTGAAAGGTCGCGCACATGGTCGAGCATACCTTGGTGTGTATCCCGTTGAGGGTCCACCGCCCACACCACATCGCTGATCGCTCGGCTCGCGTTCTTCGCATGTTCACTGATACGGGAGAAGACCCTGCCGGACCCGGCCTCGTCATGGTTCCGTTGTGCGGCCATACCGCTGAGGAGCGCGATCTTGGTCAGCGTGGCACCGATGTCGTCATGGATGTCGCGTGCGATACGGGTGCGCACCAGTTCGGCCTCGCGTTGTTTTTCGCTATGGACCAGTTCGGTTTGTGCGCGACGGATCGCTTCGTTGGCCTTGCTCTTCGCACGGTAGGAGCGGAACAGGATCAGGGCGAGCAGAACGCCGAGAGCGCCGACGGCAATGGCTGCCCACTTCAATGTTCTTTCTTTCTCGGCTTCGGCTCGTGCCACGGCAACGATCTTTTCGTGCTCAACCCCCGCCCGGGCCTTTTCGGTGGCGCGCACTTTTCCCAGGTCCATGTCCGTAACGTGTGCATCCAGGGCCAGTAACTGATCGGTGAACGCATCCGTCATGCGCCCTTCTTGAGCGAACGCCAAGGAACGCAGTGACCGCAAGTGGTACGCCACGTTGAATTCGTCCATCCCATGTGCAAGTGTGATGGCACTATCGAGCAGGTGTTCGGCCGCTTTTCCATCACCTCTCCGCAGTAGCGAACGTGCTTCGCCCACCACCCACCGTACGTACTGGGTGGGGTCGCCGTGACGTGGAAGCAGGGTGCCTGCGAGGTGTTGTGCGGAATCGGCTTCTTGCCAACGCCTGGCTTTGAAGTATGCTTCGGCAAGGTTCACCAGGTTGTTCACCAGGTGATGGGTGTCTCCCTGTGCCTCATAGAGTTCTCCGGCTTCGGTGTGCCAATGGATCGCACTGTCGAGCTGGTTCAGATCGCTGTAGAGTACCGCCAGTTCGTGGTAGCAGTTCGCCAGGTCCGGACCAGGAGGCAGCTCTTTCAGCAGCCGGATCGCGCTCAGTACCATGTCCATCGCTCCTGTTCGGTCCTCCACCTGGCGCAGTGCGAAGCCTTGGTAGGAAAGAGCGGCCCCCATATCCTTGACGATGTGTTGCTGTTCTGCGAAGTGGTACATCCGTTGAAAGGCAACGATGGACGAATCGAAGCGGGATGCCGTGTACCAACCCATGCCACGGATGCGCCAGAGCTGCACGCGCCAGAATCCAACGCGCTGGTCCGGGATCCGCACGTTCGCTAGGCGCTGCAGGCCGCGCTGCGCGTACATGACCACGCTGTCCGGAGCCCCGAGACCGAAGTGGGTTCTTGCCAGATGGTACGCCGTTCGTGCGAAGCTGGTGTCGTGTACGGCATCGCGCAATTCGCGGCGCAGGCTGTCCAACTCCTGGGCGGAGCAGGGTGGCGCAATAAGGAACGCGCACCCAGCAAGGATGGTTTGGAACAGCTTACCTGCCATATCAGCCGATCTTCGTTGAATAGTCGTTGAGGTCGAGAAGGAGGCGTTGTTCGCGCAAGTTGAGCGATCCGGCACCAGTGATGTGCTTGATCAGTTCAAGCGCGGCGATATTGGCCATGATGGCGTTGCTGGCTGCCATGGTTGGGGCGATGCTACGGGCGTTGAACGTGGCGATGCACTCCGGTTGAGCATCGATCAACGGCGCCCACGAACTGAAGAGGGCATCGTAGCTGCGTGTATCCGGTCCAAGCAAGGGGCCGATCAAACCCTGCGTACTCATGTACCCACACTTGATGAAGTGATAGTTGAACGCGATGCGTGCTTCACTGACCCAGTTCACGAGATGCACGGGCTTATCGGCGCTCAGTACGATGTGCCGTACGCTTGGGCATGCGGCCATCAGGTCATTCCATTCGGCTACGCTGTTGATGGATCTTTCCTGCGCCATCACGTTGCAATTCGGCGCGATGCGCAGGATACCCGCGCGGGCCGCATGCACCTTGGGCGTGCCGATATCATCTGGGCAGAAAAGGATCTGCCGGTTCAGGTTGCTTGCTTCCACGATGTCGCCATCCACCAGCACAAGGGTTCCGATGCCCGCTGCCGCAAGAGATTGAGCGATCTGATGGCCGATGCCTCCCAAGCCGAGGATGAGCACCTGGGCGTTATTCAATCGTTGTTGCCTGGCCAGGGAATCATGGTGGTCACTGACGGGAGCCAGGGCATCGAAGAACAGCAGCTGTCGATCGTAACGATCGTTACCAACGATCTCCGGATCGAAGTACTCGACAAGATTCAGGTCCTCAAGTCGGCCGATCAGTGCATCGACCAGGGCCAAGGGCACATCAAGGCGTTGCGCGAGTTCGGTCCTGGCCCACTCTACTTGAGGTGTTCCACTCAGTACGCCGAGCAACAGCTGGAACGCATGGCCCGCTGGTAGCGATGCCCCGTCGTTCAGATCGCGCACCACACGTATGCGCTCCCCTTCTTGAAGAAAGAGCAAGTGCCGTTTGAACCGGAGGTGGCGGGGCATGGAGCGAGTTTACCGGAATTCGCGGAGGGCCTCACGCTCCCGCTCAATTGCGATCCCAGCCTCCGCGTTTAGGTGCACCGTGGGGTTTTTCCGGTGTTCGCTGAACGGTATCCGGTTTCTGTGGCCCATCGGCCCTGTTCGGTCGCACAGGTGCGGGGGCACTGTTGATGCCCATGAGAAAGGCCAGGAAGGCGATGGTATTCATGGTGAAGGGATTTGTTCGGCAAAGGTGCGTGTGGCCTCCAGAACGGCGCCATACCATGTGGATGGTATGACGCTGTTCTGATGGGTGAACGCAATGTGCCTATGACGAAGATGGTATGGTGCATGCCCTGTGAGCCGATGAACATTTGGCCCACCGAACCGAACGGAACATGATACGCACGACCCTGATCTCCCTTGCCTTAGTCCATGCCGGAACATGCTGTATCGGCCAGGGCGTAGGGATCAACGTGAATGGCGCAGCACCGAATGCAAGCGCATTGCTCGATATCGATGGTAGCGCGATCGTGGGCTCCAAGCGAGGGCTGCTCATTCCACGTGTGACCACCACTGAGCGGCTGGGGATCCCTGTGCCAGCAACGGGGTTGTTGGTCTTTGACACCTCCTTTCTGGAGTTCTGGTTCTTCGATGGCCTGGTGTGGGTGCCATTGAGCAACGGGCGCGCTTGGCGCACCACCGGGAATGCCGGCCTCGTGGGAGGCACGCACTTCATCGGCACCACGGACGCTGCGCGGCTGGATTTCCGCGTGAACAACGAACCGGGCGGACACCTGGGCCATTTCTTGCGGAGCACCGCGTTCGGGTATCGCTCGGGTGCATCCATCGTTAGTGGACAACAGAACACGCTGATCGGTGCCCATGCAGGCGAACTGTGCACCACCGGCTCTTACAACACGGCGGTCGGTTCGCACGCGTTTGAGGCCGCTACGACGGGCAGTTCCAATGTGGCCATCGGTGTATTCTGTTTGCAGAACACCACCTCCGGCTCTGGCAACACCGCGGTCGGGAGCGAGTGCCTCGCCAGCAATTCAACGGGATATGGGAATTTGGCCGCTGGTGGGTCCGCCCTGTTCGACAACACTACGGGTGCCTATAATGTTGCTTTAGGTTCGGCCGCATTAGCGAACAATACAACGGGCAACAACAATACAGTACTCGGTAGCGGCGCTGGGTCCCAGACCATCACAGGGAGTGGTAATGTCGCGATCGGGCATCAATGTGGACCGATCTGGTCTGGTTTGCAGAACACCACGAACCTAGGTCCGCAGTGCTACACGTATGCCGACAACGCGGTAGCTGTGGGGTATGGAGCTCAGGCAGAAGGCGCCAACAGTGTGGCACTGGGGTATGGCACACGAGTGGTGGGCGCCAATAGCACGGCCATTGGCCAAGCCGCGCAGGCGCTATCGCCCAATAGTATGGTCTTGGGCGGGACTGGTGCGAACGCTGTCAATGTGGGCATCGGTGTGTCGGCCCCATCGGCGACGTTGGAAGTGAACGGCTACACCAAGCTGGGCTCCGATGCACCTGCGATCCGGACGAAGAAGATCACCGTGAACACGCCCACCACACAAGGTGCTGTGTTGTGGGTGCCCCATGGTTTGGTCGGTAACAAGATCCTCTCCGTGGAACTGATGGTGGAATATGCGGCCGGTCAATTCGTACCTGACAACTATGCATTGACTGGCTATTACCTGCGCTGGACCGTCACCGGAGCGAACATCGCTGTGGAGACCGTAGCCGCTGCATCGGCCAGCATCCTGAACAAGCCGATGAAGGTGTTCATCACGTACGAGCAGTAATACGCAGCTCACCGTATATCAGTTGAACATCCAATGCCCGCCGACCCGCTTGCTCTTTTCCCCATGCCTTCTCCGAGAGATGGATACCGCAGGCCCAGCCCTCGGTAGCTGCGCTCCCTGCGGTCTACGCTTTCGGCCTTGCAACAGGTCTCTCGTGGCGACCTGGGAGATCGCCGCGCATCTTCGGCCGCAATTGATCCTCCAAATGGTAGTACTTCCGATGGGGAGCTTGCCGAGGTCGCTCAGGTTCTGCCATGTGTCAAACCCTCTGGCAGGATCGTTCTTCGTGCTAGTGCCGATGTTGAGGCGGCTGCTTGCGGTGGGCATGGCGGCGTAACCGATGGCCGTGGCGTTGTTCAGTGAATGGATGGGGGTGGACATGGTGCCGAGCGCACTGTTCTTGCACCCGGGGCGGATGGAGAAAGTGCGGAGCGACCACAGGCCGTGGTGTGATCACCGATGGTATTGCGATGCAGCTCATCGAAGCCATTGTCGCCGAGGGCACGAAAGCTGTGTTATCGTATCCTGTGGTGTTGCGTTCAAGGGCTTCGGAACCAAGGGCGGTGTTGTTGCGCCGTTCCGTTCGCGCATCAAGGCTAGAGGCTATCTCAAAAACACCCTTTGGGCTGCGCGAGGGTCTTTCGCGCCCATGTTTCGTTGTGAAAGGCCTTACAGAGCTACCGGCTATGCTCGGTTTTCAAGCCTCGCCTGGACGCGAAATACCTCTCGCTCGCTTCCAATAGCATTTTTGAGATGGCCTATAGATGACCGGGCAGGCCCACTGCGCAACGAAGACTTGGATAGGGCACCAGTTCCAGTTTGGGCCACGCACGAGCGTCCCGATCATGTAGCTCATGCGGGTGATCGATGATCAGGTGACACCCCAGTGCGATCCACGAAGTACATCTCCATTTCTCCCTTACCCTTGGCCAGTACTTTTCCACGGGGAGTGAAGGAGAAAGCAAGCTCAGTTGCGGGTTGCGGGTTGAGCCCACTCGCCGCCTCTTCACCTCCTTTCTTCTTCACATCCTTCACCAACGCATACGTCGCCTCGCTGATGTTCACCTGTCCCACCGCTCCGCTGCTCTCCATTCTTGATGCGGTGTTCACCGTATCGCCCCAGATGTCGTACTGGAACTTCTTCACCCCCACGATGCCGGCGACCACAGGTCCGGTGTGCACCCCGATGCGGATCTCGAAGTAGGGTTTGCCCGCCGCTATCTTCCGCTGCTTGCCTTCTTCGATGAAGTCGCGCATCTCCAGGGCAGCATTGATCGTGTCCACGGCGTGCGTGGTGTTGGCCAAAGGGAGACCACCCGCCGCCATGTAGGCATCACCGATGGTCTTGATCTTCTCGATCCCGTACTTCTCCGTGATCTTGTCGAAGGCGCTGAAACACTCGTTGAGGTCGCGCACCAGTTCGCGTGGCGTAAGGTTCTCGCTCAGCGACGTGAAGCCTTTGAAGTCCGTGAACAGCACGGTGACCTGATCGATCTGCACAGCCTGTGCCTCGCCCTTCGCCTTCAATTCCTCGGCCACCTCTTCCGGCAGGATGTTGAGGAGCAATTCCTCGCTGCGTGCCTTTTCCTTGCTGATGCGGTTGCGCTGCGTGAAGAACACGGCGGCGAACAGGGCGACCAGCGCGAAGCCGCCCACGAAGCCGTTGCGGATCACCTTCTGCTTCTGGATCTCCTTGGCCTGCACGGCTTTCTCGGCCACGAAACCGAGACTGTCGGCGAGCGCTTGTTTCTCGTAGTTGCGACGTAGGTCGAAGCCGATCACGGCCCGTTGGTTCTCCTCGGTGTTCAGGCTGTCCTGCAGTCGCGCGAAGAGCAATTGGGCCTCCAGCGCCTCCCGGTACTTCCCTGCGCGGTGGTAGACTTTCGCCAGCAACCCCGCCGCATCGCGCATGGGTGTGATGATGCCGTGTTCCTTGGCCAAAGCGAGGGCCTCCTCACCACGCCTGGCGGCTTCCTCCGGCTGGCCCATTTCGAACAGGACCTCCCCTTCATTCGTGAGCAGCTGGCTGCGACTCCATGGATCCCCGGTCCTCCCGGTGTGTCCGAGTCCTTCGCGGAACGCGGCCAAGGCACGTTGATGCTGGCCGGCCTTCGCGTACAGCTCGCCGATCTTGATGAGCGCCGAGGCCATGTTGTGCGCGTCATCGATGCTTTGCGCGAGCCGCAAGCCTTCGTTCAGACTGGACAGGGCTTGCGCCGTATCGCCCATCTCATTGTAAGCTCCTCCGATGTTCAGCAAAGCGATGATCAGGTTCGGGACATCGTTCCGTTCGCGCTGGATGTTGGCGGCCATCCTGAAGTGGCCGAGCGCCTTCTCATATTCGCCTTGCTTGGCGTACACCGTGCCCAGATTGCCTTCGGTGTTGGCCATGGCAGCGCTATCGCCGAGCGACCCGGAATGCTTCAGCGCCATGCGGTAGGCGTCGAGCGCGCGGTGTAGATCCCCTTGTTCCAGGTACGTGCTGCCCAGGCTGTTGTGCGCATTGGCCAATTGCAGAGTATCGCGCAACGCGGACTGTATGCGGATCGCGCGCGCCAGGACCACCAGCGCGGAGTCGTACAAGGCTCCGCGGGTGAGGAAAGTCCCCATGTTGCCGAGCGTCGCGGCCAACGTTGAGCTATCGCCGATGGCCTCGAACAAGGGCAGGGTCCTGGCGCTGTACTCCGCGGCTTTCAACGGTTGGCCACGCACATACCAGGTGATGCCTTGCAGGTCGAGCGCCTTGGCCGCCCAGTGCTCCTGCCCAGGACCGAGCGCGCTGTGCTGCATGCCTTGCGCAAGGAGGAATGCGGTATCGGGCCGGGTGAAGAGGAAGTTGTCCCAGATCCAATTGTAGTAGCCGTCGAAATACGTGCTGTCCGGCAGCGATGCGCGGTCAGGGGGCGGAGGGATGGCCGCCGACTGGCCCGATGCGAAATGAAGTGATGCAATGAATACGAGCACCGCAGCCAGCCGCAGGTTGAAGAGCGTGCTCATTCCGCGATGGAACTTTCGATCGTATTCAACCGCTCCAGCAGTTGCTGGATGAGCACACGCTGCTCATCGATCAACATCTGCTGCTGCTGCACGGCCTTCACCAAGGGTACGACGAATTCGGCGTAGCGCAGCCCGAGCATGCGGTCGCTATCGGTCACCTTGTCCACGCCGCTGAAATCATAGCCGACCGCCTTCGCCGCGGAATCCACTTCCTGGGCGATGAAGCCGGTATAGCGGATGGTCTCCTTCTCGCGCCGCGCCTGAAGGATCTCCTCGGGTTGCTCGCGTGGGATGCGTTGTCCGAGTGAGTCCAGGGTGGTGTCTTCACCAATGTCCTGTACGATACGGGCCACATCCACGTGGTAGGTCACCGGGCGCAGTTTGAGGATGAAGTCGAGGCCGCTCACATCCTCACGGACATCGCGTTTGTAGCGCGCATCGCTGGGCAACGTCGTCCAACCGGCATACCCGCCGATGCTCGTAACGGCATTGTTGCCCAACCGTACGCGGTTGCTGCCATCGAGCACGGTGCCGTAGCCGAGCGCGGTCGCATTGGTGTAGCCCGCTGCGTTCTGCACGATGTTCGCACCAACGATGGTGCTGTTGGCGGCTCCTGACAAACCAGCTTGGTACCCGATGGTCGTGTTGTAGTTCTGGTTCGTGATGCCGATGCCGGCCTGGTAACCCACGGCTGTATTGTAGTCGGCCGAGACCGCGGAGTTGATCCCCATGGCCTGGAATCCGATCGCCGTGTTGTTCACACCGACCGTATTGTTCCACAAGGCGAACGCGCCGACAGCGGTGTTGTCGCCACCGGTTGAATTGTCCTCCAACGCTTCGGCTCCAACGGCCACATTGTAAATGCCCGATGTATTGGCGAACAGCGCCGTACTCCCCACAGCCGTGTTCCCGTCGGCCACGTTCGTGTACAGCGCGCTGCTGCCAACGGCCGTGTTCCCCGCGCCCAGGACGTTCACCCGAAGGGCGTCGCTGCCTACCGCGGTATTGTCCGCTCCTGTGCCGTTGAAGAGCATCGCCTCGGAACCCACGGCGGTGTTGTCACTTGCCACGGTGACGTTCATAGCACGGAAGCCCACCGCGGTGTTGTTGC
>SSGN01000129.1 GCA_008016945.1 Flavobacteriales bacterium
ATTCGCCCATACTTTGTTGCTCCTCAGTCGGATACTTCGATCCAGTATCCTCTCTTCGGAGCGCCTCGTCTGGACGAATGATAGTGGCGCGCGCCATCCGTTCGAGGTTCTTCGAGGCACCCTTCCTACTGTATCCGCCGAAGGCCGCGCGCTCTGCGCCTTTGCACCTCTGCGTTGAGATCGGAAGGAGATCGGAAGCAGCCCCTTACCCGGCTTTCGTGGCGGTGTCGCCTTTCAACCCCGCCACCTACTTTTGCGGCCCGTATGATCACCATAGACAAGGTCGACGACCTGAATCAGCGTCTGGAGGCCCTCAAAGGCTACTTGGACATCGAGGAGAAGCGCGGCCGCATCCTGGAAGAGGAGAAGTACACCTTGGACCCCGAGTTCTGGAACGACCAGAAGAAGGCTCAACAAGTGATGCACCGCATCCGCGAGTTGAAGCGCTGGGTGGGATACTACGAGGGGGTGAAGCGGGAGATGGACGACCTGGGCGTGATGTTCGACTTCTGGAAGGCGAAGGAGGTGAGCGAGGAGGAACTGGAAGGGCAGTTCAAGAAGGCTTCTGAGGCCTTGGAGGAGCTGGAGTTCAAGAACATGCTCAGCAATGAGGAGGATCCGCTCAGCGCGATCGTACAGATCACCGCTGGGGCGGGCGGTACCGAGAGCTGCGACTGGGCCGGTATGCTGCTGCGCATGTACCAGATGTGGGCCAAGAAGAACGGCTACGATGTGAAGACGCTCGACTACCAGGACGGCGAGGGAGCCGGTATCAAGCAAGCCACCATCGAGGTGGCCGGCGAGTTCGCCTTCGGCATGCTGAAAGGCGAGAACGGTGTGCATAGGCTGGTCCGCATCAGCCCGTTCGATAGCAATGCGCGCCGCCACACGAGCTTCGTGAGCGTGTATGTGTTTCCGCTCGTGGACGAAAGCATCGAGATCGACATCAACCCGGCCGATATCACGCGGGCCACCTTCCGCAGCGGTGGTGCCGGCGGCCAGAACGTGAACAAGGTGGAGACCGGCGTGCGCCTGCGCCACGCACCCACGGGCATCATCATCGAGAACACGGAGACCCGCAGCCAGCTGGACAACAAGACCAAGGCGCTACAATTGCTCAAGAGCCAGCTGTACGAAGCGGAGCTGGAACGCCGCCGCAGCAAGCGCAGCGAGATCGAAGCCGGCAAGAAGAAGATCGAGTGGGGAAGCCAGATCCGCAACTACGTGCTGCAACCCTACAAGCTGGTGAAGGACGTGCGTACCGAACATGAGACCAGTAGTGTTGATGATGTGCTGGATGGTTACATCGATGATTTCCTGAAGGCCTACCTGATGCAACAGGGGCAAAGCCAGAAAGTTTAGAATGACCAACACCGAATGTCGAACACTGAATATCGAAGTGGGCAGGACCATACTTCGATGTTCATATTTCAGTGTTCGATGTTCGATACTCAAGTGAACCAATGAGCGACTACCGCATAGAGAAAGACACGATGGGCGAGGTGAAAGTGCCTGCCGACAAGTATTGGGGCGCGCAGACCGAGCGTAGCCGTAACAACTTCAGGATCGGCCCGCCGGGCAGCATGCCGCGCGAGATCGTGCATGCCTTCGCCTACCTGAAGAAGGCCGCTGCCCTCACCAACCTCGAACTGGGAAAGCTCCCGCAAGAGAAGACCGACCTGATCGGCCGGGTGTGCGACGAGATCCTCACCGGCGCGCTCGACGACCAGTTCCCCTTGGTGATCTGGCAGACCGGCAGCGGCACGCAGAGCAACATGAACGTGAACGAGGTGGTGGCCTACCGCGCGCATGTGTTGCAAGGCGGCAAGCTCACCGACGAGCAGAAGGCACTGAACCCGAACGACGATGTGAACAAGAGCCAGAGCAGCAACGACACCTACCCCACGGCCATGCACATCGCGGCGTACAAGCTCACGGTGGAGGTGACCATCCCCGGCGTGAAGAGGCTGCGCGATATCCTGGCGGCGAAAAGCAAGGCCTTCGAAGGTGTGGTGAAGACCGGCCGCACCCACTTCATGGACGCCACGCCTCTCACCTTGGGGCAGGAGTTCAGCGGTTACGTGCAGCAACTGGACAACGGCCTGCGCGCCGTGGACAACGCCCTGGTGATGGTGCGCGAACTGGCGTTGGGTGGCACCGCCGTGGGCACCGGCCTCAACGCGCCCAAGGGTTACAGTGTGTTGGTGGCGAAGAAGATCGCTGAGCTCACCGGACTGCCCTTCGTTACCGCGCCCAACAAGTTCGAGGCGCTCGCCGCGCACGATGCCATGGTGGAACTGAGCGGCGCCTTTAAGCGCCTCGCCGTGTCGCTGATGAAGATCGCCAACGACATCCGAATGCTCAGCAGCGGTCCCCGAAGCGGCATCGGCGAGATCGTGATCCCCGACAACGAACCCGGCAGCAGCATCATGCCCGGCAAGGTGAACCCCACCCAACCCGAGGCTCTCACCATGGTGTGCGCGCAGGTGATCGGCAATGACGTGGCCGTGAGCGTGGGCGGCATGCAGGGCCACTTCGAGCTCAATGTGTTCAAGCCGCTGATCGCCGCCAACGTGCTGCAAAGCGCCCGCCTGTTGGGCGATGCCTGTGTGAGCTTCACCGAGAAGTGCGCCGAGGGCATCGAGCCGAACAAACCCATGATCAAGCGTCACTTGGAGAACTCCCTCATGCTCGTCACCAGCCTCAACACGCATATCGGCTACTACAAGGCGGCCGAGATCGCGAAGAAGGCGCACAAGGAGGGCACCACGTTGAAGGAGGCCGCTCTGGCCTTGGGCCACGTCACCGCCGAAGATTTCGACAAGTGGGTGGATCCGGCGAAGATGACCAGCGAAGGCTGATCAGCGACCTACCCGAACGAGAAAGCCCGGCCATCGGCCGGGCTTTCTCGTTCGGGTGTGTGGACACGCCTTACTTCGCCATCGCCAGGTCGCACCCGGCGAATTTGGTGGCCAGCACCGATGCATCGGCCATGTCGGCCGCGGTCAGGTCCACCGAACCGTTCTGGGTGTATACCCGCATGTTGTCCGGGTTGCCGCCGATGAACGTCATCACGGCCATATCGCTCACCTCGCTATCGGTGTACTTCCAGGTGTTGTCGCAACGATCGAATTTCATCACACGCACCTCGCCTGCCTTCTCGCCGGTAAGCTGGGTGGTGGTGAAGGTGTCCTTGGTGGCTTCGATCTTGAATTGATCACCGTTGATGGTGGCCATCTGCATCTCGTAGTCCCCTTCGTTCATGGAAAGCGGGTTGCTGCCGCTCCAGAATTCGATGAGGTTCAGGATGACCACGTCGATGAAGCTCGCCACGCCGTACACCGGGATGATGTTCAATACCCAGAACACGAGGGTCTTCACGAACTTGCTGTCACTCAAGCCATCGTTCCAGTCATACACTTTCCGGACCAGGGCGAATTCGCCGAAGCAGCCGGTCTGTGTGATGAGGAGGCTACCCATGGCGAGTGCGAAGAGAGGGCGTTTCAAGATCTTCATGGTATAAAGAGTTTGATGCCAATGTAGGCCATGCTTTTCCAACCTTGGTCTGAACCCTGCCAATTTTTTGATGAACCGACGTGTGGATGACGCCCGGTGCTCACAGCACACTGAGCAGTGCCGCACCGAAATGCTCCACCTGGTAACGTCGCATCCCTGGTAGTGCCTGCAAGGCTTGCTGATCGCCGGGTAAGGTCCGTGCGATCTCCATCAGGATCTGGTTCGCTGCCACGATCCCGGGCCGAAGGTCGAACGCGCGCGTCAGCTCATCACGCTTGGCCTTCAAGCGTTTCAGCCGATCCTCGTAGTCGTCATCCCGGTCCCACCGTTTGGGGCGCTCCAGCCGGGGCCATTGGTCTTTGGGCAGCTCCTGCCCTCGCTTCACGGCGGCGAGGATCCGTTGGCCATGTTTTTCCACCACACGTTCGCCGACACCCGGTCGGGCGCCGAGCTCGCGGATGGACGATGGAGGTTCTACGGCAAGGGAGATCAACACGTCGTTCCCCAGGACCATGAACGGGGCTCGATCCTGATGTTCGGCCACGCCTTCGCGCCAGGTATGCACTTCGCGCAGGATGGCGAGCTGGTGTGGCTTCAGCATCTTGGCACCTTTTATCCGCAAGAAGAGCGGCTCATCGTTCGCCGAAGCGTTGAACGGGGCATCGGTGAGCAGGCTGAACTCCTCTTGGGCCCAGGTCCAGCGATCCTTTTCCTTCAATCCCTTCTCCAGGATGTCGCGCAACGCGATCAAGTGCGACGTGTCACCCGCTGCATAGTCCAGCATGTCCTGTGGGAGTGGCCGTTTGCTCCAATCCGCTTTCTGGAACTTCTTGTTCACCTGGAGGCCTTGGTACTTGTTGAGCAAGGCGGCCAGGCCGATCTCCGGTTCGTTGAGGAGTTCAGCGGCCACCAGCGTGTCGAATACGTTCTCCACCCGTATGCCATGGTGCCGGGCGAGCAGCCGCAGGTCATAATCCGCATCATGGATCACCACCTCCATATGCCTATGGGCGAGCAGGGTGCCCAATGAAGTGAGGTCTTTCGCGCTCAGCGGATCGATCAGGTACGTGTTGGTGCGGGTGCTGAGCTGTACCAGGCACACGCTTTCGCGGTATCGATGGAAGCTGGATGCCTCGGTGTCCAAGGCGATCACACTTTCCTGTGCGAGTTGCGCCACACAGGCCTCCAGAGCGGGTGTGGTGGTGAGGAGGTCGTAGTTGGCCACGTTGTCGGGTCGGTCCGCTGTGGAACCTCTGGCAATGTGCTGCAAGGTAGGGGTGTCGCGCCCCATGGCCGGGTCGGTCGTGCTTTTATCGGGTCCCACGGACTTTGGATCGTTCTGCTTCCCTATCCCTTTCGTTCAGCCCCTGCTGGAAATGGTGTCACACGTAGCGGTTCCCGCTTTCTGCCGTGAGGTCGTTCACGAAGCGTTTGATCTGTTGTTCGTCCTGCTTCCGGCAGACCAGCAGGGCATCCTTCGTACTCACCACGATATGGTCCTCCAAACCTTGGAGCACCAGGAGTCGACCATCCTGGGCATGCACCACGTTCCGCGCGCAGTCGTACAACCTGATCGTGCCGCCGATGGTGGCGTTTCCTTCCTGGTCCTTGGGGAGATGGGTGTACAGGCTGCCCCAGGTACCCAGGTCGCTCCAGCCGAAGTCGCTCACCACGGTGAACACGTTGTCGGCTTTTTCCATGATCCCATAGTCGATGCTCACGTTCTCGCACGCGTCATAGATCGAGTGGATGAACGCGCCTTCCGCCGGTGTGCCGTAACTGGCTTCGCCACGGCTGAAACGATCCTCCATGGCCGGGAGGTGCGTGCGGAAGGCCTTGCGGATGCTGGCCAGGCTCCAAATGAAGATGCCCGCGTTCCACAGGAACTCGCCGCTCTCGATGAAGCGGACCGCGGTTTCATGGTCGGGCTTTTCCGTGAAGGCTTTCACCGGCTTCACCCGCGGATGCTTCGTGCCACCATGTTCGATGAACTGGATGTAGCCATATCCGGTGTCCGGTCGGTTGGGCATGATGCCCAGGGTCACCAGGCAGTCCGTGCTCGCCGCCTGCTCCAAGGCCAGCTCCACGGTCTCATGGAATGCTGCTTCCTTCATCACCAGATGGTCGCTCGGGGCCACGATCACCAGGGCCTGTGGGTCGCGCCGGGCGATCACGTGGTTGGCATAGGCCACACAGGGCGCCGTGTTCCTTCGAGAAGGCTCGGCCAGGATCTGAGCGTCGTTCAACGCGGGCAACTGTTCCTTCACCAAGGGTGCGTATTGGGCATTGGTGACCACCAGGATGTTCTCTGGCGGACATAGCGCAAGGAACCGGTCGTAGGTCTGTTGCAGCAAGGTGCGTCCCAGCCCGAGGATGTCAAGGAATTGTTTGGGGTTGGCACTTCGGCTCATGGGCCAGAAGCGACTTCCGACCCCTCCGGCCATGATCACGCAATACGTGTGTTCGTTCGTCATATCAGTGGTGGTGGTCCAGCGAGGCCGGGCGTGATACCACCGGTCCGTTGACCTGTACTTCGGCCAGCGGATCGATGATGTAGTTCCGGCGATCGTTGAGACAGTGGCATTTGAATCGTTTCCGCAGCTGTGGGCCTTTCACGAACACCCGTTCGTTGAAGCGGAACACCGACCGGTCTGGCAGCTCTTCCAGCAGTTGCCGGGGGATCTTGTCGTGGTTCATGAGCACCCGCATCAGCCCTTGGTCGGTGCAACTGCTGGCCGGGGCATCCACCAGATGGCGCTCCAGCGCTTGAAGCACATCGGCGGGAAACACGGCGATACTCAGGAATGGGCGCATCAGCCGGGCATATTCGCTTTTCCAAACCGGGCCGTGGGGTGGGGTCCACCGCCGCATGGACACGAAGGTGCTGTAATGAGCGAATTCGTGCACCAAGGTGACCAGGAACGCATAGGGGTTGAGGTCGGAATTGACGCTGATCCGGTGGGGCTGGGTCGATGTGCCGCTCCGGAAGTCGCCCAACTTGGTCTGGCGTGGTCTGGAGATCCGTACCTGCACGGGATTCTTCCGCAGCCATTCCAACACAACGGGCCATGCTGCCGGTGGAATGTGCTTCCGCAGCAGGTCGAGGTTGGAGGTCGAAGGACGTGGCACGGGGGATGGAAAGCTCAACTATTTCGCTCCGAACCGCAATGATAGGGGGTTGCGGGCGGTTCGGTCCTTGCACGTTCCGTTCCGTTCGGGGCCGGTGGCACGTAATTCCACTTGGGGCACTTGCAGTCGTTGGAGTGCCTGTATTTGGACGGTTGCGAATGGCAGGCCGCCAATAGCCATGCCAAGCCCATGGTGAGGACCAGCGCCGAGCAGTGACGGTTCCTTGCACTTAAACCCATTCTCAGTGTGCGAAACTACAACGGCCCAGAGGCCTGGCCTTGTATGCGGCAACCTATTTTCGCCCCGTCCGCCCTATGAGCATCCTCGCACACATCGGCCGCTACTTCATCCTGCTCAAGGAGACCTTCAGTCGCCCCGAGCGTGCCTCGGTCTATTGGAGACGTACCGTGGAGGAGATGGACCTGCTAGGCCTCAAGAGCCTGGGCATCGTGGCGCTGCTCTCGTTCTTCATGGGCGCGGTGATCACCATCCAGACCAAGACCAATATCGACAGCCCGCTCATCCAGGGCTGGGTGGTCGGTTTCGCTACACGCCAGAGCACCATCCTGGAGTTCAGCCCTACCATCATCGCGCTGATCCTGGCCGGCAAGGTGGGTTCCAACATCGCGGCCGAGATCGGCTCCATGCGCGTGAAGGAACAGATCGACGCCCTGGATATCATGGGAGTGAACTCGGCCGGATACCTGATCCTACCCAAGATCCTCGCCTCCATGTTCATCAATCCTTTCCTGGTGATGGTGAGCATGTTCCTGAGCATCTTCGGCGGTTATGTGGCGGGCACCGGAACAGGTATCATCAGCGCCACGGACTATCTCCAGGGGATCCAGACCGGGTTCATCCCGTACCATGTCACCTACGCGCTCATCAAAACGGTGGTGTTCGCCTTCATCATCGCCACGGTGAGCGCATATCAAGGTTACTACACGCGTGGCGGCACTCGCGAGGTGGGTATCAGCAGCACGCAGGCCGTGGTGTACAGCAATGTGGTCATCCTCATCGTGAACTATGCCCTGACCCAACTCCTGTTGATATGATCGAGGTGAAGGGCTTGAGCAAACGTTTCGGAGGCACACAGGTGCTCACGGACATCAATGCCGTGTTCCAGAAGGGCAAGGTGAACCAGATCATCGGCAAGAGCGGCTCGGGCAAGAGCGTGCTGGCCAAGTGCATCGTTGGCTTGCACAACCCAGAAGAGGGGCAGGTGCTGTATGAAGGCCGCTCCTTTCACGATATGGATCGCGATGAGAAGAAGCTCATCCGTCAGGAGATCGGCATGTTGTTCCAGGGCAGCGCTCTGTTCGACAGCCTCAATGTGTTGCAGAACGTGATGTTCCCCTTGCAGATGTTCGCCACCATGAACAAGGCGGAGATGGAGGAGCGGGCGCACTTCTGCCTGAACCGCGTGAACATCCTGGAGAAGGACCGGCTTTACCCTGCTGAGCTGAGCGGAGGCATGCAGAAGCGGGTGGGTATCGCGCGGGCCATCGCCATGAATCCGAAGTATCTGTTCTGCGATGAACCGAACAGCGGCCTCGATCCGCAGACGAGCATCTTGATCGACGACCTGATCAAGGAGATCACCGAGGAGTTCAACACCACCACCATCGTGATCACCCATGACATGAACTCGGTGATGGAGACAGGAGAGAACATCATCTTCATCAACCAGGGCCGCAAATGGTGGGAGGGCACCAAGGATGATCTGTTGAACAGCGACAACCAGGAGCTCAATGATTTCATCTACGCCGGTGGCCTCATGCGCCAAGTGAAGAAGGCGCTGACCGGCCGCTCTTGATCCGGGCATGAAGGGAAAACCCCCTTGGGTCCATGGCCCAAGGGGGTTTTGCTTTTGGAGCAGGCTTAGTGCAGTGTCACGCGCTCAACCAGAGTGCTGGTGGCGTTGCTCACCCGTACGTTGTACACACCGCGTGCAAGACCAGAGAGGTCCAAGGTGGTGCGGCCCGTGAACGTGCCTTGGTGCACCGTGGCACCCAACAGGTCGATCACCTCCACATTCATCACACCCTGCGCGTCGCTGGTGATGTTCACCAAACCGTGGGTGGGGTTGGGATACACCGCGATGGATGCGTTGGTGGCGGTTTCATCGATACCCACCGCCGGGGTCACGTTCAGGCGGATGGCCAGGGCATTGCCGTTGCCGTAGATATGGCGCCCTTCCGTACCGTCGTCATTGTAGTCCACCGGCAGGTAGATCATGCTCGAGAGACTTGGCTGTGGAATGGTGTTGTCGTCCGCGATGAAGACTTCGGCGTCCGTGGTCAAAGCAGTGCCCGATCCGGCGACCCTTGCGCAGAGGTAGTATGCGCCAGGAGCCAATGAGATCGGCTGTTCGAAGGGGATGGTCACCTGGCCAGCCCCCACTTGTTGGGTGGTCAACGACACCACATCGGAGGTGATCCCGAAGAGCGGGAAGCTCACACTGGAGGATTGCGTGTTCAGCACGTCAGCCGTATCCAGAAGGAACACCTCCAGTTCGGTGGCCGCTCCCGCACGGGTGTTCGTACCCAGTACGATGGTGGCACTGTGAGCCTGGGTGGCGGCCAGGATGTGATACATGGTCATCAAGTACACCGTCGAGTTGTCAGCGAAGGAGGCGGTGCCCAATTGTTGGCGGACCTCGGTGCCTGCAGGGTGATTGCCCAAGGCATCAAGGGAGTATTGGTCGAGGGTCACTTCGAAGTGGCGGGTCTTGCTGTTGTCGTCGAGGTTACCGTCCTGTCCAACCTCATCGCCGGTGATGGTGAAGGTGGCGTTGTATTTGCCGAGATCGAGGAAGGGCAGGTCGGCCTGGTCGTCGCTTACCACGGTTTGTGCACCAGGCAGATCGCCCACCTGGGTATTGTGCGTGAAGGCTACGGTGCCGTCCGCTTTCCGCACGATGCACTCCACGCCCAGGTTGGTCTGCGTGACGCTTCCATTGTTCGCCACTTCCGCACCGATGTTCATCGAGGCCGGGAGCTGCGTCGCGGGGATGCGCCCGTATTCGTCTCCGGTGCCCGTGGTGGAGGTGTATGCGTAGTTCATCGTCACCTCGTATTCGGGCAGTACCACGATCTGGATGTCGTCCACCTGCCAGTGGTAGTGTGAGGTGCCGGCCTCGCTGTTGTGGTGGAACCGGAACTGCACACTGCCCGGATTCGCCGCGATGGCCGCCGCGATATTGAACCGGCGGGTTTCGGTGAAGGTCGGGTCCTGGTTGATCGCCAGCCCCTCATTCGACTCAAAAACGGTCCAGTTGGCTCCGCCATCGCAAGTGACCTCGAAGAAGAACGGGCTGGTGCCACAGCAGAACCGCGAACGCTGTTGGAATACCACTTCCGCCCAGGGCGACAAGCTCAGGTCGATCACGGGAGAGACGAGACTGGCCTCCCATGAGGTGAACTGGCTTTCCGGAAGTGCCGTGGCCGTGGTGCCGTTCCAGGTGCAGTTGGCCGAGTCGGAGGCGAACTTGGCGAAGCCATTCGTGTACGTGGTGGATTGGATCCGTTCCGATGCTGGGGTGTATGCTCCTTTGGGGCCGTTGGAGTTGATGCGCCAGATGTCGCCGTTGGGACCGTCCACCGTCCAAGCACCGGAAGGGTTGTTACCGGCGAAGCCTTGGGAGAAATCTTCTGACCACACCACGATCTCGCTGCCGCGGGCGCCCGTGTTCACGGGTGCTTCCGAAGTGAAGCGGGTGGGGGTGGGTTGTGCCGTTGCTGTTGGCAGGCCGACCCGTTGCGCGGATGTGGCCAAGGTGAGAGCCCCGGCGCAAAGGCCGAGCAAAGAATACCGTTTGTTCATGGTTATCCGTATTGTACTGGCCCGAAGTTAACCTTCCGCCCCTTCCTATTGGGTCCGCAAGTGGCGTACGGGGCCATTTGGGACGCAACGGTCACTGGATAGCAGGGAACGGTCAGGAGGTGATGAGGCCATGGTCATCGGTCACGCGCAGGTGACATTTCGTACGGAGGCATAAGCCAGTGATGCGAAAGGGGGCGCAGGATGTCCCGCCTGATCGTTCTACCATTCGGGCATCCAATTCCAGCCGACCCACTTGCTCGTTTCCGCATGCCTTCACCGAGAGACCGGTGAAGAATGTCGTGCATCTACGGCTGTTGTTGGATGTCCCGATGGTATTAGCGTTGGATGGAAACCACTGAAGTGCGAATTCCACCACTGCTGAACACCTCCAACGTGTACAGACCGGACCGCAGATCCGATACGTCGATCAGGGGCTCGGCACTTGTGTTCTTTTGATCTTGGCTCACTTGCCGCACCATGCGTCCGGCCAGGTCGGTGAGCGTCCAACCGATGATCCGTTCGTTGTGGGGTATTCGGATCCTTAACGTGTGCGTTGCAGGATTGGGATACGCCAACAATTGCTCCGCCCGGCCAGGGGTGGGTTCCAGTCCAACCGGCACTTCGGTCAAATGCAGCCTGACCATGGGTGCGCCATACAACGGTTCGATGCTGAAGCCGAGGCCTTCCATGATCCCGCTGCGGGCTGGTCGGGAAGGTCCGCCAATGGCCACGTACACGGGTTGGTCGCTACCGGAGGTGAGTTGTTGGATACCGATGTGGTAGTCCCCAGGTGCCAGTGCCAGGCCATGGGTCAACGACTCGTACACCGGCATGCCGTTCCAGATCCCATCGATGTCCGGCTGTGTCAACATACGCTGCGAAGAGGTGTCCAGCATGTTGAAGTTCGCATCCATCAGGATCGCACGGACCACGGCACCTACTGCGGTCTGGTTCGTGTATCGTACGCTGATCCCCATGGCATGGTCGCCAGTGTATGCCACTTCAAACCGGTTGAAGACGATGAACCCACCAGTGCCTCCGACACTGCTGGTGACCTGGTCGAGGTCGCAGCTCATGGCGCTGTAGCCCGCATCCCAGCCTGCGCCGGTGTACCGAACGCTTCCCGTGGAGGTGTTGTCTTCCGGCGCATCATCCGTTCCGGTGGCATTTCCGGTGATGGTGATCGTGGCCGCTCCAGCTGCATCGGGTTGCCAGTTGGTAACGATGGGGATCTCAAGGGTTGCACCAGGGAGGAGTTCGGCGATGAACTCCGAGTCGAACGGCCCATGCGTGGTTCCGTTCAAGGTGATCGTGCCCGAGAGGCGCACTTGGGTCAGGGTGGCCGTGCCCGCGTTCTTCACCGTGGCCGCAAGCACCGCAGGAGCGGCCTGGGATACGGGTAGCATCCGGTAGAACAGGCGTTGATCACCGGTGGTGTAGGGCGATGCGGTGGTCATGCCCAACTGCGCGTTGGTCACCACCAGGTCCGTGGTGTTCCGTTCACGCAGGCAAACATCGTCCACGGCGAAACCACCGGCCCATGCGCCACCATCGCTCCATCGGAAGCGCAGCCTCAGGTCGGCGGCACCATCGAAGGTGCTGAGGTCCACGAACACGGGTTGCCAAGCGCCATCCACAGGTAGTGTGTGAACCTCCACCCACTCACCATTGGATATGCTCGCCTCGATCCTCGCAGGGCCGGCTTCGAAAAGCCCTTCGTTGAAGACCCGGCATTCCAAAGCGACGCCGGTGCGACCACTCAGGTCAAGCACCGGAGTGGTCAGGGTCACATCGCTCAGGTCGCAGTTGCACGGCGCTGCAGCATCGTTGGCCATGGCGAAGTGGTTGCCCATGGGGCTGTCGGCCACGGGGAAGTAGCCTTCGGCGTTGGCTTCCGTGGCATTGCCCACGGACCAGGCCGGAACGAATTCGCCCATCCCTTCGCCTTCCGGGGTCCGTCGTTCCACCGCAGGGCCGAGGTCCCAGCCGGCCAACGCGTCCTGTTGTTCGAAATCGTTCGCGAAGAAACAGGCTTCGGCCCGCGACTGCGCATGGCTGCTCCCGATGGATCCCAGAAGGGACAGCGCTACTGCGCAGAAGGTCGGCTTGGTCATGCGCATCACGCTTCCGCCATTGCGTATTCCTCCACCGGTGGGCAGGTGCAGATCAGGTTGCGGTCGCCCAGGGCGTTGTCCACGCGGCTCACGGTGGGCCAGTACTTCCAGTCGCGGTTCACCTGCACGGGGAAGGCCGCCTGCTCGCGGGTGTACGCGTGGTGCCATTCGTTACCGCAGACCTCCTCACTGGTGTGCGGTGCGTTCTTCATCACGTTGTCGGCCTTGTCCACTTCGCCTTTCTCCAGTGCGGCGATCTCCTTGCGGATGCCGATCATGGCATCCACGAAGCGGTCCAGCTCGGCTTTCGCCTCGCTCTCGGTGGGCTCCACCATCAGCGTTTCGGCTACGGGGAATGATACGGTGGGCGCGTGGAAGCCATAGTCCATCAACCGCTTAGCGATGTCGCTCACGTCGATGCCGGCCGCCCGTTTGAAGTCGCGACAATCCAAGATCATCTCGTGCGCCACCATGCCTTGGCTGCCCACGTACAGGATCGGGTAGTGCTTCTCCAATCGCGCTTTGAGGTAGTTGGCGTTCAGGATCGCGTAGCGCGTGGCATCGGTCAATCCCGCACCGCCCAGCATCTTGATGTAGCCGTAGCTGATCAGCAGGATCAACGAGCTGCCCCACGGGGCGGCGCTCACGGCGGGCACGGCGTGCTCGCCACCTGTCCTCACCAGCGGATGGCCGGGCAGGAAGGGCTTCAGCTTGTCGTTCACGCAGATGGGGCCCATGCCGGGGCCACCGCCACCGTGCGGGATCGCGAAGGTCTTGTGCAGGTTCAGGTGGCACACGTCGGCACCGATGTCGCCGGGCGAGGTGAGGCCCACCTGCGCGTTCATGTTGGCGCCGTCCATGTACACCAGGCCGCCGTTCGCGTGGATCGTGCTGGTGATCTCCTTGATGCTCTCCTCGTACACGCCATGCGTGCTCGGGTAGGTGATCATCAGGCAGCTCAACGTGTCCTTGTACTGCTCGGCCTTGGCCTTCAGGTCGGCCACGTCCACATGGCCTTCACTGTCGGCCTTCACCACCACGATGCGCATGCCCACCATGGCGGCACTGGCCGGGTTGGTGCCGTGCGCGCTGCTGGGGATCAGGGCCACATCGCGCTTATGGTCGCCGCGGGCCTCATGGTAGGCGCGGATAACGAGCAATCCCGCGTATTCGCCTTGTGCACCACTGTTCGGTTGCAGGCTCACCGCGCTGAATCCGGTGCATTGGGCCAAGTCGTTGCTCAACTGCTTGAACAGCTCCTGGTAACCGGCCGCTTGTTCCACCGGAACGAAGGGGTGGATGTTGGCCCATTCCGGCCAGGTCAGTGGCAGCAGGGTGCTGGCGGCGTTCAACTTCATGGTGCACGAGCCCAGCGGGATCATGCCGTGCATCAGGCTGAAATCCTTGTTCTCCAACCGCTTGATGTAGCGTTGAAGCTCCAGTTCGGTGTGGTGGCTGTTGAAGACGAGATGCGTGAGGAAGGTGCTCGTGCGCTGCAACGCGGAAGGAATGGCGGAGCCTTCGGCCTTCACGGTGCCGGCTTTCGCACCGATGGCTTCGGCCAGTGCGGCGATCACGTCGTCGACATCCTGTGCGCGCGTGGTTTCGTCCAGCGCGATGCTCACGTTGTCGCCCGTGTAGCGGAAGTTGATGGAACGCGCTTCCGCCGCTGCTTTCACCTTTGCGACGTTCGCAACGCCCGCGAGGGTCACGGTGTCGAAATAGCTGGTGTTCGCCACGGTGTAGCCGAGGCTCTTCGCGCCTTCTGCCACGCGGCGTGCCCTGGCATGCACGGTGGTGGCGATCCGTTTCAATCCTTCGGGGCCATGGTACACGGCGTACATGCCGGCCATCACGGCGAGCAGGGCTTGTGCGGTGCAGATGTTGCTCGTGGCCTTGTCGCGGCGGATGTGCTGCTCCCGCGTCTGCAAGGCCATGCGCAGCCCTTGCTTTCCGCGCCGGTCCTGGCTAACGCCGATGATCCGGCCGGGGATCAGTCGCTTGAAGTCGTCGCAGGTGGCGAAGAACGCGGCGTGGGGGCCTCCGTAGCCCATGGGTACGCCGAAGCGCTGCGTGTTGCCCACCACCACATCGGCGCCCCATTCGCCCGGAGGCGTAAGCAGCACCAGCGAGAGCAGGTCGGCGCATACGGCGGTGCGTACCCCGGCGGCCTTGGCTTTGTTCACCACCGCACGGTAGTCGTTCACGCTGCCATCGATCGCGGGGTATTGCAGTGCGATGCCGAAGTAGCCGTCGGCCGGATCCAGTTCGTGCACATCGCCCACCACCAGTTCCACGCCGATGGGTGCGCAGCGCGTGCGCAACACATCGATGTTCTGCGGGAACAGGTGCTTGTCGGCGAAGAACTTGTTGGCACCGGCCAGCTCTTTCGGCCGTGCGCCATGCAGCATGTGCATGGCCTCGGCGATGGCGGTGGATTCGTCCAGCAGGCTGGCGTTGGCGATGGGCAGGCCGGTGAGGTCGCTGCACATGGTCTGGAAGTTCAGCAGTGCCTCCAGGCGGCCCTGCGAGATCTCGGCCTGGTAGGGCGTGTAGGCCGTGTACCATCCGGGGTTCTCGAAGATGTTGCGCTGGATCGGCGGCGGCAGGATGGTGCCGCTGTAACCCAGGCCGATGTAACTGCGGAACACCTTGTTCTTCGCGCCAAGCGCCCGCATGTTGTCCAGATGTTCCCTTTCGGTCATCGCTGGGCCCACGTCCAAGGTGGTGCCGCGGCGGATCCCTTTGGGCACGGTGCGGTCGATCAGTTCGTCGAGCGAGGCCACGCCGATGGCCTTGAGCATGGCGTTCGTTTCGCTGGTGTTGGGGCCGATGTGGCGCTCCTGATAGGTTACGGATGGCATGGGATGGGTGCCTTTTGGGCGCGGCAAATATACCCGGTACGGGGCGAGGCGGTGAAGCGGTGGGGCAGGGGGGGGAATGCGGTGAATGGTCGGGGGTGATATGGTGAAGGGGCTGTTCGGTGGCTCTTCCTTTCACCTCCGATCTTTCGCCATGCATCATTCTCCTCTCTTCCTCTCTTCCTCTCTTCTTCCTCTCTTCTTCCTCTTCTTCACCACTTCCCTTCTTCTCCGCTTCAACCTCCCGTGCCTCTTCGTTCCCCCCACCCCCAAGGCCTATCTTTGGCCACCTGACACCCCGTATGGAGTTCCATTGCCGTGCCCTGTTGATCCTGATCTCACTCGTTGCGAGCCGTGCCGTTGTGGCACAGGACCGGATCCTGATGATGAACGGCGAGATCCATGAAGGACGGGTCCTGGGGCAGAGCACCCTGGAGGTGCGTTACCTGCAACTGCGGAAGAGTGGTTCGTGGAAGGAGCGTGCCGAACCCACCGAGGAGGTGTTCTCCGTGATCGACAGCCTCGGCCGTGAACGGATCTGGTATTTCCACGATACCGTGTTCGGCAACGACCTTACCACGGAGCAGATGCGCTGGTTCTTGAACGGTGAGCGCGATGCCCGCAAGGGCTACAAGCCCATCTGGCCCATGGTGGGGGCCTTCGCCACAGGGGCTGGTCTGGTGATCGGACTGAATTGGGAGATGAACGGTATGTTCTTACCCCCGATCGTAGCCGGGGCCATGGCGTTGCCCCGGGTGCATGTCACCCCGGGCTCGATATCCAACCCCCTGATGGAGGGCGATGAGTACTACGCGACCGGCTATGCCCGTGTAGGCCGCTCGAAGCGCGTGATCCGTTGCTTGATCTCCACGTTCGCCGGGGTGGCCGTGGGGCTCGCCGTGCGGCAACTCATCATCAACCCCACCCTCGACTACGAGTAGTGCCCATGACCTTCGAGAACACGCTGGCCTACGCCCGGGAACGCGACGCGCAGGATCCCCTCCGTGCCTTTCGCGATGAATTCATCTTCCCACAGCACGATGGCCGCGATGCCATCTACTTCACCGGGAACTCCCTCGGTCTGCAGCCCAAGGCCGCGGCCGCGGCACTGAAGCAGGAACTCGATGACTGGGGCAGGCTCGGCGTGGAGGGCCACTTCCATGCGAAACATCCGTGGTACAGCTACCACGAGGAACTCGCCGCCAGCACCGCACGGCTTGTGGGCGCGTTGGAGGAGGAGGTGGTGGTGATGAACCAGCTCACCAGCAACCTGCACTTCCTGTTGGTGTCGTTCTACCGCCCGAAGGGGAAGCGCGTGAAGATCCTCACCGAGCAACGTCCGTTCCCCAGCGATACGTACGCCTTCGCTTCGCAGATCAGGTTCCATGGCTTGGATCCCGATGTGTGCTTGGAGGAGGTGCAACCCCGCCCCGGCGAACACACGTTGCGGCAGGAGGACATCATCGCGAAGATCAACGAGCTGGGCGATGAGTTGGCGCTGGTCTGTTTCGGCGGCGTGAACTTCCTTACCGGGCAAGCCTTCGACATCAAGGGTATCACCACTGCGGCGCACAAGGTGTGCGCGTTCGCTGGTTTCGATCTGGCGCACGGCGCGGGCAACCTGCACCTGAAGCTGCACGACGATGGTGCCGACTTCGCCTGCTGGTGCAGCTACAAGTACCTGAACAGCGGTCCGGGCGGTGTGGCCGGGGCGTTCGTGCATCAGCGGCACCTGGGCACGGAGCTTCCACGGTTCGCCGGATGGTGGGGCCACGACAAACGCGAACGCTTCAAGATGGAGCGCGCCTTCAAACCCATGCTCACCGCCGAGGCCTGGCAGGTGAGCAATGCGCCGGTACTCCCCATGGCCGTGCACCGCGTGGCGTTGGAGCAGTTCGACCGCGCGGGCATGGAACGCCTGCGGGCCAAGAGCATCCACCTCACGGGCTACCTGCGGTGGATCATCGAAGGCATCTCAGCCGAGCATGGGAACATGTTCAACATCATCACCCCGAAGGATCCTGCGCAGAACGGTGCCCAGCTATCCATCCTCGTCAACGGCGATGGGCGCGGCATATTCGATCGCCTCACTGCGCGCGGGGTGTTCTGCGACTGGCGCGAACCCGACGTGCTGCGCATGGCCCCCGTGCCGATGTACAACAGCTTCGAGGATGTGTACAGGTTCGGGGAGATCTTGAACGAATGCGTGAGGAAGTGAAGAGGTGAAGGAGTGAAGGGGGCGATGCTTGCGACCATGGACATATCCACTTCTTCACCTCATCTCTTTCCCACTTCCGCTCCATGCCCATGAGCAACATCACCATTGTTGGCGGCGGCCTTGTTGGATCCCTGCTCGCCATCTTCCTGGCCAAGCGCGGCCATGTCGTGAGCGTGTACGAACGCCGGCCCGACCCGCGCAGGACCGATGTGTACGCGGGCCGCAGCATCAACCTGGTGGTAAGCCACCGCGGCTGGACCGCCCTGCGCGCCGCCGGTGTGGAGGATGCCGTGCAGGCCATCACCGTGCCCGTGCACGCCCGCATGACGCACGACCGCGAGGGCAACCTGAACCGCGTGCCGTACAGCATCGACAACAAGGCCATCTGGTCGGTGTCGCGCGGCGAACTGAACCGGCGCCTGCTCGCCGAAGCGGAGAAGCTGTCCAACGTGAAGCTCTTCTTCGACCACCGTTGCCTCGATGTGGACCTGGAGCATGCCACCTGCGACTTCGATCACAACGGCCACAAGGTGGAGGTGAAGGCCGATCTGGTGTTCGGGGCCGACGGCGCCTTCAGCGCGGTGCGCAGTAAGATGGTGCTGGGCCGCTTCTCGTATAGCCAGGAGTACATCGAGCACGATTACAAGGAGGTGGCTTTCCCCGCCAACCCCGACGGCACACCGAAGATGGACCCGCATTGCCTGCACATCTGGCCGCGCCGCTGGTTCATGCTCATGGGGCTGGCGAATCAGGATGGCGGCTTCACCGGCACGCTCTTCATGCCGCACCACGCCACTGCCCAAAGCCCGGGCTTCGATACCGTGCAGGGCGAGCAGGCCGTGCGTCGCTTCTTCGCCGAGCAGTTCCCCGATGTGCAGCCCATGGTGCCCGATGTGGTGGAACAATACCTCCGCAACCCGCAAAGTACCCTGGTCATCATCCGCTGCGCCCCGTGGCAGATCAATGGCAAGGTGGCGCTGATCGGCGATGCGGCACACGCCATCGTGCCCTTCTATGGCGAGGGCATGAACGCCGGTTACGAGGACTGCAAGGTGTTGAACGACCTGCTGAACGAGCACGGCGACGACAACTGGTCCGAGGTGCTACACCGCTACGCTGCCGCACGCAAGCCCAACGGCGACGCCATCGCCGACCTCAGCCTGCGCAACTTTGTGGAGATGCGCGACCTGGTGGCCGACCCGCGCTTCCTGCTGCGCAAGAAGATCGAGGGCCATATCCAAGCGAAGCATCCCGACAAGTGGCTGCCGCTGTACAGCCAGGTGAAGTTCAGCGATATCCCCTACGCCGATGCGTGGCGCGAAGGGCTGCGGCACGACCGCATCATGGACGAGGTGCTGGCGATGCCGAGGATCGAAGAACGGTGGGCGAGCGAGGAGGTGGAGCGGAAGGTGCTGGCGTTGTTGTGAGCAGGGGTGATGGGCAGGCAGCGTTACCGCTCCACCCGTACCCCGTTCCGCCGCGCCTCGCATTCGTTGCAGTAGGTCTTTCCATCGCACCCCACCACACCCGGGCAGTCGGTGGTGCAGATGTCCTTGGCGTGTTGCTGCTGCACCTTCGGGTCGGGGCAGGTCTCCTTGCGGCAACCCATGGCAAGCATCGCAAGGGTGGCCACGATGAGGGGGGTGGATGCTTTCATCGGATGGGTTTCCGGTGAGCGGGGATGCCACGACCAAGATACTGAGACGGCATGAAAGAACCGGTCGATCCAATGATGAAAAGGTGAAAGGGTGAAAAGCGTGAGAAGGTGAAATGCCTCGCACCCTTTCACGCTATCACTCCAGTGGTCAAGATCGCTGAGCTTGGCCGGATCTTCATCACCGGCCCAGTAGCATGGCCTTGGGTATCATCCCCAACACAGCCGCCCTTGGTGCCCCCGTTCCACACCGGTGCGTTGACACTTTCGGCACGGACATCGCGTTG
>SSGN01000041.1 GCA_008016945.1 Flavobacteriales bacterium
CACCAGGCGTGGATAAAGGTGTCCCCGTGCGCGTGCAGATGCGTGTCCCGGTCCAATTCTAGAACCCAACTACATACACCATAAGCAGGAAGGCCCTCGAGCGATCGAGGGCCTTCGGCTTTTCAGCTGATGTTCGGATTAGACCGCCTTATGCTCCTTGCCCGTGGCACTGCTTGTACTTCTTGCCGCTGCCGCACGGACATGGATCGTTGCGGCCCGGGGCTTTGTCCACACGCACCGGCGTTGGGGGCGTGCGGGGCGGGGGAGGTGGCATGGCCCCGCGGCCGGGTGCTGCAGGTCCAGCCGATGGGCGAGGCGCTCCGGAGCTTCCGCTACCAGCGAATTGCGGCACCTCCGTGCGACTGGTCTGAACCCGTTGTTGCGGGGGCGCTGGTGCCTGTGCTTCGCGTACCTGCGGTTGTGCCGTGGGTAGCCCGGCTTTCGCCAGGAAGCCGACCACATCACCATTGATCCGCTCGATCATCGCCTTGAAAAGGTTGAAGCTCTCCAGCTTGTAGATCAGCAGCGGGTCCTTCTGCTCGATGCTGGCGTTCTGCACGCTGCGGCGCAATTCGTCCATCTCGCGCAGGTGTTCCTTCCACTCGTTGTCGATGATCGCGAGCGTGATGTACTTCTCCACGCTGGCGATCAGTTCGCGGCCCTGGCTCTTGTAGGTCTTGGCCAGGTCGGTCACCACTTGCATGGTCTTCATGCCATCGGTGATGGGCACCACGATGTTCTGGTACTGTTGCCCCTGGTTCAAGAACACATCGGTGATCACCGGCATCGCTTGGTCCGCCGTCACCTTACCGTGGCGCTCGTAGCTGGCCAAGGCGGAATCGTAGACCTGTTCGATCAGCTCCTCGGTCTTGATGTTCTTGAAGTTCTCGGCGTTCACCGGGCTTTCGCAGCTCAGGCGACGGAAGAGTTCCAGTTGGAATCCGTCGAAGTCGCCGCTTTCGTGGTATTCGTTCACCACGCTGGCGCTCACTTCGTAGAACATGTTCAAAACGTCCAGCTTCAAGCGCTCGCCGAAGAGCGCATGGTGGCGGCGCTTGTAGATAACCGTCCGCTGGCTGTTCATCACATCATCATACTCCAACAGGCGCTTGCGGATGCCGAAGTTGTTCTCCTCCACCTTCTTCTGCGCCCGCTCGATGCTCGCCGTCACCATGCGGTGCTGGATCACCTCGCCTTCCTTCAGGCCCATGGTGTCCATCAGTTTGCTGATCCGCTGGCTGTTGAACAGGCGCATCAGGTCGTCCTCCAGGCTCACATAGAACTGCGATGATCCGGGATCGCCCTGGCGGCCGGCACGGCCGCGCAACTGGCGGTCCACCCGGCGGCTTTCGTGCTTCTCGGTACCGATGATCGCCAGACCACCGGCCTCCTTCACACCGGGGCCGAGCTTGATGTCAGTACCCCGGCCCGCCATGTTCGTGGCGATGGTCACCGTGCCCGCCAGACCGGCCTGTGCCACGATCTCCGCTTCGCGCTGGTGCTGCTTCGCGTTCAACACGTTGTGCGGGATCTTGCGCATGGTGAGCATCTTGCCCATCAGTTCGCTCACCTCCACGCTGGTGGTGCCCACCAGGACCGGACGGCCCGCGTTGCGCAGTTGATCGATCTCCTCGATCACCGCGTTGTACTTCTCGCGCTTGGTCTTGAAGACCATGTCCTCCCCATCCTTGCGCACCACCGGGCGGTTGGTGGGGATCACCATCACGTCCAGCTTGTAGATGTCCCACAGCTCCTGTGCTTCCGTTTCGGCCGTACCGGTCATACCGGCCAGCTTGTGGTACATGCGGAAGTAGTTCTGCAAGGTCACCGTGGCGTAGGTCTGCGTTGCCGCTTCCACCTTCACCTTTTCCTTGCTTTCGATGGCCTGGTGCAAACCATCGCTGTAGCGGCGCCCTTCGAGGATACGGCCCGTCTGTTCGTCCACGATCTTCACCTTGCCGTCCATCACCACGTACTCCACGTTGTTCTCGTAGAGCGCATAGGCCCGGATCAGTTGGTTCACCGTGTGGATACGCTCGCTCTTGATCGCGAAGTCGCGCAGCAGCTCGTCCTTCCGTTTGGCCTTCTCCTCGGCACCGGCCCCGCTCTTCTCGATGTCGGCGATGCTTCCGCCCACGTCCGGCATGATGAAGAACGAAGGGTCGTTCACATCGCCGCTGATCAGGTCCACGCCTTTCTCGGTGAGTTCGATGCCGTGCTGCTTCTCGTCGATGGTGAAGTAGAGTTCGGCATCCACCTTGGGCATGTCCTTGCCCTGTTCCTGCAGGTAGAAGTTCTCGGTCTTCTGCAGGTGGGCGCGCACCCCGTTCTCGCTCAGGAATTTGATCAGTGCGCTGTTCTTCGGAAGCGCACGGTGCGCCCGCAAAAGGGCCATGCCCCCTTTCTCCAGTTGCTCCTTGCTCGGCGATCCGCCCTCCGCTAAGGACTTCAGGTGCTCTTTCGCTTCGGCCAGCAGCTTGGTCACCAGTTGGCGCTGGGCGTTGTACAAGCGCTCCACGCGCGGTTTGTACTCGTCGAACTGATGGATCTCGCCCTTCGGCGTGGGGCCGCTGATGATGAGCGGGGTCCGGGCATCGTCCACCAATACGCTGTCCACCTCATCCACGATGGCGAAGTGGTGCTTCCGTTGCACCAACGCGGTCGGTGCGTGGGCCATGTTGTCACGCAGGTAATCGAAGCCGAATTCGTTGTTGGTGCCGTACGTGATGTCGGCCAGGTACGCGTTGCGGCGTTCGGCGCTGTTCGGCTGGTGCTTGTCGATACAGTCCACCCGAAGGCCGTGGAACTCGTGGATCGGCCCCATCCATTCGGCGTCGCGCTTGGCCAGGTAGTCGTTCACCGTTACCACGTGCACCCCGCGACCGGCCAGGGCGTTCAGGAACACGGGCAGGGTGCTCACCAGCGTTTTCCCTTCACCGGTGCTCATCTCGGCGATCTTGCCCTTGTGCAGCGCCACACCGCCGATCAGCTGCACGTCGTAGTGCATCATGTCCCAAACGATGGGTGCCCCGGCGGCCATCCAGGTGTTCTTCCAGATGGCGTCGTCCCCTTCGATCCGGATGGCATCGGGCCGTTTGATGGCCAGTTCGCGGTCCAATGCGGTGGCGCGGACGCGGAGCTCCTTGTTCTCCTTGAAGCGGCGTGCGGTGTCCTTGACCACGGCGAACGCCTCAGGGAGGATCTCCAACAGGATCTCTTCGATCTGCTTCACACTGCTCTCGTTCAGCTTGTCGATCTCCTGATAGCGGTGCTCGCGCTCCTGGATGTCCATTCCGGGATCGGCGTCGATCTCCGCACGAAGGGCGGCCGCCCGCTCGTCGTTGGTCCGTGTGCGTTCGACGATCCGGGCTTTGAGCGCGTTGGTGCGCTCGCGTAGTTCGTTGTTGCTCAGCCCGGACAGTTTGGCGAATTCCGCGTTGGTCCGCTCCACGAGCGGCATCACGTCCTTTAGGTCGCGTTGCGCCTTGTCGCCGAATACTTTCTTGAGGGCCTTGGTAAGGGAACCGATCATGCTACGGGAAGGCGGACCCCGTACCGTGGCACGGGGGTCCTGTTAATTAGGGCTGCAAAGGTAGCCGAACGGGCGGAGCAGAGACCTTGCCGCAACGAGGATGTCTGCCAAGGCGTCAGGCTCTACGCTGCCGTACGTGCACGGTGGGCGGGAGGAGAAGCAAGACGGCGCGGTGCTTTGCTCTTTCTCCGCTTGGAGCGGAGCCTACGCGGGCGCCTCCGCGCCGTTGGGCGAGGGTAGGCCTGGCCTGCTGTTCAGGGGGGAGCCACATCGTGGACGGACAGAGGAGCCTGCTGGCAAGGGGCGTGCGACGGCATTTGCTGTTTGTGGCGTACGTGCGGTCCATCTGCTCCTGGAGGTACCATGCCAAAGAAAAGCCCCCGGGGTTGCCGGGGGCTTCGCGTTCAGGTTCGCGTGATCAGTACTCGTCCTCGTTGAAGAAGAAATCCTCTTTGGACGGGTAGTCGGGCCAGATGTCCTCGATGGTCTCGAAGACCTCTTCGTCATCCTCGATGCCCTGTAGGTTCTCCACAACCTCCAGCGGTGCGCCGGTGCGCATGGCGAAGTCGATCAGCTCATCCTTGGTCGCGGGCCAGGGTGCATCCTCCAGATACGAGGCGAGTTCAAGTGTCCAGTACATCGATAGGCCGTGTTAGGGTCCGTGAAATTGGCCGCAAATATAGACGGATAGCCTTGCGTCGGTCACCGACTTATCAACCGTTGTGGAATGCGCTACGGTCGTGGCTTCCAAGGGGTATCCACCACCCCGTTCTGCTGGGCGAGGTGTCGGGCCAGCACGAAGAGCAGGTCGCTCAGGCGGTTCAGGTAGCGCACCACCACCTCCGGCACTTCCTCGCTGGCGGCAAGCGCCACCACCAGGCGCTCGGCACGGCGGCAGACGGTACGGCATACGTGGGCCTGCGAGGCGGCGAGGTGCCCGCCCGGAAGGATGAAGTTGCGCATCTCGGGCAGTTCGCTGTCCATGCGGTCCATGGCCTGCTCCAGTGCCGTGATGTCGGTATCAAGGATCCTCGGCACCTTGAATTTCTCGGCCTGTTCTTCGTTGCCGCTGGCAAGGCGTGATCCGAGGCTGAAGAGCGTCTCCTGGATGGGCACGAGGAGGGCGTCGCGTCCGCCTTCCGCATGGTCGCGCAACAGACCGAGGTGGCTGTTCAACTCATCGATCGTGCCGTACGCCTCGATACGCAGGCTGTCCTTGGGTACGCGCTGGCCACCGAGCAGGCTCGTCTGGCCTTTGTCGCCGGTGCGGGTGTAGATCTTCATCGAGAGGATCAGTTGATGGGATGGTGAGCGGATCAGCTGATCGGCATCGCCTAGTAGCGAAGTGTGAAATGCTCCTTGGCTTGTTCGGTGCGCAGAAAGACGAGACCAAGGTCGTACAGATCCACGGTGACGGTGACCCGCGGATGCGCCTTGATCGCTTCCCACGCCTGCTCCATGCCCCGGCTCCAGTGGATATCGTCGAACACGAAGACGGTTCCGTTGTGCGCCTTGGGAAGGACCTGCTCGAAGTACTCCAGTGTCGGCTCCTTCGCGTGGTGGCCATCGATGAAGGCCAGGTCCACGGTGCCCATCTTGTGCAACGTCTCCGGCAGTTTGTTCCGGAAGCTGCCGAGCACCGCGTGGATGTTGCGCTGTTTCAATTGGTCGAAGTGGTGTTGTGCGATCCGTAGGGTCTGCGGACACCCTTCGATGGTGTGCACGGTCCCATCCTCCGCGCCGAGCGCGAGGTAGAGCGTGGTGATGCCGAAGGAGGTACCCAGTTCCAAGACTCGGCGGGCATCGAAATAGCGCGCCAGCCGGAAGAGCTGCTGCGCTTGGTCCGCGGGCTTCAGCGCGGAACGCGCTATGTCGGCAACGGAGCGTGTGTCGGTGCTGAACACCCGTGATCCGGCACCGAGATCGTTCACCGCGATCGTCTGGTCGCTGTGCAGCAGGTCTTCCCGCAAGGCTTCGATCATGGCGAACTCGGGCAGGTCCGTACGTACACGCAGCACATGATCGATCAGGTCGTACACGAAGGGACTGTGAACGCCGTGCCGGTTCCGGGCCTTGATCAGATGGCCCAGGTAGGATCCGATGCGTTGGAGTTGATCGCCCATGTTCATGTGCGGCCACCAAAGGTAGCGGACACCAACGCGAGGGTCGGCTCTGGGAGCGCCCTGCGTTAACAGGAGTCTGTTGGAGCTTGAGGGGCTCTCCTCGGGACGGTGGAAGTGAGCCAGGAGGATCTCGAGGCCGATGAGACGCAAGGTCGCAACGTAGCCCGGAGCTTGGGTTTGAGATGCCCCTATGGTGGTCCGCCGGGCTTGGTCTTCCGTGCCTCGCGGAAGTACTTCAGCGGCACCCACAACATGCCGAAACACTCACCATCCTCCTTGCCCAAATGCTTGTGGTGGATCTTGTGCGCCTTGCGGATCCCCAGGAAGTAAGGGTTCTTGGTGTTCCGCAGCCACTTGATCCGCTGGTGGATGAAGACCTCGTGGACGAAGAAGTAGGCGATGCCGTAAATGAGGATGCCCAGGCCGATCCACAACCAGGGTGTATGAAGCCCCTGGTGTCCACCGATCGCGAACAAGGCCATCGAGGGCAACGCGAAGATCAGGAAGAACGCATCGTTGCGCTCGATCCTGTGGTGATGGTCCTTCTGGTGGTGGTCGGCATGCAGATGCCACAGGAAGCCGTGCATCACGTACTTGTGTGTGAGCCACGCCACCCCTTCCATGCACACGAATGCGATACCGACGATCGCGACGATGCTCCAGCTGCTCATGCCATGTTCTTCGGACCAAGGCTCCACCCTGTCAGAAAGACGAACAGCGGAGCACCCAAAGGTACTCCGCTGTTCACGGATGTCTCCGTCCGTTGGTCGGTGTTCAGCCGATGATCTCCATCTTCGGATAGCGCTGCTTCCATGTGGCCAGCGCCTTTTGGGAGGATACGGTGATGATGGTGCGCGAGTCCAAACGGACCTTGATCTCCTTTACACCGCTTTTAACGGGACGTTCCAGGATGATCGCGGGTTTCTTACGTGGCATGTGTTTCTATCGTTGAGGAAGGATCGAATGATCACCTCCAGGTTGAGGTAGCGACCACAAGCGGCCCAGCGCTTGATCGTTCACTACCCTGATCATGGTTCTCATCGCCAGTTTCATGTTGATCACCACCGACCCAGCCTCCGAAGCTCGGCTGTGCAAAATGGTGTACTCTTCATGGGGCATGGCTTCTTTTCGTGTGTTCCGCCGGATCCAAGGTGCGGCGCCTGAGTCAGGTATGCAATGAACGTCGGAACACCTTGCATAGTTCGCATTCCTAACCCAAATGCCACGATCCTTGACATTGTTTAACGGGGTAGCCTGTCATTTGTTCCCCGTTTGAATGAGAAGTTGGATTGATCGCGTTGGGATGGTCGTAATTCAGTGATCATGAGGGTGTTATGCCGAAATGGCGGTCCGCCTTCGTATCAAATGGGGTAAAGACGTTGGGCGAGGCTTCGGAAGTGATTGAGCTTCAGGTGTATGAATGGCAGTTGGTGCCGGTGATGCCAATTCCAACGAAGGGGTAGGCCGATCCACTCGGTCTTTGCTTCCCCAGCGCTTCTCCGTCGTGATCGTTCCGTAGTACCGGCTATGTACCCCCCGCGGTGTCGACTTTGGAAAAATGAGCGAGCAGATCGGCATTGGCTGTCCAAATGGTCTAAATGCGAGAGGGTGAAAAAGTCCAGAAAGGGGTTGTCCTTGGGATCCTGAGCGTAGGTCATCACCCGTCGGAAGTGCCACGATAGGTCGCTGGAAACCGTTTCGCACGGGCGATCGGCGCTTTGTCGTTCCCGGGCTCACCTTGGTGATCGCCCCATGACCAGCGGCCAGCAGATCCGCAGCCAGGTGGTGAACCGCTCGGGATGCGTTCCGATCTCCACGCTCAAGGCATCCATTTCCACGAAGCGCCAGGCCCGGACTTCCTCTGGGTCCGGTCGGGGTGCACCGGGGGCAAGTCCGAAGAACACATGGTCCAGTTCATGCTCGATCAAGCCATGCCCCACTTCGGCTCGGTAGGTGAAGGTGAAGCCGTGCTCCAAGGGGGTCAGCAGTCCCATTTCTTCGTGCAACCGGCGCGCGGCGGCCGTGGAGGTCTCCTCCCCCGGTCGTGGATGGCTGCAACAGGTGTTGCTCCATAGCGAGCCGGAGTGGTATTTGGTGGCCGCACGTTGTTGCAGCAGCAACCGACCTGCTGTGTCGAAGAGGAAGATCGAGAACGCACGGTGCAAGGCCCCTTTCCGGTGGGCCTCGTGCTTCTCCATGGTGCCGACCACTTCGTCCCGGTCGCTCACCAGGATCACCTGCTCGGGGTGCCGATCCATGGTCATCTGATCAAACCAAGGCTGTGCCTCAGGTAGCTCGTGGTGAACAACGCGAGTTTGCCGCTATTGCGTACACGGATGCGTGCATGCAGGATCCGGTCGCAGGGCAGTGCCTGGATCTTCCGGAAGAGCGCGCGGTAGTACACGTAGGCCACGTACACCCCCAAGCGTGCCGCGCGCGGGAGCTGCCCGATGCCTTTTCGGCCCGCATCGAGGTCCGCGCGGATATCGTTCTCGATCCGGCGTTTCGCGGCGTTGTCGAGGTGCGCGAGGTCCACACCCGGGAAATAGGTCCGGCCGAGTTCGCGGTGGTCCTGCTTCAGGTCGCGTAGGAAGTTCACCTTCTGAAAGGCCGCACCGAGGCGCATGGCGGCTGGCAGAAGCTGGTGGTAGAGCGCCTGATCGCCCTTGGTGAACACGCGAAGACACATCGCGCCGACCACTTCGGCACTGCCGTGGATGTACCTGTCATACGCAGGCCGATCATAGGTCCGGGCCTGGAGGTCCATCGCCATGCTGTCGAGGAAGGTGTCGTACAGTGCGGCTTCGATACCGTATTCATGTACCACGCGCTGGAAGCTGTGCAGGATGGGGTTGAGGCTGATGCCTTCGCGTACGGCGGTGTGCGTCTCGTCCCGGAAACGCGCCAGTAGCGCGGCCTTGTCGTATCCATGGAACGTGTCCACGATCTCATCGGCGAAGCGTACGAAGCCATATATCGCGTGGATGGGTGCACGCAGGTCGTGTTCCAGGGAGCGTATGCCGATGGAGAACGACGTGCTGTACTGCCGCGTGGTGTTGCGGCTCGCTTTGCGGCACAGGGCCTCGTATCGATCCATGGGTCTCATGCCGGGTCCGTCCGTTGCGCCGTTGTGGCGGAACGTGTTTCGTGGTGAGCCAGCTTCCCCGCGACCTGCCCGCTGATGATCGCCGGCGGAACTCCGGGCCCTGGTACGGTGAGCTGCCCCGCGAAATAAAGGCCCTTCACCTTGCTGCTCTTCATGCGGGGGCGCAACGGTCCGGTCTGCGTGAGGGTATTGGCCAGTCCATAAGCGTTGCCGCCGAAGGCGTTGTGGTCGGCCACCAGGTCGTTGATGCAGTAGCTGCGTTTCACCACCACGTGCGGGCGTAGGTCGATGCCGAGGTACCGTTCCAAACGCTGCATGACGATCCCGTAGTACCGCTCGCGGGTGCGTTCGTCATCGTTCAGGCCAGGGGCGATAGGGATGAGCAGCGTGAGGCATTCGTGGCCCGGTGGCGCCACGGAGGGGTCCGTGCGGCTGGGGCAACTCGCATAGAACAGTGGCTTACTGGGCCACCGAGGCCGATCATGGATCTCGGCGGCGTGCGCATCCAAGGGCTCGTCGAAGAACAAGGTGTGATGTTCCAACCGCGGTAGGCGCAGGTCACAGCCGAGGAAGAACAGCAGGCTCGATGGTGCCAGTCGCCGCTTGGCCCAATAGCCCTCCGTGTACTGGCGGGATCCTGCGGGAAGCAGCTCTTGTTCCACATGGTGGTAATCCGCCGCACCGATCACCACGTCGGCACCGATGCGTCGGTGCATTGTCTCCACACCGGCGATCCGTCCCTGTTCCACCAGGATCCGCGCCACGGGATCCCTGTAATGAAATCGCGCACCCTGACTCTCGGCCACCCTTACCATGGCCTCCACTACGCGCCCCATGCCCCCCGAAGGATACCAGGTGCCCAGTTCCAGGTCGGCGTGGTTCATCAAACTGTACAAGGCGGGTGTGCGTTGCGGCGTGGCGCCAAGGAAGAGCGCGGGGAATTCCATCAGCGAGCGCAGGCGGTGGTCCGTGAAGTGGTCGGCCACATGGCTTCGCAGCGAACGGAATACGGTGGTGCGCAGGAGTCCTCGGAGCATGCCGAGGTGTGCGTACTCGAGCCACGAGAGCGATGGCCGGTAGACCAGATCACCCATGCCGAGGTCGTATTTCACACGGGCCTCGGCAAGGTACCGATCGCTGGCAGCTGCCGCACCGGGTTCGAGGGATTCGAACAGCTGGCGCTGGGCTTCGCGCGAGGCGGGCAGGGTCAGTTCGTTGCCTGGTCCGAAGACGATCCGGTAGGAGGGGTCCAGCCGACGCAGCTCATAGTGCTCACGGGCCTGTGTGCCGAAGGCCGCGAAGAATCGCTCGAACACCTCCGGCATCCAGTAGAAGCTGGGCCCCATGTCGAAGGTGAAACCGCCTTCGCGCCAAACACCGGCACGTCCGCCGGGGCCATCGTTCTTCTCCAACACCTCCACCGCGAAGCCGTGCCGGGCCAGCGTGGCCGCGGCCGCGATGCCCGCGAAACCCGCGCCGATCACCACCGCACGGCGCGGCGCGCGAGGGTCGGGCGGTGAGGTCCGTTCCATGGCGGCGAAAACTACGGCCCGGGAACGGCGTGTAGGTCGGGTCGTGCGACGGCTCCTTCGTTCCCGCAATGGGACGGAGAGGCTCTTTGCTGCTCCTCATGTCCGTGTTCCGCCCCGTTCATCCTTCGGTCCTTCAATAGCGGCCGAAGCTGCGCGGCCATCTTTTCACCGGCCGATCCGGGGGGCTGTTGAAAGATCGAAGGCGTGGCCGCAGGAGGTGAAGCTACCGAGGGCCGGGGCTACCGAATAGACCGCTCGGAGAAGGCATGGGGAAAGAGAGCGGGCCGATCGGCTGGTACGGGATGCTCGAGTGGCATCATTCGCGCGGTCATTCACCCCGCCCCAAAAATGACAAGCCCCCCGAAATGCTCGGAGGGCTTGTGGCTGTAAGGGTGGGACCTAATGGATTCGAACCATCGACCTCATGCGTGTGAAGCATGCGCTCTAAACCAGCTGAGCTAAGGTCCCAGGGGAAGGTGGTGGAGGCAGCCGGATTCGAACCAGCGACCCTCTGCTTGTAAGGCAGATGCTCTGAACCAGCTGAGCTATGCCTCCATGTTTTCCGTTGCGAAAGAACGATCCTTTGAACCTCGAGGGGCGCTAAGGGGCGGCAAATATAGTGGAACCGATCAAATAACCTCGGCCACAACGAATACGCTCCCCGTGACCAACACCAGGTCGTTGAGGGCGGCTTGGCGGCAGGCGGCGTGGTAGGCTTGCTCCACGCTGGTGTACGCCGTTCCCCGCAAGCCATGTTCGGCGGCACGGCGCTGCAGTTCCGTGGCGTCCAGCCCGCGCGGTATCGCGGCTTTGCAGAAATAATAGGTGGCGTTCTTCGGCAACTCGGTCAGTACAGGGCCCAGGTCCTTGTCGTGTACCATGCCCAGTACGATGTGGAGCGCGTGGTAGGGCTGGCATTCGAGCACCTGCTTCACCACGCGGATGCCGTCCACGTTGTGGGCCACGTCGGCGATGGTGAGGGGCGTATCGCCCAGGACCTGCCAACGGCCCTGAAGTCCGGTGTTGCGCACCACGTTCCGTGCCCCATGGCGCTGGTGCGTATCGGAGATCCTCCAGCCTCTTTCGCGGAGCTGTGCGAGCGCGGCGGCGGCTGTGCGTGCGTTGCGCTCCTGGTGCCTACCGCAGAGCGCGCTGGGAATGGGGAGAGGCGCTTCCTGGTCCACCAGGATGAACGGCGAACCCGAACGTGCGGCCGTGGTGCGGAACACCTCGGCGACACTGCCGGAAGCCTCGCCCACCACCACGGGTACGCCAGGTTTGATGATCCCTGCCTTCTCCGCCGCGATGGCTTCCAGGGTGTGCCCGAGGAAGTCGGTGTGGTCCCAGCCGATGTTGGTGATCACGCTCACTTCCGGGGTGATCACGTTGGTGCTGTCCAACCGGCCGCCCATGCCGGTCTCGATCACCGCGATATCCACCTGCTCCTCCCTGAACCACCATAGTGCCAAGGCCACACCCCACTCGAAGAAGGAGGCTTGCACCGGCTCGAAACCAGCGCGGAAGCGTTCCACGAAGCGTACCACATCGTGCTCGGGGATCACCTGCCCGTTGATCCTGAACCGCTCACGGAAGTCCTTCAGATGGGGCGAGGTGTGCAGCCCCACCTTGTATCCGGCCTCCTGGAGTACACTGGCGATCAGGTGGCTGGTGCTGCCCTTGCCATTGGTGCCGGCCACGTGGACGCACCGCAGGCCGCGCTCCGGATGCCCGGTGAGATCCATCAGCGCATGGGTGTTGGCGAGGTCCGCTTTGTAGGCGGCCTTGCCGATACGCTGGAACATGGGAAGCTGCGCGTAGAGGTACGCGAGTGTTTCCTGGTAGTCCATCGTTATCCGGGGAAGAAGCGCAGCCGGATGTAGTGTGCCTGCTCCGGTGGGCCATTGGGCAACGCTACGAAACGGCAGGTCTTGGCCGCGCGGAGCGCCACGTTCTGGATGGAGACCTCCGAAGTCCCGGTGTTGGCCACCGAGACACGGAGCACGTTACCCTCGCGGTCCACGATCACCTTCACCTCCACCCAGGTGGCGTTCTGCAGCTCTGGTCGTTCGCTCAGGTCAGGCCCCCGTGCCAGGCCACGGCCGCCGCCACGAAGCTCCCACCCATCACCGCGCATGGCACCGAGCCCTCCGGGTCTGCCATCGGGTGTTCCGGGATCACCGGGCTTGCTGTTGTCGGGGCCATCGGCCGGTTGTTGGCCGGGTTTGTTCCAGTTGTTCAGCGCGTTGGTCAAGCGCGAATCCACCTTCGGCTCCTTGGGTTTCTCCGGTTGTGGCTTGGGGTTCGGTTTGGGTTTCTTGGGCTTCACCACCTCCACCTCGCTGTTCTCCTCGGTCGCCACATTCTCGTGCTCTTCGGGTACCACCGGTGCCGCGCTCTGTTGTCCGCCGGGGTCCGGGGTGGGCGTGTTGCCACCGCCATCGTTCGTGGTGCCGAAGTCGGCCATGGCCACCTCCACCATCTCTTCGGGCAACGGCGGGTCGAACTGTTTCAGTCCGACGAAGAGGAAAAGGATCAGCAGTAGCGCATGCACCACGAGGGTGGTGATCAGGCTCGTGGCCCGGTCGCGTCGTTCGTGCGGCTGAAGTGCGGCGGTGGTCATGGCGCCGGTGTTACGGGTTCGCCGGGTGGAGTGGGCGCTGCGGCCAGTGCGATCCGCCACTTATGGGTCTTGGCGATGTTCAATACATCCACCATGCGCCCGGTAGGCACTTCCTGGGCTACGCTCAATACGATCGCGTCGCTCTCGGCATGCTTCGCCATCTCCGCGACCAATGCACCCTCGATGCCGTTCAGGTCCACCGGGTTGCCGTTGATGGTGCCCCCTTGCGCGTCCACCAGCCGCACGACCACTTTGGGTTCGCTTTTACTGCTGGTGACCTTGTTCTTCGGCAGGTCCACCGGCAACGCGAACGGGCTCACCATGGTGCTCACGATCACGAAGAAGATCAGCAGCAGGAAGACCAGGTCGGTCATGCTGCTCAGGCTGAAGCCCGCGTCCACCTTATGGGTACTGCGTATGGCCATGGTTCACTTCGGGCGTGTGGCGATGATCACTTTCCAGTTGTTGCGCTTGGCGATCTCCATCACTCCCACCGTGACCCCCGCTGGCACCCGTTGGTCCACATGGATCAGCACGCTGGGTTCTTTCGCCGCGTACAGGGCCATCTTGTCCTTCAACGCACCTTCGAGGTCGGCCGGGTCGGTGGGCATGTCGTTCACACTGAATGCGCCGTCGGCATCGATGCGCACCCCCACCCGCGGCTTCTCCTTCGTCTTGTTCGCACTGATCGGCAGGTCCACCGGCAGCGTGGTGGGGCTCACCATGGTGCTGATGATCACGAAGAAGATGAGCAGCAGGAAGACCAGGTCGGTCATGCTGCTCAGGCTGAAGCCCGCGTCGATCCTATTACTGCTACGCAACCGCACGGTGCACGATCACTTGGCGGGCGATTCGAGGACCTCCATGAATTCGATGCTGCGCGCCTCCATCTTCTGCACCACCTTGTTCACCCGCGCCACCAGTAGGTTATACCCGATGTAGGCGGGGATGCCGATGATCAAACCGGCCACCGTGGTGATCATGGCCTGCATCATACCGCCGCTCAGTTGGCTCAGTTCCACCCCGGCACCGCTCACCTCCATGGTGTGGAAGGTCACCACCATACCGACCACCGTGCCCAGGAAGCCCAGCATGGGCGCGGCCCCCGACACCGTGGCCAGGATCGGCAGGCCGCTCTCGAGCCGGTACACCTCCAACTTGCCCTGGTTCTCGATGCTCACCTCGATGTCCTTCAAGGGCTTGCCGATGCGGCTGATCCCCTTCTCCAACATCCGGGCCACCGGGGTGTTCGTGCTCTGGCACAGGTTCTTCGCGCTGTCGGTACGGCCCTCACGGATATAGTCGCGCAAGCGGGCCATGAAGTCCTTCTCGTCGCGCAACGCCCGGTTGATCGCCATCATCCGTTCGATGATGATGTAGGTGGCCGCCAAGGACATCAGGGCCAGTGGACCCATGATGTACCATCCACCCATCTTGATCAGCTCCCAAATGGAGAGGGTGGTTTCCTGAGGAACGATCGGTGCCGCAGTGGTGGTGTCCAGCAGCTGGCGTGCCGATTCCGAGGCATCCTGGATCTGGGCGAAGAGTTCGAAGGGCATGGTTGCAGGTTGTGGGATGAACGCGGGGGTACCGTGCGAAATTGTCAGTTCAGTTTCTCCAAGGCGATCTCGAACGCCGTGCGGGTGAGGTGATGCCGTTGCGGATGCCGGCGATGGCAGGCCTCCAAGGCCTGGCCGATCACGGTGCTCACGTCCTCGAAGATGGCCTGGTCCGTGAGGGTGTTCCCCGGTCGCATGCAGTAGGCGAAAACACGGGCCATGCCGCAGTTCGCGATGAAATCGGGGATCACGCTCACCCGGCCATCAGCGTGCTCGGCGATGGGGCCATAGAAGATCTGCGGGTCGGCGAAGGGCACGTTGGCACCGCTGCTGATCACTTCCAATCCCGCGGACACCAGGCGGTCCACCTGGTTCTGGGTCACCAGCCTGCTGGCGGCGCACGGCAGGAACACTTCCGCGCCCAGGTCCCAGATCCGGGCGTTCACCTCCTCGAAGGGCAGCATGTCCTGGATCCGCAACGCGTTGCCGGCCTTGTCCGTGAACAGGGTGCGCACTTCGGTGGCCGTGAAGCCTTCCGGGCGGATGGTGCCGCCATGGCGGTCGATGATGCCCACGATGCGTGCTCCGCGCTGCGCCAGGTAATACCCGGCCGCCGCAGCCACATTGCCCCACCCTTGGATGATGACCCGCTTGCCCTCGAGCTCGCCGCCGTAGACCCGGTAGTGATGCCGTACGCTTTCGGCCACGCCCCAACCGGTGATCATGTCGGCCACGGCATATCGGCCCGCAACGGGTGCGTAGGCCGTGTCCATGACCACCTTGCTCACGCCCTCCCGCAGTTGGGCGATGGCCTGCAGTTTCACCTCCTCCTGCGTGCCGATGTGGCCGTTCACCACACCCTCCTGGGGGTGGCGCAGTCCGTAACGCTCGGTGATCGGGATCACGTCGTGCAGTTCGTCCACGTTCAGGTCGCCGCCGGTACCGTAGTAGGTCTTCAGCAGCGGCATCACGGCCTTGTACCAGCGGTCCAGCACGGCGTTCTTCCGTGGGTCGGTCGGGTCGAAGTCGATGCCGCTCTTGGCGCCGCCGATGCCCGGTCCGCTCACGGTGAATTTCACCTCCATGGTCTTGGCCAGGCTTTCCACCTCGCGCTTATCCAGGCCTTTGCGCATGCGGGTGCCGCCGCCGGCAGCGCCGCCGCGCAGGCTGTTGATCACCACCCAGCCACGGGCACCGGTGGGGGCATCGTTCCACTCGAACACGATCTCGGGGGCGCGCTCCTCGAAGCGCCGCAAAGCTTCACGCATGTACCGTCTACCTAATGGGGCAAAGGTAGACCGGGCCATGGCGGACCTTGGACCCGCACGGTCGGGTTATCCGTTGGGAGGTGTTAATTGGCTCGTCCGGGTCTTCCGGCATGCAACGCGCCGCCCACGCTTTCCGCCGTGGCACCGGTCACATCCGCCAGCGCGGTGCTCTCCGCCCGCAGCCGCCGCACACCGAGCATGGCGAAGATCAGGGCTTCCTTGAAATCCACCAGGCGCTTCTCGGGCACCACCACCCGGTGGTCGAGCCGTGCGTTGAGCCGCTCCACCAGGAAGCCGTTGTGCGCGCCGCCACCGGTGGTCAGTAGGCTGCTTGTCCGGTCGGTGAACGATCGGTCGATCATCATGGCGATATGCTCCACCACGGTGCGCAGCCGCGTGCGCAGCGGTAGGGTGGCATCGGTGATCAGCGGACGCACCTCCGCCTCGAACCACTCCCGTCCCAAGGACCGGGGCGGTGGCACCTGGTGGAACGGGAGGGCGTTCAACCGTTCGAGTAGCGCGTTGTCCACGGTGCCGCTCCGGGCCAGCTCCCCATCCCGATCGAACGCATGACCGGCTTCTTCGGCCAAGAGGTTGAGCGCCTGGTTGCCGATGCATACATCGTAGCCCAGTACACCCGCCGGGCCGTGGTGGGCGATGTTGCAGATGCCGCCGAGGTTGAGGAAGTTCCGGTGCTCCGGGAACAGGAGCCGTTCGCCCAAGGGGACCAACGGCGCCCCTTGCCCGCCCAGGGCCACGTCCATGGTGCGGAAGTCCGTGACCACCGGCAGGCCGGTGACCGCTGCGATCCGCGCGCCATGGCCGATCTGGAGGGTAAGCCCCTCGTCCGGCTGGTGGAAGACCGTATGGCCGTGGGAGGCGATCACGTCCACGGGCCGCCCTCGGAGGAATGCCGTACACGCGTGCCCGATGAGGTCGCCCAGGTCGCGGTCCATCCGGGTGAGTTCCAGCGCCGTGCCTTGCATCACCTGCCGTAGGCGCTGGCGGAACGGCTCCTCGTAAGGCAAGGTGTACGCATCGTCCAACGTGTAACGCCAGCCATCGTCATCGACGGTGAACGTGCATAGGGCGAGGTCCAAGCCGTCCAGCGAACTGCCGCTCATGACGCCGAGCGCGGTGTAGGTGGGCATGGCGCAAAGGTGCGGAGAATGCGGTGGGCGGTCAGCAGCGGCCGGTCGGCAGCACACGCCCCACAAGGTCCGTACCGTGCGGGACCGCACCGTGGGCACGAATGCTGCGGTTCACAGTACAACCGGCATGTGCCGCACGGCCAACAGCCCGCTGTACCCTGCATCCCTTGCACCCCGTATCTTCGCCGTCCCGAATCACATGACCCCGATGCAAGACACCGCCACCCTCGCCGGATTGAACTTTGAATTGAGCGAAGAACAGATCGCCGTGCGCGATGCCGCCCGCGATTTCGCGCAGAACGTGCTGAAGCCCGGGGTCATCGAACGCGACCGGGACCAGAAGTTTCCGGCGGCCGAGATCAAGCAGCTGGGCGAGCTCGGCTTCCTGGGCATGATGGTGGACCCCAAGTACGGCGGCGGTGGCATGGACACCATCAGCTACGTGCTGGCCATGGAGGAGATCAGCAAGGTGGATGCCAGCACCAGCGTGGTGATGAGCGTGAACAACAGCCTCGTGTGCTGGGGCCTGGAACAGTTCGGCAACGAGGAGCAGAAGCAGAAATACCTGGTGCCCTTGGCCAAGGGCGAAGTGATCGGCGCGTTCTGCCTGAGCGAGCCCGAGGCCGGCAGCGACGCCACCAGCCAGCGCACCACCGCCATCGATATGGGCGACCACTACCTGCTGAACGGCACCAAGAACTGGATCACCAACGGCGGAACGGCCAGCACCTACTTAGTGATGGCCCAGACCGATGCGGCCAAGGGCCACAAGGGCATCAACTGCCTCATCGTGGAGAAGGGCATGCCCGGCTTCGTGGTGGGCGCCAAGGAGGACAAGCTCGGCATCCGCGGCAGCGATACGCACACGCTGATGTTCCAGGACGTGAAGGTGCCCAAGGCCAATCGCATCGGTGAGGATGGTTTCGGCTTCACCTTCGCCATGAAGACGTTGAGCGGTGGCCGCATCGGCATCGCTTCCCAGGCCCTGGGCATCGCCAGCGGCGCCTACGAGCTGGCCCTGGCGTACAGCAAGGAGCGCAAGGCTTTCGGCAAGGCCATCAGCGAGCACCAGGCCATCGCCTTCAAACTGGCCGACATGGCCACCGAGATCGAGGCGGCACGGCTCCTCTGCCTCAAAGCGGCCTGGCTCAAGGACCAGCACAAGAACTACGACCGTGCCAGCGCCATGGCCAAGGTCTTCGCAAGCGAGACCGCGATGAGGACCACCGTGGAGGCCGTGCAGATCCATGGAGGCTATGGCTACGTGAAGGAATACCACGTGGAACGCCTCATGCGCGACGCCAAGATCACCCAGATCTATGAGGGCACCAGCGGAGTGCAGCGCATCGTGATCAGCCGGAGCGTGCGCAGGGGCTA
>SSGN01000231.1 GCA_008016945.1 Flavobacteriales bacterium
GCAGGTAGTCGTTGGTGAGGTGGCGCACCACCCGCGCCTTGAAGTTGGTGCTCCATTTGCTCCCTCCGCTGGCTTGCACAGTGAGGTCGAGTTCGGTGCCGCCCATGGCGCTCATGATCCTCTTGCTCTCGTAGCTCACCTCCACGTTGGTGCCCGTGGCCGCGTCGAAGCAGCTCCCCTGGTTCACCGTGCGCGAGCGTATGGCCCGGCCTGCGGGCTTCTTCTTTTCCTGCTTTCTCCCGGGCAACTCCGAAGCGGCCACCACCTGGCCCGTGCGATAGTCGAGGTGTACGACCTCCTTGGGCGCATCATCGCCCTTGCCGATCACCACCTCGATGGTCCCCGTTTCTTCCCGGGGATTCCAGTCGTCGCACTTCTTCACACCGTGCTTCGCCTTGAAGTTGTAGTTCCACAGGACCTTGCCGGTGGTGCCGTCCAGCATTTCGAGCTGCTCCATGTCACCGCCGAGAACAAGGCCGAGGTCATCGGTGTATTCGTTCCACCTGGGATCGAAGCTGAACTTGCCTTCCCACACCACCTGGAACGGCTTCTGCGCACTGAGTACGATGGGAAGGATCAGGAGCAGCTGAAGGAGGGTGCGACGCAACATGGTATGGAGAGTTGAGGTGTCCTTTTCGGTTCGATGGGCTCGCATGGGCGGCACTTCCCGAAGTGCACGGATCCCCCAGGCGATCGTTCAGTCGATGAGCACGACAGGCTCAGCCAGTGCTCCGTGAAGGGCCGCTCCGATCACTGCTTCAGGATGCGGGCGGACCGCTGTCCACGACCATCGCGCACGATCACGGAATAGGGCCCGCTGGCCAGTGTGTTGACGTCCAGTACGAGTGTCGTTCGCACGTCGCGGCCGCTCCGCAGCACGCGACCCTGGGCATCGATGAGGTCCCAGGTGCTCGCACCCGTCAGACCACCGATGTTCACCACGTCCGTGGCCGGGAGCGGAAAGATGCTGAGGGGTTGCGCCATCGACGCTTCCTCCACACCCACCTGTGCATCACCAAAAACCAGGATCTGACCTTCGCCGTCGATGTTCACCAGTTCCATCACGGGATCGGTCCGGTAGAAGTTGATGGCGCCGCTGGTGCTGGCGACCTTCACCACGTTGGTATAGGTGCCCGTGGGCAGGATCACCGTGCCATACCCCATGTAGGCCCGCGATACGCTGTATTCGGTGCCGTCGTACTCATAGTAGTCGATGAACCAGTCCTCATAGGCCATGGGGAACTGCAATGGCGTTTTCGGGTCGGTGTAGACCGTGGGGTCGCTTCCGCCGATCTCCTGGCCCAGCATGTCCAATTGGGCCGACTGCAGGTTGAAGTAGGTGTACGTGGTACTACCGGGGATGGTCACCGACTGGGCCAGGTTGCTGGTGGGGTAGCTGGCGGCGTACGGTGTACCGGCCGGGGCCATGAACGTGGTGCTCCCCGCGTTCATCGTCAAGGTGGCGCTGCTGAAGTCCCAGGTCACATTGGCCCCATCGGCGTTGGGGTCACTCGCACCGGGATCGGTCACCAGGTGTATCGCATAGGTGTTGCCCATCACCTGCACATCGGCAGACTGAAGGATCGGCTGGGCCGTGGCGGCAACGGGAACGAGCAACAGAAGAGAAGCGTAGCGTGCGTTCATGCGGAGGATGTTTGCGCAAGGTTCCGCCGGATCCGCACGGATCACAATACCACTTTCATGTGAAAAATCGGCCGGGCGCCACCACTAAGGCCACCCGATCAGCGCGGGTAGAGCTTGTTGAGCGCGTCGGTGCGCGAGCTCACCTGCAATTTGTCGTACAGGTTGCGGATGTGCGTGCGCACCGTCTCGATGCTCAGGTGCAGGCCATCGGCGATCTCCTTGTAGCGCTGGCCGGTGGCGAGGCGGTCGAGCACCTGCCGTTCCCGCTCGCTGAGAAGTTCCCACTCCTTGGCCTGCTTGCGTGGCGCACTGAAACTGGCAAGCACGCGGCGAGCGATGCCCGGGCTCATGGGGGATCCACCGGCATGCAACGACCGCACCGCCCGAGCCACCTCCTCTGGTCGTGCGTCCTTCAGCAGGTAGCCCGTGGCCCCGGCACAAAGGGCGTTGAAAAGGCTCTCGTCATCGTCCTGCACGGTGCAGACCAGCACCTGGGTGGTACGCGAGATCTGTTTCGTCCGTTCCGTGCAGGTGATCCCGTTCATGCCCGGCAGGTTGAGGTCCATGATCACCACCGCAGGCTGGATCCCCGACAGATCCACAAGGAACCCTTCCGCGTCGGAATATGCGCCGACCACTTCCATGCCAGGATCCGCTTCCAATGATTCCATGAAGGCTTCCCGCAGCACCGCATCGTCCTCCACGATGCACAACCGTATGCGCCCTGGTTCATTCATCCAGGTGCAAAGATCGCCCTTGCACCCGCACGGTGGTTCCGCGCCCGGGTGTGGAGTTTCGTTCATAGTGCGCCCCCAGTTCTTCGGCGCGTTGGCGCATGTTGTCCGTTCCGTGGCCCCCGCCTTGTGGTGCGGCCGTGCCGATGCCTCTTCCATCGTCCGCCACTTCGAAGATGAAGCCATCCGTGTCCTCGACCCACCGCACCTGGATGGTCTTCGCGCCGCTGTACTTGCGGGCGTTGTGCAAGGCTTCCTTGGCGATCAGGAAGAGGTTGCGGCGGAAGGTCCCGTTGATGGGGCGTTGCGGCAGTGGTTCGGGCAGATCGAACACCAGCGCGGCATCGGTGTCCTCAAATAGGTCGCTGGCGTGCTCACGTATGCGGATCAGCAGCGCATCGAGCGTGCCATGGCGCGGGTCGTTCAGCCACACCACGTCGCGCAGGTTCTCCAGCAACTCACCGCTGATGTCACCCAATTTCTCGAACCGCTCCGCGCTATCCTGTTCGCGCTTGGGCGATCGCGCGAGGGCCGTCATGCGGGCCAGACCGCTGCCCACATCGTCGTGGATGTCGCGGGCCAACCGCATGCGCATGCGCAGTTCACGTGTTTCGCGCTCGGCCTCGGCCAGCTTGCGTTGCATGCGGCGGCGGTAGGTACGCATCCACACCCAGGTGATGAGCAGCACGAGGAAAAGGCCGGAGAGCACCATGGCCCAGGGACTCGCCCAGAACGGACGTACCACCACCACGGTGAGCAGTTCCTGCGTTGCACCTTGCACCCCGTCCGCGTTCATCCCGATCACCTCCAGGGTGAATGTTCCCGGTGGCACATTGTTCAAGGTGATGGACGTGCCCGCTGCGGCGGTGGTCCAGGCGTCGCGATAGCCGGACATGCGCCATTTGAAGGTGTTCCTCTCCGGAGCGCTGAATTCGAGTACGGCGAGTTCCAGGTTCATCTCATTGCGCGGATAGGGCAGCTCAATGCGCGTGGATCCGGAGGCTTGCAAGAGCAGATCACCCGTATCGTTCCACAAGCGTGTCGCGCGTACCAACGGTCGGTCCGGATCATCGTGCACCTCCTCGGGCACGAAGTGATTGAAGCCGTTGATCCCACCGAAGTAGTAGCGGCCACTGGCTGAACGGAACCAGGCCTGGCCGTTGAACTCCTTGCTCTGCAGTCCGTCCTTCGTGGAGAAAATGCGGACATCCAACAGGCCACGTCCTTCTTCTATTCGCGCGCGGCAAAGCCCGTTGTTCGTGCTGATCCACCACGCACTGTCGCCTTCGAGCAGGACGCCGTAGATGTGATCATCGGGCAGCCCATCGTGCCGGGTGTGGATCCGTAGCAGTGCATGTGTATCCGGATCCACCTCCAGGAGCCCCAGGTTGGAAGTGATGAGCAAGCGTCCATGCTGTAACAGCACCACCGCACCCAATTTGGGTCCGGCGCGCGCGAGGATCTCCCAGCCCCCTCCCAGCGGCCGCTCGCCTTCCGCAGTCCACACGCGCACACCACTGTTCACGTAGCTGGACCAGAGTTGTCCCGTTGCGTCAGCGGCCAGGCGATCAACCTGGTTCACCAGTGCCGTTTGCAGGCCCGGATAGTTCAATGGTTCCAGATGGATCCGGTCATGCTTGATACTGGCGCGGCGGATGCCTCTGCCTTGCGCGATCAGGATCCCGCCTTGTGGAACATTCAGCAGGAACGCACCGCCCATCACATCCATACGGTCGATCACCTTACTGTTCACGGTATTCAGGACGATCACCTCCGTACCGATCTTCAACCAGAGCAAACCGTGCTCGTCGTTGATCACCCGGCTGATCGTCCGGTCCGGCAGCGCAGTTCCGATGATGGCCGACACGTCGAGCGGTGACAGTCTGCCGGAACGTTCCTCGAACAACGCGGCTCCACCTTGGTGAAAAGCGATCAGCACCCTGTCCCGGTCCCATTGCGCAAAAGCCCGGACGAACCACGAATCCGGCGCCCATCCCGGCGTAGCGCCAGGTACTACGCGCTTGAACTTGATGCGTTGTGGGGCGATCAGGAACGCGCCCTTGCCATCGCTCCCTACCCAACAGTTCCCCTGCCGGTCGAACGCGATGCTCGTGAGGCGTAATGGCCGATCCTCCGCGGATACCAACGGATGCAACTGGAGGACGTTCCATTGCTCATCCACCTCCATGGCGCCCACGTTGTCCACGGCGAACCATAGCCGCCCTTCCGGTGATCGGGAGGCGCATTTGCGCCCTGGTGCATTGCGCAGGATGGTCCCGGCTTCAGCGGGTAGCGGCATGGCCGTGCCTCGTTCGTTCACGATCCACGCGCCATCGTGGGTGAGGATCAAATTGCCTTCCTGCATCGGCATCACCTCATCCACCTTCCCCGTCACTTCGGGTGGTAGAATGGTCCATCGTTCCGTACCGCTCACCAGGTCCAGGTCGACCAACGTATCCGGCCAGACGTGAAAGCGGATCCGGTGTCCCAGCGGATCGGTGCTCAGCGCATAGGATGGGCCATGGCCACTCGGGAAGGCACGCATCGTACCGCCCTCCATCGTGAGGAAAGTCGCGGAAAGCGGCGAGTAGAACAGGATCCGCCCTTGGTCTGCGCGGAGGAATTGCCAGCAACCGTCCGGTGCAACATCGGTGCGGAGATGACTGAAGCGCGCGGTGTGTGCATCGTAACGATCCAGCCCGGTGCCCGTACCGACAAGAAGATCGCCATCGTCCAATGCGGTGATGGACCAGATCGCATTGTTGCTCAGGCTGGTGGTGTCCTGCAGATCATGTTTGAAGACACGGTACCGCGTGCCATCGAAGCGCGCAAGGCCATCGCCCGTACCGAACCAGATGAAACCCAGACTGTCCTGCACCACATGGTTCACCATGCTTTGCGGCAAACCCTGATCCACATCGTAGCGCGCTACTCCAGGGTATTGCGCAATAGCACTTCCCACCATCAGTTGCGTGAACGCAACGATCGCCATGGCCGAGCGGGAGAGCATCGTGCGAAGGTCCGGTAATTGGTGGAAGCAGAACGGATCGAACTCAACCTGGCAGGTCGATCGGTTCTCGCCTCCGGAAAAACCACCAACCGTTTCGGCGGACGCTTCCAACGTACCGAAGAGCGGCAAGCTTGTAAGGCCGTACCACGATGTATCTTGTGGATCACTCCATGGATGCGTCCGATCCGACGCATGACCTGAGACAACCACCAACCTTGAGCATGCCATGGGAGATCGTACGTTCAGAGGTCTACTGATCGCGCTGCCCAGCGCCTTGATGTTCCCTGCCGTTGCGCAGGACATCCTTCCTTTTCCGCCGCTCGGTGGGCACCAGTTGTGGAAATACTCCTACGCGGGAAGTATGGTATTGAACGCCTTTCATCAATATGAGTACGATGGGGAGGATGTGGAATTGGACGGACAGGTGTACAAGTTGATCCGGCGCTCCCACTACTACGAGGTGCACAATGGCCCAGGCTCGTTCTACATCAGCGAAAGTCATCATGAGGAGTATTGCCATCTCCGCACGGATCAGGAGGGTGTCAGCTACATCCACAGCACCGAGTTCCCTCCGGAGGAGGTCCTGTTCGACCCCTCCATCGAGGTGGGTGACACGGTGCCGGCC
>SSGN01000148.1 GCA_008016945.1 Flavobacteriales bacterium
CAACTCCTCGAGCGGTATTCGGCGCATCAGGCTTCGTATCAAGGGCTGTTGTTGGATCTCCTGAAGCACGAACAACGCTATGCACAGAAGCGGTACCTGTGGACCATGCCCGTGTATGTCCTTTGGGGCGAGGGCGACAAGTTGATCCCGCCGGCGGTAGGCCGGGGTATCATGGCCCGCAACGAGTTGCCCGCCGACCATTGGATCGTCGTGCCCCAAGCCGGACATTCATCCAATGTCGAACACCCCCGGCTGTTCGAGGAACACCTGTTGCGGGTGCTGAAGGATGGTCCTTGCGAGGATCCGAGGCGCCGGAGTGAAGGCCCCTGTACCCTGGAGTACGATCCGTTCTGTGGCTGCGACGGGAAGACCTATCCGAACCGCTGTGCCGCGTGGCGCGCCGGGGTGCGATTGGTGTCCAAGGGAGAATGCCGTTGAACACCCAGCGCAGAACGTCAACCATCGATCATTGATCGCGGGAGCGGTTTGAACATAGCTCGAACTGCGGGGTTGGTCGGGCATGGGGAGGTACTCATCTATTCAATTGAACCTCGGCCATGGTACATCCGTTCTTTGCTTGGAACGCTGGGTTCGTACGGCTGGAACCCCGTACGACCACCTGGCGGTAGGAGTGCGATGTCCAACCCAAATATGACCTGTACATGGAACGGAAGAACCTGCTGCCCCCGGCATTGATGGAAAGACTGCGCCGGCACTTGTACGAGATCGACTTCGTGTACCGGCGGTTGCCGGACGTGTTGGAGCGCGCGGGCCTGGTCACCACCGTGCAACAGTGGGGCGAGGTGTTCCGTGATCAGATGGCCTCCACCCGCGATCACCGCGCGACCCTCGCGCAACTGGTGGTGTTCTGGGGGCAGCGTCTACGGCCTTGTGCTTGTACCGAGGTGGACACGCTCCTGAATGAATTGAATCACGCCTTGGTCTCGCGCGCGGGGACCAGCGGCCTTGACCGGCGGCTGCATCAACTTTTCACGGACCTGCGCCGTATCGTCATGGAACGATTGGACGAAGGCATCGATCTGGCGCAACGATTGGGAGAGTTGGACCTGGCCCGCGGGTTGGAGGCGCTGGTCCTTGTGGAACATGCGCAGCAACAACGCATGAGCGCGCCGTGGGAGGGGGATGGGCGTGCGGCTGCCATGTCGGCGGCTTGAGCCCAGCGGATCGGCTCAGGCGCGCGCACCATGGGTGCGATCCGAACCTCTGACCTCCTCGATCAAGTAGCTTCCTTGGCTCGCGATGGCCAGACCGTATTGGTGTTGCGCGAGCTTCACGAACATCACGTCGCGCGCAGAGAGCAGTACCGTTTCGCCGCCGATCACACCAACCGAAAGGACATTGTCCTCCTCCGGTGTGAATGGATGGGAGGGGTCGAGCAACTCGGCGAAGAAGGTGCGCTCCTCAAGACATGGTGCCATCCATCCATGCACCAACGGTGCCACCAAGGATGGCCGGGTATGGAGCGTGTCGAGGTCGTGCAGGTCCGCATGCACTTGGCGGATCCATGGTGTCATCGCCCTCAACGTTTCTGGCGTGGGATCGGTGTGCGCCCATAAAGGCAGCGGCATGGGGGGCTCGTGTTGCTGGGTGATCATGAGGTGTTGGGCATCGAGGTCACCCAATCCGGCCCCGATCAGTTCATTCGCCACCAGCCCGAAGTAGTGTTCGGCAGCGCGGGATTGTGCTTCACCCGCTTTGTAGTGGAAGGTGAGTGCCATGGTCGTTCTACGGCGGATCCCGTGCCAGGTTTGGTCAGCGCCTTGGGGAACGGACCCCCGGATCATGGAATGAAGCGGTGCTCCCGGTCAACGAAGGCACCACGGAGAGCAGGGAACCTCGTGTTTTCCCATGCTCAGAACCGAGCCACAGGTCCTTCGCGCGGTCGTTCTTGCGGATCGTCCGGCGCCGCGCTCCATGCTACAGGCCCCCCGCCTGGTGCCGCATGCCGTTCGTGGAAGGACATTACGGATGGGCCGACATCGAATGTCCAGCTGGTAGGAAGGTGGCCCGTGCGGATGGGGTTGTGCTGCGGGCCCGGTTCCAGAAGGAACCGGTTGGCGTATCTCTTGCAGCGCCTGGGCTGGGGCGGGCTTGTCTTGGACGGTCGTCAGGTACCACTGCGGAGTTGCAGCGGGCCTATTGGGGTAGGATGATGTTGCCTGCTCACAGTCGGCTGAGGATGTCATCGATCTGGTCCATCAGTCGGGTGCATGCACGGATGGTGTCGCCGAACAACTCTGGGCGTGGTGTCATGGTGCTTTCCCGCATCGCATCCACCGCCATGCGCAACCCCGTGCACCGTGGCTCTGAGCCGACCCCTTGCTCCATCTGTTGATCGATGTCGGTGATCAACCCACCATCCAGGTGGCCATGCCGCAATTCCGTCTCCAGCATGCGAACGGTGCGGTAAAGGGTGCGTAGTCGGCGGACAAGGTCGGCATCGGTCATGCCGCGAAGATGGGGGAGCGCACAGGATCTGGGGTCGATGCCGTCATGTACATGGAGCGATCCGGCAGAAGCAAGGGGGGCTTGGAATAGGTTGGAAGATCGATCGTATCATGGTGTTTTGTGAATGATCCTCTGTGATGGTATTGATGATGTGAATGCAGCGATAGGATCATACGATCATGACGGTCCATGGAATTTCGGACCTTTGCACCGCAGGATCAGGACCAGGTGGTTGAGGTCGGGTGCGCTGACGTTGATCAGTGCGCGAGGCGATGACCGGTCCGAACTTCGCCAAGTAGGAAGGCCCGATCAAGGGTTTTCCGACTTGTGGACAAGGCGGTGGAAGTGCCGCAGGGATCAAGTGGAACAAGGAAAAATTACCGATACGACATGGCAACAGAGACCAAAGCACAAGTACAACTTTCGCATCAACGTTTCGTGGGATTGGGCAGCACGTTCCCGATCTTCAAGAAGACCGCGGTGGTGAGCACCGAGAAAGGCAAGGAGTTCGCCGAGATCACGAGCGAGGAGCTCACCAGCAAGCCGGGCCAGTGGACGGTGATGTTCTGGTGGCCGAAGGATTTCACCTTCGTATGCCCCACGGAGATCGCCGCCTTCAACAAGGCGGTGGGGGAGTTCAAGGACCGCAGCACGCAACTGATCGGAGCGAGCACGGACAGCGAGTTCGTGCACCTGGCGTGGCGCAAGGACCATGCTGACCTGAAGGACCTGAAGTTCCCCATGCTGGCGGACACCAGCAAGAGCCTGGCCGAAGAGCTGGGTATCCTCACCGTCGAGGAGAAGGTGGCCTATCGCGTCACCTACATCATCGATCCCGATGGCATGATCCGTTGGGTGAGCGCCTACGACCTCAGTGTGGGCCGGAATGTGGAGGAGGTGCTGCGTGTGCTCGATGCGCTCCAGACCGATGAGCTCTGCCCCTGCAACTGGACCAAGGGCGAAGCGACCCTGAACTGATCCTCACCGAGAACGAGCGGGGAGGGCGTGCTGAACGTCTTCCCCGTTCGTCTATTGGGAAGTGCCGTGGCCACTGGGCTGCACAGGGCGTGAGCTCTTCGGAGAACACCGGACCCGATCGGCACCCATCAACCATCAACGAACCATACCAACGACCATGGAGAACATGACACGCGAAGAAGGCGTGACCAGCCTGCTGGAGGAACTCGCATTGCCCGCGGACCACGCCGGTGCCGCCCTCGACCTGTTGGGCGCCACCGAGAGCCGTTACGTGCGCGACCTGAAGATGAACCTGAAGGCCGTGTTGAAGAGTGCGCACATCGATGCGAAGGGCACCGCGTTGCTGGCGTTGAGCATCGCGGCGAATCAGAAGAACGCCTCCTTGATCGCCTACTTCAAGGAACTGGCCACCACCCACGGCGCCAACGCGGCAGAGATCGCAGAGGCCCTGGCGTGCGCCTCCCTGTTGGCGTGCAACAACGTCACCTACCGCTTCCGCCATTTCACCGGCAAACCCAAGTACGACGAGCTTCGCATGGGTCTGCGCATGAACATCATGATGAGCCCGGCCACCGGCAAGGAGTTCTTCGAGTTGATGAGCCTGGCGGTGAGCGCAGTGAACGGATGTGAGATGTGCGTGAAGAGCCACGAGGCCTCCTTGATCGCGCTCGGGGCCACGGAGGAACGGATCTGGGATGCCATCCGCCTCAGCGGCGTGGTGGTGAGCCTGGACCGTGTGGTGGGTTGATCGTTCTGGCCGATGTGGGCCACGGTGTCGTGGCCCCATCGGTTCATGCGAGCCTTTCCAGCACCACCTGCAGGTACTTCCAGAACTTCTGCACGGAAGGGATGTTCGCCTTCTCGTCGGGGGAGTGTGCGCCGCGGATGGTGGGGCCGAAGCTGATCATCTCCATGCCGGGGTAGTTGCGGCCGATGATGCCGCATTCCAGGCCGGCATGGCAGGCCATTACATGCGCTTCTTCCTGGAAGAGCTCCTTGTACACCGCGCTCATCAGCTGCAGGATCTTGGCCTCGGGGTGCGGCGTCCAGCCGGGATAGCCGCCGGTGAACTTCACCTCGCCGCCGATCAGCTCGTACGCCGCGCGGATGGCATCGGCCTCGTCCATCTTCTCGCTCTCCACCGAGCTGCGGGTGAGGCACATCACCGTGTATTGGCCGTCCTTCAGCTGTATGCGGGCCAGGTTGTTGCTGGTCTGCACCAGGTCCTTCACGTCGGGGCTCATGCGGAAGATGCCGTTGGGCGTGGCCTGCACGGCGCGCAGGAAGCCGCGCTGATCCGGAGCGGCCATCACCTTGGCGGGTGCGTCGGCGGCCGCAGTTTCGATCCTCAGCTCCGGGTCGGTGGTGCGGTACTCCGCGGCGATGGTGTCCGCCAGTTCGCGGAATGCCTTGGTGAACGCGTCGGCCTTGTCGGCGGGCACGGCGACCGTGGCGTTGCTCTCGCGCGGGATGGCGTTGCGCAGGCTGCCGCCGTCGATGGCGGCGATGCGGATGCCGTGCGGCTCGGCGGCCAGCAGCAGGCGGTTCATCAGCTTGTTGGCGTTGCCGCGCCCCAGGTGGATCTCCGTGCCGGAGTGGCCGCCGTGCAAGCCCTTCACGCTGATGCGGAAGCCCTTCATGCCCTGCGGTGCGGCTTCATCGGCGTAGCGTCCCGTGGCTGTCACGTCTAAGCCGCCGGCACAGCCGATGGTGAGCTCGTTGTCCTCCTCGGTGTCCAGGTTCAGCAGGATGGGCGCGCTGAGCAGGCCGCCCTTCAGCTCGAAGGCGCCGGTCATGCCGGTCTCCTCGTCGATGGTGAAGAGCGCCTCGATGGGCGGGTGGGCGATGTCGGTGGACGCGAGGATGGTCATGATGGTGGCCACCCCCAGCCCATTATCGGCGCCCAAGGTGGTGCCCTCGGCCTTAACCCAATCGCCGTCCACTTTCATGCGGATGCCGTCGGTGTCGAAGTTGAAGTCGGTGCCGGCGTTCTTCTGGTGCACCATGTCCAGGTGGCTCTGCAGCGCCACGGGTGCGGCCTTCTCCTTGCCCTTGCTACCGGGCTTCTTGATGATCACGTTGCCGGCGTGGTCCACGTGCGTGGGCAGGCCGAGGCCCTCGCCGAAGGCTTTCATGAAGGCGGTGATGCGCGCCTCCTTCTTGCTGGCACGGGGAATGGCGTTCAGGTCGGCGAAGTGGTTCCAGATGGCCTTGGGTTCGAGGGCGCGGATGGCTGCGTTGGTCATGGAGTGGTCGGTGATCGGAGGCGTGCAAGGTACGTGTCGCGCATGAGGCGAACCCTGCCGATGTGACTGCCTGCGGGCCGGGGTGCGGATCGTGTGCCGAGAGCTATTGGGCCGCTGTTCTTTGGCTCACCACCCGATAGCGAAGGAGCACATCCGGAACGGTCGCCGTGCTCCCTGTATTTCGGGCGTCGCGCAGGGGGCGAGGTTCCGACCATTCCAGGTCCTTGGCCGTGGGCTTTGCAGGCAGCGCGGTCAGGTCGAAGGCGAGCCAGGTGTGCTCTTCGATGTGGAAGCTCAGGACCCGGGTGTTGGATGCGCTGTTCAGGTCCGCCATTGCGGTGACCACCAGCATGCCGTTCTCCTCGCGGAAGAGCGACCGGTCGATGGTGGCGTAGGCATTGTCCTTCGGGCCAGCGTACAGGCTCAAGCGGATCTGGTCCGGCTCCAATGATCGTGGTGTGATCCGTTCGTGGGGTACGCTCACTTCCACTTCCAAGGCCAGGGCTTCACCGTTCATCTGTGGAGGCCGCGGGATGCTCAGCAGGCTGAGCAGACTGAGCCCGGCGATCCCCCATAGTCCCGCCTGACCCAACAGGACCGAAAGCCCCAGGGCCTTCCAGAACTGGGACCATTCCACCGCATGCGCCAGCTTGGTGCCCAGCAGGCCCAACAAGGCACCGCCGAAGAAGCCAGCCGGGACCAGGACGAACGCGATCAACATACCGCGTCCGCCTTCGAAGTCGCTTACACCATGCACCTTCGTCACCTTGTCGGCCACGGGTGCGGTCGCCATGGCGGTGATGATGCCGGTGATCAGGGCGACCAGTAGTGCGATCTTCCAGGACATGGGTGTGTGTGCGGGTGAAGTTCGCGAACTTCGGTGGGCCACAATACAGTACGGTGGAAAGAATGACAGAGCGAATGGTCAGGATCACGCAGCAAGGCCGCTCCGGTGAGGTGATCTATGAGGAGGCCGGGGGGCGGATAGCGGGCTGGTGGGAGTTCGGCGGCGGCCATGCGATCGCCATCGTGAGCATGGGCAGTACGAGCGAATGGCGGAATGGCCATGCGTGGGCGGAAGCGCGGCGTGCGGGCATCCTGCGCTTCGTGGCCGATGAAGTGGTGCGGCAGAAGGCATCCGGCTGCCATGCGGAGATCGATGAGGAGGGCGGAATGATCACCCTGTACCAAGGGCCGGGGTCGGCATCGAGTAGCTCAGCGGTCGCACACCCACCTTCATCATCTGTGATCGACCGGAAAGCGAAAGCCGCGACCTTCGTGAGGCGCTATACCAAGCTCAAGGCCATGTTCGGGATCGTCGTGCTTCTCATCGCCCTTGTTGCTGGTGCGATCCATTGGGCCGGGAAGAAGGTGCTCACCGTGGCGCCGACGAGCGGTGTGCCACTGGGTGCCTGCGTGCGCACCAGCTCCCACATTGCATCACTCATACAGAGCACCGATCCACACCTGCCGGAGATCACGGGCCGTGGTGCCCATGCCACCACGAGCGTCAGCATCCTGCTCATTCCAGTGGATGGTGGCCGACCGAGGAAGATCCTCATCGCCGAAGGGCTCAATTCCAACCAGTTCGCCCTGGCGAAGATCCTCGGAGCCGACGGGGCCACGCTCTGGTTCGATGTGAACGGCCTTGGCGGCGTGGACTTGGAACGCATGGAGCTGCTCGAGCCGTCGGAAGCGATCGTCCCGCACGTGCCCAAGCCGGGTCTGCCGTTCGCACCCGATGCGGGCAGGTACCTCTCCGCAGGCTTCATTGCCGCACCCGGCCAGTGGCTGGGCCTGCACACGGAAGAAGAGCTTCGCACAGCCTACGCACCGGGGAAGTTCGTGCGACGTGTGGTGGCACAGGAGGACAGCGAACAGATGCGGCGATTGTACCGTGGTACGCTCGAGGCACCGGTTGACGACAAGTACCACCGCATCGTTGCGATGGATCCGGTGAACGCCGCGGAGTACCACAATGCCGCCTTCCTCCGCATGGACGACCGGTCGGAGCCGTTGCGGCTCTCCGGTCCCGATGGTGTGCTCATGATCCACACCTCGGTCCCTGGACTGAAGGGCACGGCCATCATCTCACGTGTGGATCTTGATGGCGCGGTGCGCTGGACGGTGGATACGGCCCTGGACCGCTTCAAGCTGGAACAGATCCTGCCCGGTGAGGAAACGTTCGCCTTCGTGGGAACGCGCATTCCCGTTGAAGGCAAAGTGAGCGAGCCACTGGTGGTGATCATGGAGAACGCCACGGGGCGGATGACCACGCACTCGCTTTGGCAGTGACCGTCACCTTTCGCGCTCATTTCCACCCCATGCAACGCCATCGTGCACCACAACGGTCCGGCACACCACGCTCATGCACCCACCGAGAATGACCTGACGATGTTCAGGGCACCTTGAAAGGCGCATCGACCACGAGTGTCGACCCGCGGACGATCCGTATGGACGCACGATCCCCGTCGCGCTTCAAGGTGAACGTGCCATACACCGTGCGGTCTCCCATGGTGGTGGCGAAGATGAAGGTGCGGTGGGCGATCGGTGTCAAAGCGGGCTTGCTGCCGCCGCTCCTTCCGTAGGTCCAATGGAGCGCCCGCACGGAACCCTCCCCGAAGGCGGGCCCATGACCGCGGTGGTCATCTTGGTCTACCGATGCGAGCGCAGGAATATGCTCGCCGCTCTCGAAGCCCTGCACATCATGGCCGCCCATGGGGAGTGCGGTAGCGAGCAGCTCGGTGCCCGGTAGGGTGGTCACATGCACAGCGCACGAGCCGATGCTCACGGGGATGTCACAGGTGGCCACGCCGTGTACCCCATGCACCAGCAGGTCCGCGATGCCATCACCGGTGATGTCCACGCTGTCCGGCGCGGGCAGGACGCAACCCGCTGGAAAGCGCGGCGTTCGGGTGTCCGGTTGCGCTTGCACATGTACGCACATGGCGCCGACGTATAGCAGGAACAGAGGCCGCATGGTCAATGGATCGGTAAAGGTTCACCTTCGAGCACCACACGACGGCCACGCACCTCGATGATGCCATCCGGCAGCACGCATTCCACCAGCACGGCGACGAGGTGCACGGCATCCGGTGTTTCAACACGCACGATGGAGCGCTTCCATTCGCGCTCCTCCATCAGGTGCCAGCCCTTGCCATCGTGCTGTGAGCCATAGCCCATGTAGCAGACCTGAAGATGCCCATGGTCCCAACGCAAGCGACCGGCAGCAATGCCTTTCTGCAGCGAGTCGGGGTGCAGCACATCGCCACTGTCCGGATGCAGTATCACCCATGCGCCGTTGCGATCGCGATCGTACAGGAACCGAGCGTGGGCCCGGTTCACGATGCCGCGTGTGCAGTGGCCGCTGCTGCTGGGCACATCGTCGGTGCCCTGCGAACTGGAGACCACCTCCAGGTCGGATCGGCGCACGTCCTGCAAGGCCACGCCATAGCTCGCGGGAGGGCCACACGGCTGAAGGAAGAAGTCATCGCTGGGTTGGGCGACCGCGAACAGGGGATGCAGTCCGATGCTGAGCAAGAGGATCCTCATCGTTCGAAGAGTGAGATGTTCACGGGGATGAAAGCGGCTTCTCCGGGCCCCGCTTGGTACACTTCATCGGCGTAGCGTCCGCAAAGCCGATAGGATCGGCTGGGATGAAGATGCAGCAATTGCTGCCGATAGCGCGGTCCATCGGTCCCGGGGCGTTCATCGAGCACCAGCACACGGTAGTTCTCCATGTGGAAGTGGTTCGGCACCACCAGAATGTAGTTGTCCTGCGCGAAGGGGAATTGCCGCTTGCCGTTGCGCTTCCAGGTGGTCGGATGCAACCATTGCGTCGGGCGATCCGTGTTGCGCTGGAAGAGGTAGAAGGGCGTGCCCGTGGAGGTGGCAGGCAGGTTGTCCTTGTCGAGCAGCACGATGCGTAGGCCTTCGATCAGGGCAGTATCGCCATCGGCTTGTGGCCTCACCACGATCAGGCTGGCGAAGTCGTAGGCGCAGTGCTGGGCGGTGGCGGGGATGGCGATCAGTAGTGCCAGGAGGAATGGGAGCCGCATGTCGACCGGTACACGCGGATTCCTTGTTGGTTCGATCACTGTGGAATTTCTCGTGTATGGGAGGAAGGAGGCCACGAGGGTCTGTTCTGCGTTCTTGCGGATCAGGTTGTTGATGGCCTGTGGGGCCGGCGATGGATCCCGGTCGCGCTGTCGCGCGGATGCACACGCAAGCGTCACAGACCACTGCGGCGAATGGTCACCCGCGATACGGGGGTGTTCAAGCGGCATTTTTTCCAAGGGAGAGCCGCTGACCTACGAGCCGATCGGGATGTTCCAAGAGGTCCAGTAGTACGATGGCACACATACCTTGGTTGAGCATTTTCACCGGCACTGTTGGAAGGTCCGCCCATGGCATGGACACATGCCTTCATCCTTCGGCATCGGAGCCGCCCATTGGCCATGCCGTCCACCACACATCGTTCTGTCGATGTATACCTCAAGGTCTTGAAGGAGCTGTACGAGTTCCGTTGTATCCGATCGTTTATCTACGCGATGAAGGCGGGTGGTCGAATGGCGACATGGATCCGAATGCAGGGGGGGGGCGCGGATCAGTGCAGCGGGTAGGAGGAATGAGGAGAATGGGTACTGCTGCAGAAGTTGGCAAGGTCGTGCTGACCTTTGCACAGCATGGAGGCCACGATCACCCTCATCGCCCTGGCCGCGGGTCGTTCCACGCGCTATGGCAGGCCCAAGCAGCTGGAGCCGGTCGGCCCGCACGGGGAGACCATCCCGGAGATCAGCATCCGGCAGGCGTTACAAGCGGGTTGCCACCGTGTGCGGCTGGTGACCAGCCCGGCGTTGGTGGAGGCGATGCAGCAGCGGTTCGGTGGAGATGTACGGATCGAGGTCTGTGTGCAGCAGGAGGCGCGGGGCACAGCGCATGCGGCCATGGTGGGCATGCGTGGCCTTTCCGGCACTAGCATCGTGGTGAACGGCGACGACCTGTACGGACGCGAGGCCCTGGATCTTGCCATGGCCCATGCACGCGCTGGTGATCCAGCGGAGAATGCGCTCGTGGCCTATTCGCTGGGTCGCACCCTATCGCCCAACGGGCCGGTGAACCGGGCGGTGTGCGTGGCCGTTGCCGGATCGCTGTGTGGTACACGAGAGGTGACCGGTCTCGTGGCCGATGGCTTGGGTGTGATCCGCGATGCGGCCGGTGCGGACCACCAGGCGGACGTGCCGGTGAGCATGAACCTCTGGGTATTCCGCCCTGCCTTCCATAGCCTGCTGCACGATGCGTGGCAGGTACGCGATGCACGGGATCATGCTGAGTTCGGACTGCCCGATGCTGTGCTCCTGGCGCTCGATAAGGGGCAGGTGTTCCGTGCGTTGCGGACCGCCGCCACTTGGTATGGTCTTACCTTTCCGGAGGATACCGCAAGGGTCCGTGAATATTTGACGCAGACCAATGAGCCTTGACCAAGGATCCATCCTACGCACACTGTGCGAGTCATTCGGCATCACCTTGAATGGCCACGATTGCATGCCGTTCGGCAATGGCCTCATCAACCGGACCTATCTGCTGAAGGACCGACACGGCGATGACGATTGGATCCTTCAACAGGTGAATACCAACATCTTCAAGTGGCCGGAGCTGATCGCCTACAACAACTACCTGGCGGCTGAGCATCTACGCATGCATTATCCGGGCTACCGCTTCATGGAGGGGAGGCGTACCGCAGAAGGCAAGGACCTGTTCCAAGATCGCGCTCTCGGTGCTTGGCGCATGTTCCCGTACATCCGGAACACGGTGAGCCATGACACGGTCATGTCGGAACATCAGGCATACAGTGCGGCACAACAGTTCGGCCGCCTGACGCGCTACCTCGACGGTGTGTACACCGGTGCGTTCAAGGTGACCATTCCCGACTTCCACCACTTGCCTAAACGATGGGCACGCTTCCAGGAAGCCATCCGCAATGCCGCCCCGCAGCGCCTCGATCCCGCACTCGAGACCATCGCCTTCTACACCGGGAATGAAGAGCTCGTGGGAGCCTTCGATGCACTATTGAACGACCCCGAGGTGAGCACCCGGATCACGCACAACGATACCAAGCTCAACAACGTCCTCTTCGATCGCGATACGAACGAAGCCGTATGCGTAGTGGATCTCGATACGTTGATGCCCGGCAAAGCCCTGTTCGATCTGGGCGATATGATCCGCACCTTCATCTCACCCGCGGCTGAGGACGACCCCGATCCCGCACACTGTATCGTCCGGCCCGGGATCTTCGAAGCGTTGGTCGATGGCTGGTTCAGCGAAATGGCACCGTTGCTCACTGCGGCCGAGAAGGAGCGGGTGTTCCTGAGCGGCCAGCTGTTGATGATGGAACAGGGTGTCCGGTTCCTCACGGATCATCTCCAGAATGATGTGTACTATGGGGCCGATCGGCCCGACCACAACCTGGACCGCGCCCGGAACCAGATGCATCTACTCGCAGCCTACACGGCGCGGAAGGAGGAGTTGGAGGCGAGGATCGCGGGGTTGACCGGATGATCCCTTGGCGGAGCTATGGGATCGGTGAGAAAGGGGAGGAAGTGAGAAAGGTGACGTAGTGGGAGAGTGAAGAAGTGACGAAGTGAGAGAGTGAAAAAGTCAGTGCCCTCTCACCATTTTCACCCTGAGTCCGGACCTTTGCCACCGGAGGAGGAAATGATCGGGAGGTTGATGGCAAGCAGGGCAGGGGAGAAGCAGTCAAGCACATTGAACGCATGAAGAACGCATACCGCCATTTTCTGAGCTTCTCACTGTCCCATTTTCTGATCCTGTCCCCGTTGCTCGGGGTGGCGCAGCAACCGGCGCGCCCGGAACTGCAGTGGTTTCAGGACGCCAAGCTGGGCATCTTCATCCACTGGGGCATCTACAGCGTGAACGGCGTGGGCGAGAGCTGGTCCTTCCACAACAAGGCCATCCCCCACGCGGAGTACATGAAGCAGATCAAGGGCTTCACCGCCGGCAAGTACGATCCCGCGGCTTGGGCCGACCTGATCCAGCGCAGCGGCGCGAAGTATGCCGTGATCACCACCAAGCACCACGACGGCGTGGCCCTGTACGACACGAAGCTGAAGCCCGGCAAGGAACGCCGCCCGCTCTCCGTGGTGGAGCGCTCCCCGGCGAAGCGCGACGTGATCGCACCCTTCTTCGCCGAGCTGCGCAAGCGGGACATCAAGTGCGGCGCCTACTTCTCGCTGATCGACTGGAGCGATGCCGACTACCCCGGCTTCCTCCGCGACAGCGGCCGCTACGCCATCAAGGACGATCCCGCGCGCTGGCAACGCTTCCTGCGGTACAACGAAGGCCAGATCACCTAGATCGCCGACCAGCTGCGCCCCGACCTCTGGTGGTTCGATGGCGATTGGGAGCACAGCGCGGAGGAATGGGAGGCACAGCAGCTGCGCGCGCTGATCCTGGACAAGGACCCCAAGGCCATCATCAACGGGCGGCTCCAAGGCTTTGGCGATTACGCCACGCCGGAGCAGAACATACCCGTGGAAACACCCAAGACGTCCGCATGGGAACTGTGCATGACCATCGGCAGCGACTGGGGCTGGCAGCCGCACGACACGCTGTACAAGAGCATGCACGACCTGATCGCCATCTTCGCCGACGTGATCGGCCACGGCGGCAACCTGCTGCTGGACATCGGCCCCAAGGAGGACGGCACCATCCCGCCCGGCCAGGTGAAGGTGCTCGAGGGCTTCGGCCAGTGGACCGGCAAGCACGCCGAAGCGATCTACGGCACACGCGCAGGATTGCCCAACGGCCATTTCTTCGGACCCACGACATTGAGCGCGGATAGCACCACGCTCTACCTCTTCCTCGCCAACGGCATGACGGGCGGCGTGGAGATCAAGGGCCTGGACAACAAGATCCTCTCCACCGAACTGCTCGGCACCCAGCAGGCCCTGCAACACCGCGTGGTGGGCAAGATCGGCTGGAGCAAGGTGCCCGGGCTGGTCTTCATCGACGTTCCCGCGCAGCCCACCGATCCCTGGATGGACGTGGTGAAAGTGAAGCTGGACGGGCCGGTGAGGTTGTACCGGGGGGAAGGCGGGTTCAATTGAGAGCTTGAGAGGTTCTACCGCAACGGCGCAACCACCGCAACGTGGGGGAGATGGTTCTGCAGCACCGGTGCAACGGGCGCAACGTGGGGGAGATGGTTCTACCGCAACGCCGCAACGACCGCAACGTGGGGGAGATGGCCATACACCAACCGCTGGTCATGCACACCGTGTGCTGAACGACATTGGTGAGTAGTTTGGCTAAAAAACAAAACCTCGATCAATGGACGAGAACCAGATCGCTGAACAGGTGGTGGAGGCTGCATTCCGGGTGCACCGGGAGCTGGGGCCTGGGTTGCTCGAGAACGCCTATGCCCATTGCCTGGCCTTCGAGATCGCTGAGCTCGGGTTGAGCTGCCAGATGCAGGTTGCGCTGCCCCTGAAGTACCGCTCGGTTCACTTGGATGCCGGATACCGCTTGGACATTTGGGTGGAACGTAAGCTCATCGTAGAAGTGAAAGCGGTGGAAGCCCTGCACCCCATCCACTCCGCCCAGCTGATAACCTACCTGAAGCTGACGGGCAATAGGCTGGGCCTGCTCATTAACGTCAACGAAAAACTACTCAAGAACGGCATCCACCGCCGCGCCAACGGCATGCCCGACTGACGGCCATTCCGTTCCGAGGTTCCGGATCACGCGCATTTCCGTTGCGTCCGTTGCGTCGTTTCGGTTATTCTCTCAGCCGTTGCGCTCGTTGCGCCGTTGCGGTTCTCTCATTTCCATTGCGCCCGTTGCGTCGTTGCGGTTATTCTCTCAGCCGTTGCGCTCGTTGCGTCGTTGCGGTTATCTCTCAAACGTTGCGTTCGCCGCGTCGTTGCGGTTCTCTCATTTCCATTGCGCCGTTACGGTTCTTCCCCAAGCGTTGCGTCCGTTGCGTCGTTGCGGTTCTCTCATTTCCATTGCGTCGTTGCGGTCATTCCCCAAACGTTGCGCCCGTTGCGCCGTTGCGGTTATTCCTCCCTCTGTATTGCCCATCTTTCACCCCCCAATGCCCCGCCTCCTTCCCCTCATCCTCTGGCTTCTCAGCCTTGACCTGCACGCCCAACCGGCCCTGATCCCCTGGCCGCGTTCGGTGGAATGGCTCGATGGAACCTTCCTGCTGAAGAACGTCTCGCTGCATGCCGATCCCGGCTTGGAAGAGGTCGCAACACCGCTGCTGGACTACCTGTCCGCGATCGGAGCCAAAGCCACCGCGACCAATGAACTACTCCATCCGGTCTACCTGCGTCGCGATCCTCTGCTGCCCAAGGAGGGCTATGTGCTGGACATCGCTCCAACACGCGCCGAGGTCCGGGTGAGCGAAGCCGCCGGCGTGTTCAACGCACTGGCCACGTTGCGGCAGTTGACCACGACTGCAGAAGGCGGATCGTACTGGCCCTGCGCGCGCATCGCGGACCATCCGGCCTACGCCTGGCGTGGCACCATGCTCGATGTGAGCCGCCACTTCTACCCGGTGGACTTCCTGGAGCGTTACCTCGATGAACTCGCACGGCTCAAGATCAACATCTTCCATTGGCACCTCACCGACGACCAGGGCTGGCGCATCGAAGTGAAGAAGTACCCGCGCCTCACCGAAGAGGGTGCCTGGCGCACCGAGGCCGACGGCCGGCGCTACGGCGGTTTCTACACGCAGGAGGAGGTGAAGCGTGTGGTGCGCTACGCCGCCGAACGCGGGATCACCGTGGTGCCGGAGGTGGAGTTCCCCGGTCATTGCCGCGCCGCGCTGGCCTCGTATCCACAGCTCGGCTGCCGCAAGGACACGCTGCCCGTGCCCACCACCTGGGGCATCTTCCAGGATGTGTACTGCATTGGGCAGGAAGCCACGTGGACCTTCATGCAGGATGTGCTGGACGAGCTGGTGCCGCTGTTCCCGTCCGCGTATTTCCACATCGGCGGCGATGAAGTGCCGAAGGACCGCTGGCATGCCTGCCCCGTGTGCCAACGCCGGATGCATGCGGAGGGCCTGGCGGATGAACATGCATTGCAGGCCTGGGCGGTGAAGCGAGCTCAACACATGCTGAAGGCCAAGGGCAAAACGCTCATCGGTTGGGACGAGATCCTCGAAGGCGGCGTGGACAGCGCTGCCGTGATCGAAGTGTGGCGCGGGGATGACCAGGCCCGGAAGGCACGCGCCAACGGCAACCGAATGATCCGCACCATCTACTTCGATGCCTCGCCGGCCTCGCTCACGCTGGAGCGCGTGGAGCAGTTCGACCCGCGCGTGGATGGCAGCGACCAACTGGTGCTCGGCGCGGAATGCCCGGTGTGGAGCGAAGGGCGCGATCCGCGCAACCTCGGCTACTCGGTGTTCCCGCGCCTGTTCCCTTACGCCGAACGCCTGTGGACCGGCGAAGCGCCGCGCGCTGACATCCGCGAGCGCATGCGTCCCCACGTGGCACGTGTCGAAAGTGACGGCTGGCTCACCGCCACACAGGATGCCGACCTCTTCGCCGCCAACATCCGCTACGAGCCCGCGCGCAATGAATGGCTGGTGACCACGCAACGCGGAAGGCCCGACATCACCGTGGCCTTCACCGGCCCCGACACCAGCGGTGTGTTCACCGACAGCCTACGTGTGCGTGAAGCCGGGACCTGGAGCCTCACGCCTCTCTGGAAAGGGCAGCCCGTGCAGGACGCGCTGAACATCCCGATTGTGCGGCACCTCGGCGTGGAGGCCACGCAGACGGTGATCCCGCTGCCCGATCCCAAGTACGGCTTCGACCCCGCGAAGGGCATGAGCGACGGGCTGCTCGGCTCGGAGAGCTTCCGCGACGGCCAATGGCAGGGCTGGTGGGGCCCCGATCCCGTGATCACGCTGGACCTCGGGAAGGAGCAGGTGATCACCGAAATGAGCATCCGCTGCTTGCAGGATGTGGCGGTGTGGATCCTCCTGCCACGCGAAGTGATCTACGAGACCTCCACGGATGGCAAGCACTGGAGCACGTTGGAGCGCGCAACGCATGCGGTGCCCATGGAGCCCGGCCCGCGCATCATCCACACCTTCAGTGCACGGCCCGCAACACCGACCAAGGTGCGCTACGTGCGGGCCACACTGGTGAATGCCGGACCGATGCCCGCCAGCTCCTTGGGCGCGGGCAACCCGTCCTGGGTGTTCGCCGATGAGTTCGTGGTGCGCTGATCCTGGTTTCCAAATGCGCCGACGATAGGATCACTCGGAAGCCGTCCAGTCGAAGATCGCGCGGAGCTCCACCCATTTCTCGCCAGGCTTCGCGAAAGGCAAACGCTGCTGGAAGTTGTCCATCAGGTCCTCCCATTCCTGTACGCGGGCGGGCAAAGCCGCGCCTCCGCCATCCGTGGCCGCGCCCGTGCTGCTCTCCACCGACATGAATAGCCGGTTGCCCGCGCGGTGGATGGTGCAGCGCGTGATGCCGCTTTGTCGCAAATGCTCCAGCACCTCGGGCCATACCTTCTGGTGCCAGGCCTCGTACGCGGCGATCAGCTCGGGATCATCCTTCAGGTCGAGGGCGAAGTGGCGGAGCATGCAAATGAGGGATGTTTAGGGTGAGCTGGTTGTTTCCTCACCCAAACAAGCACTAAGCCCCCTTCTTCTTCCTGCCCCGCTTCCCGGGTACCTTTTCCATGGGCAATTCATCTTCCGGTCGCTCCTTCTTCTTGCGCCCCCGCTTCTTCACCGGCGGGGCCTCAATGGTGCGACCATCGGCCAGGGCTTCCAGCAGGCTGGTGGCATCCATGCCGCTCTGCAGGCCGTGCAGGAAGTTGAGCAACAACTCGCCGCCTTCCAGATCTCTGTTCTTCAGTTCAGCGGCTACATCGTTCACCACTTTCATGGGCGTTTGTTTGCCCTTCAGCACGCCCTCGGTGATGCGCTTGTTCTTGCGCTTGCCGCTCTTGTACAGCTCCTCCACCTTGTCGGTGGCCTTGTTCAGCGCCTTCAGCAACTTGCCCGGCTCGGGGATCTCCTTGGCGAACTTCACTGCGGTGCTTGCCTTCAGCCGGTCGCTCTTGATCAGCTCCTGCACTTCGGCGGGCAGCGCCAGCACGCTCAACAGCAGGGTGAATTTGTTACGCCCGAAGAAGTCCTCCAAGGTCTTGGTGTCCTGACCGGCATCGATCAAGGCCTTCACCTGTTGGGCCACATCCACCTCGTTCATTACGTCGTGGAAGTTGTTCTCGATGATGGGCAGCATCAGCCGTCCCTTCTCATCGCCCTGGTAGATCCGCACCGGCACCCGTTCCAGGTCCACCTGGTTCAGCTGCGCCAGAGTGGTCAGGGCCTTGTCCGCCTTCAGTTGGGCCAGGGCCGCAAGGCGGGTGTATCCAGCTTGCAAGTGGTAACCAGTACCCCGTTTCTCGGCGATCAGCGGAACCAGGATGCCATACAGGGCGATGCTGCGTGCATACTCTTGAACCCGCTCCTTGCTCGGCTTCACCGTGCGTGGGTTCTGCCCCAGAATGATCTCCTCCACCGCCACCCATTCGATGGCTTCTTGTTTTGCTCCCATGGGGCCAAAGGTAGACACCCCAGACTAATGCAAACTCAATTTCGGCGGTAACGGATTAGGTATTTGCGATGGTGCGGTAATAGAATTCCGTCAGTTGAGTTTTGTACTAAAGTTAGATAGAATTACTGAAGTTGAGCATTTAACGTCAAGCCGCACTATTGCAAATACCCTGTTACAGGCAGTGCTATTTTAATTTTTTTATTACTTGTTTTTCCATTGTCTTTTTGTATTGTTTTCTTAG
>SSGN01000195.1 GCA_008016945.1 Flavobacteriales bacterium
ATCCAAGTTTGGCGGATCAGCCGGGCCGTGTTTCGCTCCCACAGGGCTTGAGCCTGTGGACTCCATGAACCGCTCGTTGAGCCAGTCGAGCGCGTGTTGCTGGTCGGTAATATCGGCGGCGCTGCCGTCCCAATGGTTGCCGGTGACGGTGAGGTATCGGCTCGATGGGTGGCTGTACACCTCCAACCATTTCACCTTGCCGGTGTTCTTGCCGCTGCGTTTCGGTTTGCCGTAGCAGAACAGCCGCAAGCCGGTTCCCGATGGGGAAATCTCGGCATAGGTGCCTTGGAATCGCTCCAGAATCTCGGCCGCTTCCGGTTGGAGTTCGCCGGTCTCTGGATTGAAAACGTGGTCTAGGTCGATACCGGTCAAGCCGTCATCGGGCGCGAAACAGAAACCGACTCCCTCCAGTTCGGAATGGAGTCCACAGGCGGATAGCGCCGTGTGGAAGTCGCTCCATGTGGAAGCGTCGTTGCTCTTGGCATAGAGCAAGCGGCCGTTGCTCTTGGCGTTGATCGGCGCTTTGGTGCGCTTGCCGTTGCGTTCCTCGTACCGCCAGCATACCCACTGGTGCAGGGCGCGTAGATCGGCGGGGATGGCGTCTTGCAGCGTGGCGCCGCTCATGGCCGCACCTCGCGGGCAACGCTGGCGGCGGTCGGAGAATCGCACTTTTGAAGGGTGTTAAAACTGCCGCTTTCGTCTAAAATACTCACGTCAAAACATCCTTTCCGGCGTCAACCGGAGTCAGCCCGCCAAGCGTTTGCGAGACGCGAAGCGGGTATTTTTTTGGCTTGAAAGAACTCCAACACGAGTTCTTCCAAGTTCCGCCAAACCCTCTAACGAATATGTTAAAGCTCTACCGGAAAATGCGGCGACTGCATGAGTCCCGCGCATCGCTCGGCTAAACGCGGGTTCCACCGGCGAACCGTACCCATCCGCCAAGCGCGCGAATTCTTGTTAGGGAAAGCGTCACGCTTGGGAATTTTCCCTTTCCGCTCATACTGTTTCAGCGTTTCAAACGCGATTCCAGCCGCCACGCAAATCAGTTCGCTTCGCACGATCACGTTATCGTCAACGTTCATTTCTCTCGCTCCTGTTCGCCGGACATTCCGAACGTACCCGAAAAAAAAGCCCCATGCGGTCATCCCGGTGGGGCTTCGTCGTTTATGCGCGCCCGACAATCAGGCGGTGGCCGGCTTGGCGTCCATCACTTTGCGGAAAACGTCGGCGAACGCACCGGCCAGGATCGCCCGCTTTTCGATGGTGGCCGGATCGGCGACGATTCGATCCTCAACTACCCGCGCGGCTTCTCGTTCCGCTTCCCGTCGTGCTTCTCGTTCCGCGCAAGCCTGCTCGGCTTCGACTCCAAGCAATTCCTCGATAGCCTCAAGCGTGCTTGCCAAGCCTTGCAGTTGCAGAAACATCCCGCGCCGCGCGGCGGCGGAATCCAGGACGGAATAGCGGTCCAGGTCGGAATCGCCGAACAAATCGGACAGCATGTGCAGCGTGGCGGCGCAGTTGTTCAGGGCGTCCCGAATGTCCGATGGGGTCATGGTCGGGCCGGTCAACAGCGGATGACGCGGGGTGACGGAAGGGAAACGGCTCGCGGATTCGGCGGGATTGCCGATATGATCGGTGTTGCTCATGGCGTCGTTACTCCAGGTGATGACGCTTTGGGAAGTCCGCTCCCGGTGTGCTACCACCAGGGGCGGGCGCTAATACCGGCTCGGCCGGTAATTCGAGAATTCAATGGGGCGGGTCGCTCAACTCCAACCGCCGCTCGATGCGTTCCACGCGCCGCTTGAGGCCGTCCAGTTCGGACTTGCCGGAATAGACGGCGGTGGTCAATCCGGCCAATTGCTGCCCCATCGCCGATAGCTCAAGGCGGATCGCCGCCAGTTCGTCGCCGTGGTCGGCCTGGGTGGCGCGGATCGCCCGCAAGTGTTCCAAGGTCACGCTGGCGAGTTCTTCGGCGGTCATGGCTGGCGGTCCTAGGCGGCGGTGTCCACACGGGCTTGTGGCTGGCGTTGCTGTTCCTCTATCCAGCGGTCAAGATCGGCGCGGCGGTAGTAAACCTTCCGTCCCATTTCGACGTAAGGCGGTCCCTTCCCCGAATTTCGCCAGCGGTGCAAGGTGATCGCTGCAACCCGTAGCACTTCCGCCGCTTCGGCGGTGTTCAGCAAGATAGCGTTCATGGTCATACCGTCCGAAATTTCGCGGAAGTATGCCATAAAAAGATAATGAAAGGTAGCGCCAAAATACCGTCAAACCGCTACATGATTATTCATGATTATGGGGATAATCTTGAATTTTACCGTCGGGAGCGCAGGCGGGCAGCGGGTTCGCGCGGGTTTCCGCCTGACGGCGGGTACACGGTTCTACCGGCTCCCGCGCGTGTGGGGGAAACCCTATCGATTAACCCGTTGATCGATTATGGGTCAGCGGTCTCTATAGGGATTCCGAACTTGGCCCCTTCTCCCGCGCGACTCCAAAGGTCAAGCGGATCGCAGCGTTCGAAGAACGGCCATCGTATCGCCGGAGCGTTGCGCGGTTTCAACGGCTTCCCGCTTCGCCTGCTCGGTTTTATCTTTCATGGCATCGCCGGCCGATTCTTTATCCGCTTCCTCCAATACCTGCTTGAGCCAATCGGAAGTGCTCATGGCGTCACCTCCAAGGCCATGGCGGCGTATTTGGCCGCGATTTCCGGCTCTGCTTTCGCCAGCAGGGCGCTTTCGGCGTTGATGTCCCACGACCCGTACTGATCCCAATACTCGCGTCCGCTCACCTCGCGGAACGGGCACGGCGGCGGGACGAACCGACCTCCAAACCAAAGCTGATCGAGCGGCGCGTTGTGGGTCTGCGACACCCGCTGTAGCGTCTCGGCCTTGCCCATCGCTTCCACCATCGCGCGAACCGCGCTCGTGTAGTCGGCCTGATACCGAACAAGATCGGCCTCAAAGGCTGCCGACAAGGCGGCGGCGTGCTCTTTCCGCGCATCGTCGAACTCTTGCTTGAGCGCCGCGCGGCGACGGGACAGCCCGGCTATCGCGGTTTCCGCGTCGCCTACGATGGTGCGGCAAGCGGCGGAATCGGCGGCAAAGGCGGCCTCTGCGGCTTCAAATTCGGCGCGTAGCGCGCCCAAATCGCCGACCTCGCCACCTGTGGCCTGAATCGCTAGCGCGTCCTCTACGGCCATTTTTGCGGCTTTGGCGCGAGTTTCGTCGGGTACGCTGGCGGCGATGATCGCCCGCTTTTCAGCAATGGCGGAATCGGCCGCAGCAATGGATTCTTTGATGGCTGCGCATCGCGCTTTCTCGGATGCGACTCGGGATTTCTCGGACAGGTTTTTCACGCTTGTTGCTCCTGAAAGATAAAGGTTTCTCGTTTCGTTCGGGCCTGCTATTCATTGTCGTTCTCGTCGTCTTCGTCGCCCTCCAATTCGTCCCAAATGCTGGGAGCTAGGCACGTCCGGCAAAGCGGACAAGTCCAACTCCGGGCCTTGGCGGGGTGAATCGGCTTCGCGCCGGTGGCTTCGATATAGGCGCGAATCTTGGCGAACAGGTCGAGTTCCCGCTCGCTGAATCGCCCGTGTTGAATGCCGTTCTGGCTGGCTCGGGCTTTCCCGGCTGGCGTCTTCGGGCCGGTGGATTTCTCCCACGGCCGGTGCTTTCTGGCGACTGCGGCCTGAAAAGCGCGGCGCGCGGGGGACCATGGTTTGTTGGCCGCCATCAGTCCGGTTCCTCGCCAGCGATTGAAACGGAAGTGTTTGCTTTGCCCATCGCTTCCACCAAGGTTTCGAACTGCGGGAGCCAGTCCGGCAATTCGATCACTTCGTAGGCGCGGGCGATGGCATCCCCCAACCAGCGGGAACCATCGGCCAAGGCCAGCCTATCCGCGCAATCCAGGGCCTCTACCAACAAGTCGTAGACGGGGTTCACGGTTGCCACTCGTCCAGGTCGTCGAAGTCCGCGCCGGCCTGTGCGGGTTGTCGAGCTGATCGGCGGGGTTGCTGCTGCCGGCCCTCGTCCCGTGGCTTCGGTTTGGCCTTGAGCGTCACCAGTTCGTCCACCACCAGCGATAGCCCGGCCTTGTGTTCGCCGCTCTTGTCCAGATAGGCCGATACCTCAACCCGTCCCGATACCGACAGGGCAGCGCCCTGTTGCAGCGTGGCGAGTCGTTCGCCTTCCGCGTTGAAGGCGATGATGGAGCACCAGACGGTAGCGCCGTCCTTCCCGTCCGCTCGCACCTTGGCGGTGGTGAACGGCTTCCCGCTCTTGCCGGTGTGGACTTTGGGCGCGTCGTACAGGGTGCCGGACACCAGGGCGCGAATCATGGCGCACCTTCCAACGCTTCGGAGGCGATGTTCACCCGATCCACCAGCGCCGCGATTTCGGCGGCTTTGTCTGGGCGCATCGCGTTCAGTTTCGCCAGTCCATCCACGAACGCGGACCATTCCGAATCCGTCACCAGCCGTCCCTCTAGCATCCGGTTGGCATCCAATCCCGCCAGCGTCGCCAGTTCCAAGGCCAGGGCGTCGGGTTCGTCGGCGTCCACAGGAGGGGGGCATGTACCTAATGAACCATATGAACCTGATTTCGCACTTTTCCCCGCGAGATTTATTGCAGCTAAAACTTTTGCCTTTTCCGGTTCATTTCGTTCATATGGTTCATGGGGAGCCTTCAAAAGTCCGATTCCAAGCCAAAAAATGCCTACCATGCGCCGTTGACGCTGGAAACCGCGCTCGGTCAACCTCATTCCCCATCGCCGTTGCGGTTCGGGGTGTTCGCCGGATTGTTGGCACCAATCCGCGTAACTGGCGTATAAATCGGCGGCTTTTGCGTCGGCTGTCCGCTTGACGATACAGCAATCCGCCAGCCAAGCGGCCAAAACATCCTGCTCCTGCTGATAGCTCGTAGTCGCGGCCTTGACGGCTTCTGGGGCGCGCAATCCTTCACGCTGCCAGTCCAGGCAACCGCGAACGCTCCAAGCCATGATTCCCGGCAATTCCGCCGTTAGCTTTGCTTCCATGCCGGTATCTTTGATGGGTTCGCCCTCGCCGGGAACGTGGAACTTGACGTTGAACGGGATCAGCCGGATTCGTCGCCATATCGCGTGATCGGTCCCGCGAATTTCAGGCCGGTGGTTCGTCGCCAGCCACAATTTATGAGTCGGCTCAAACGTCCAGTTATCCTCGAACATCCGCCGCGCGGTGATCGCGTCACCACCAGTCAACTGCTTCACCAGCGACTCGTTGAAGCGTCTGCCTTCCGCCGTTTCTTGGCACACCACCAGCCGCTTACCGAACAAATCCGCCTGTTCGGTCGGGTGGCGGCGCTGGCGGTCGGCCATCAGCAGGTCCGGTGCGGCTTGCAGCGCCAGCTTGCCGAGCAGCTTGCGAACGATGTTGAGGAAAACGGACTTGCCGTTACTACCGCAACCGTGGCAGATAAAAAGAACCTGCTCCCGAACGTCGCCGGACAGCGAATAGCCTACCGCGCGTTGAACGAACCGGATCAGGTCGGTATCTCCCGCGAAAATCTCAAACAGGAACCGCTCCCACAGCGGCGCGGCGGTATCCGGACTGTAGGGAATCTCGGTATCGTGGGTCAGGAGGTCAAGGCGCGCGTGCGGGCGCAACGTCCCCGTCGATAAGTCGATGGTGCCGTTGCTGGCGTTCAGCAGGAACCGGCCTTTATCCAGGTCGGTATGGCTCACCACCACGCGACAGCGAGCGGCGGCTAGCAGGTCGCTTTGTTTTCTCCTGCTTTCCAGTGCGCGGGCCAATCCGGCGATGGTGCGTCGCCGGGCGGGATCAATCGACTCCCCGGCTTTCCGGTAGAGTTCGCGCGGCATGTCGCCAGCCAGCCGGGCAACTTCCATCAGGTCATCCAATCGCCAGTGGCTCCCCGTCCACAGTAACCACTTGTCCCAAGGCGGGCAGTAGCGAACATCCGCGCCGTGCCTCTCCAGGAACAAAGCGGCGTTCGCTTCGTCGGTTCCCCGGTACGGGTCAAGGTCTAGCGCTCCCGGTTCGCCGGCCGGCCGCGCGGTCGTGGTCGGTTCGGGCCGGCGTCCGCTGTAGGTTTCCCGCGTCGATTCGATGGCCTTGGCGATGGTGGCCGCGCCGTAGGTGGATTCGCCGCGACGGGTATCCCACTTGCCGCGCATCAAGCCGGACTGGCGAAACAGCCGGTCTATCCGGTCGGAGTCCCGATCAGTCCAGAACGCCAGCAGGTTGCACAAGGCAAGATCGGCGGCGCTATCGTCGCCACCGTGCGCCGAAGTATCGCCGGACCATAGCCGCTCGAATTCCGCGCCGTTCTTGGCGTTTCGCGCCTTGTCGAGCAGCGCGGCGTCATCCAAGTTTGGCGGATCAGCCGGGCCGTGTTTCGCTCCCACAGGGCTTGAGCCTGTGGACTCCATGAACCGCTCGTTGAGCCAGTCGAGCGCGTGTTGCTGGTCGGTAATATCGGCGGCGCTGCCGTCCCAATGGTTGCCGGTGACGGTGAGGTATCGGCTCGATGGGTGGCTGTACACCTCCAACCATTTCACCTTGCCGGTGTTCTTGCCGCTGCGTTTCGGTTTGCCGTAGCAGAACAGCCGCAAGCCCGTTCCCGATGGTGGAATCTCGGCATAGGTGCCTTGGAATCGCTCCAGAATCTCGGCCTCTTCCGGTTGGAGTTCGCCGGTCTCTGGATTGAAAACGTGGTCTAGGTCGATACCGGTCAAGCCGTCATCGGG
>SSGN01000194.1 GCA_008016945.1 Flavobacteriales bacterium
ACGATGCGGCAGATCGAGGTGATTGCCGAGCAGGTGCCGGGGACGCAGCTCCTGAAGCTGGCCGACTGCGGCCATTCCCCGCATCGCGACCAGGAGGCGGCGGTGCTCTCGGCGCTCGCCGCCTTCGTGTCCGGCCTGGCCTAAAGCCACCGCGTCAGCGGCGGCGCTTCCGCTTCGCGGGCGCCGGCTTCGGTGCCAGCCCGAGTGCCGCGCGGGCGATGCGGTCGGCTTCGGCATTGCGGTGGCGGGGCAGCCAGACGAGCCTCACCTGGTCGAAGTGATCCATCGCCGCGCGCACGGTAGCCAGCAAGTCGACGAGGCGCGGCACGTCGGTGCTGTCGAGGCCATTGAGGCAGTCGACGGCGAAGCGGCTGTCGCTGTGGAGGGTGAGCGTTCGTGCGCCTGCTGCGGCGGCGGCAGCGAGCGCGCCAAGGATCGCACGCACCTCCGCTTCGTTGTTGCAGCCGCTGCGGCCGTCGGTGTCGGAATGTTCGGCACGCAGGCCCGAGGGCGAAACGAGCACGTGCCCGATGCCGATCCGGCCGGGATTCGGCCGCGCCGTCCCATCGACCCAGGCCAGCCACATGGTGGATCCCGGCCCGGCAAATTCCGGATTCTGCGTGAGGGTTGCGTCTGGCGGCATCGTGAAGCTCAGATCATCAATAAATCCATCGATATGTGATGGATCCGGTGAAATGTGGCGGGAAGATGAAATTTTCTTATGGGGATTAGCCCGAAAGTACTAATCCCGAGGCCTTTGTTTGTCAGGATTTCGACAATTCTGGCACAAATGGAAAATAGGTCGACTTTCAAACACATATTTGAATGCCAAGGTACTAAAATTCGGCTCTTGGCGGTGCACGTGCAGTCACGCTGCGCAGTGCGCCACAGCTTGCCTGAGGGGTCGGGTGCATGAATTCGAATTGCTGTCAGTTTCTTCGTGTCGTTGCCGCATTCGGCGCGCTGCTTGCAGTGCCACTGGCGGCGGTGGCCCAGACATCGGCGCCCGCTGCGGCAGCGTCGGTCCTCTTCTCCGATGGGGTCGTCACTTCCAATGGCGGCGGGCAGGGGTATCGCGTGATCGGCAAGGGCAGCCGGCTGGCCGAGGGCGAGACGATCACGACGGGCGAGCGCAGCTTCGCCATCATCGAGTTTGCCGACAAGAGCCGCACGACCCTGCGGCCGGATACGGCGCTGAATATCGAGCAGTTCCGCTATGCCAACGTGGCCGAATCCGACGGCATGCTGCTCCGCCTGCTGCGCGGCGGGGTCAGGGCCGTCACCGGGCTGATCGGCAAGGCCCGCCCTGAGGCCGTGAAGTTCGGCACGACCAATGCGACGATCGGCATTCGCGGCACGCAGTTCGATGCACGGATCTGCGAGGGCGCCTGCGCCAGCGAGCGCCACAAGACCATTGGTGAGCCGACGGCGCCGGTTCGCGTCGTCGTTGCCCGTGTCGTCCTGCTGAAAGGATCGCAGGCGAAGGTGCTGGGCAAGGACGGCAGCACGCGGACCCTGGCCGACGGCGGCGCCGTCTATGAAACCGATGTCGTTGAAACCGGTGCGTCGACGGTGGTGGCACTGGCCTTTAATGACAATGCGCGCGTCACGATCAATCCCTCGACACGTTTCGAAGTGGTGACCTGGAAGTTCGATCGTGCCGACAAAAGCAAGAACAACGTCTTCCTGAAGCTGCTTGCCGGCGCCGTGCGCGTAACCACGGGCTTGATCGGGAAAACGCAGCCGGAACGGGTGTCCGTCGGCGTGGCGAACTCGACCATCGGCATCCGGGGCACCGGGTTCGATCTGCACTGCACGGGAAGCTGCGCCGAGTCGCAGCCGCTTGCCGGCCAGTCGACGCCAAAGTCGCGCTGCGGCAGCAAGGCGGCCGACGGCGCGCCGCCAGCCGCGGGCGAAGGGCTCTTCGTGTCGACCTGGGACGGTGCGGTCTCGGTGGGCACCGGGGCCTGCACGGTGCGCGTCGCCCGGGGGCAATCCCTTTATGTCGATCAGAAGAGCGGCGAATCGCGCTACCTGCCGCGCGTGCCGTCGTTCATGAACGACGATGCCGCGGAACGTCCGGACCGGATCGAGGTCGACCCTGCACGGCTTTTCGGAGCGGAAGCACCCATGCCCGATGCGAATGGTCTCTATACCTACGTGCGCGATGGCCACATCCTGGTGCAGCAGGGCGGGTCCGGCATCGACCTCACGGCCGGCGAGGCCGGCTTTGCCGATGCGCAGGGGCGCCCGCCCGTCCGCCTGAGTGCGGTGCCCGAATTCATTGCCGACGATCCTTACCCCCTGCCGGAAACATTCAACGAGCGCGGCGGCAACCTGCTGCAGCTCCTGCGTGAGAATGCCGGCGGCCTGGCCGGCGGGGCGCCCGGACAATGCTTCATCCAGTAAAACACGCCGGCCGGGGCCGGCCGCGGCGACGTTCCGCCTGGCTGCTGGGCATCGGCTGCGTCCTGGCTGTCGCCAATGCGCACGCGCAGGGGCGATTCGCGTCGCCTCCGGAACCGAAATTCTCGATCAAGCGCTTCGTCGTCGATGGCGAGAATCCGCTCAGCGAAGGGGATACCGACGCGATCCTCGCCGGCTTTACCGGGGAGCAGCAGGGGGTTGCGCGCCTGCAGCAGGCGGCCAGGACGCTGGAGAGCGAACTGAAGGCCCGGGGCTACGGCTTTTATCGGGTCACGCTGCCGCCGCAGGATGTGGTCGATACGGTCACGCTGAAGCTCATCATGTTCCGCGTCGGCAAGGTTGAAGTCCAGGAGCAGCAGTACTACAGCGACGCCAACATCCGGGCGAGCTTCCCGTCGCTGCGCGAAGACGAGTCGCCCAACGCCCGCAACGTCGCCCGCAATCTCGCGATGGTCAATGACCATCCCGGCAAGCAGGCAACCGTGACGCTGACCGAAAGCGAGATGCGCGACTCCGTCGATGTCGCGATCAAGGTGAAGGACAGCGATCCGCTCGTCCTCTTCAGTGCCCTGCAGAACAACGGCAGCGACTCCACCGGCAAGTGGCGCCTGTCGGTCGGCATGCAGCATTCCAACCTCTTCGATCGCGACCAGCAGCTGACGCTGAGCTACACGACGAGCCCCGACGAGCACCACAACGATGTCCGCCAGTACGGCGGCCACTGGGTGATCCCGTTCTACGACCTCGCCGGCACGCTCAGCACTTACGCCGTCTATTCGGATGTGAACTCCGGGCGCGTCGCGGGCTTCTTCGATGTCGCCGGCCGCGGCACCTTCGCTGGCGCACGCTGGACGCATCGCCTGCTTCCCGAGGCCGACGTCAGCCAGACACTCGCGCTCGCGCTCGATTACAAGCAGTACCAGAACGATGTGCTGTTCAACGGGACGAATCAGGGTACCGATGTCAGCGCATTGCCGGTGACGCTTGCCTACGCCGGCGACTGGCGGCAGGGCTGGGGAAAGCTCGACTGGGGGCTGGACTATGCCTTCAACACGCCAAGCGGCAAGGACAGCAGCAGCGACAACTATGAAGCCAACCGGAGCGGTGCCAGCCGCCAGTGGGACGCCTGGCGTGCGCTGGCCAACCTGAACTGGCAGGCCGAGGGCGGCTGGGGCCTGCAGGCACGCTGGCGCGGACAGTATTCCGGCAAGCCGCTCATTCCCGGCGAGCAGTTCGGTGCCGGGGGGGCGTACACCGTACGCGGTTACCAGGAGCGCGAAATCTCGGGCGATTCGGGTTACGTCGCCAATCTGGAAGTCTGGTCGAAGCCGTATGCAGAGCAGGTGCGCTTTCTGGCCTTCCTCGACACCGGGCAGATCCGGATCAACGAGGCGACCGATGGCCAGCGTGACAAGCACCGCATCAGTTCGGTCGGCGTCGGCGGCCGCTGGCAGCCACACAAGAGTGTCGGTGTCGTCCTCGATGTCGGGCATGCCCTGCGCGACGCCGTGAATACCCATGCCGGCGACTGGTTCGGCCATGCGCTGCTGACCGTGCGCTTCTAGGATCTCGAGTACGCAATGAGCCCCGCGCGCGCCCCCTCCCGCCTGACCCGGTCCCCGTCCGACGGTGCGCAGCTGGCGCCGCGGCTGATCGCGATTGCGATTGCCGGCGCGTTCTCCAGTACCTATTCCGTGCCGGTGAAGGCGCTGCCGACCGGTGCGCAGGTGGCCGCAGGGCAGGCGGTGATCACGAAGCCGCAGGCGAATGTCCTCAACATCCAGAGCACGCCGAATGCAATCATCAACTGGCAGCAGTTCAACATCGGCGCCAGTGAGTCCGTACGCATCCAGCAGCAGAGTGCGGCAAGTGCCATCCTCAACCGCGTGGTCGGCGGCGAAGCCAGCAAAATCCTCGGGCAACTGAGTTCCAATGGCCGCGTCTTCCTCATCAATCCGAGCGGCATCGTCTTCGGGCAGGGGGCGCGCATCGATACCGCGGGCTTCATCGCCTCCAGTCTGAACATCACCGATGCGAACTTCCTCGCGGGCAAGCTGACGTTCGAAGGCACGCACAAGAACGGCATCAAGAACGAGGGAACGATCCACAGCCTGGGCGAGATCGTCCTCATCGCGCCGAAGATCGAGAACAGCGGCATCCTGCAGACGGAAGGCGGCGACATCGTGCTCGCTGCCGGGCAGAAGGTGACGATCACCAACCTCGCCAATCCCGAGGTGCTGGTGGAAATCAAGGCGCCCGACAACGAGGTGGTGAACCTCGGCCGGATCCTCTCGAACGGCGGCGCCATCAGCATCCTTGCGAACCGCCTCAAGCACAGCGGCGAGATCAATGCCACGCGCGCCGAGGTCGGGCCGGGCGGCAGGATCACGCTCCGCGGTGATGACGAGCTGACGATCACGCCGGACGCCAAGGTCATCAGCAACGGCTCGCCGGCAGGGCAGATCACCCTGCAGAGCGCAAACGGCACGACCACGGTCGAAGGAACGATCGAGGCGCGGGGGACGGCGCCGACACCGGCACAAGTCACCAGCAATACGCGCGGCGGCCGCATCGAGGTGCTGGGTCAGCGGGTGACCCTGGCCAGCACGGCCGTTGTCGACGCCAGCGGCGAGCGTGGCGGCGGTGCGGTGTACATCGGCGGCGATTATCGGGGCGGCAGCGCGCCGCTCCCGGAGCGCTGGGCCGTCAAGCCGGCGACGCAGCCTTAGCCGGCATCGACGGCCGGGGTTGCGGGGCGGGCCGAGATGCTGCTGA
>SSGN01000024.1 GCA_008016945.1 Flavobacteriales bacterium
GCCATCGAGCACGGTGCCGTAGCCGAGCGCGGTCGCATTGGTGTAGCCCGCTGCGTTCTGCACGATGTTCGCACCAACGATGGTGCTGTTGGCGGCTCCTGACAAACCAGCTTGGTACCCGATGGTCGTGTTGTAGTTCTGGTTCGTGATGCCGATGCCGGCCTGGTAACCCACCGCGGTATTGTAGTCGCCCGTGACAGTGGAATTCACCCCGATCGCTTGGAAGCCGACAGCCGTGTTGTTCACACCGACCGTATTGTTCCACAAGGCGAACGCGCCGACAGCGGTGTTGTCGCCACCGGTTGAATTGTCCTCCAACGCTTCGGCTCCAACGGCGACATTGTAAATGCCCGATGTATTGGCGAACAGTGCCGTATTCCCCACGGCGGTGTTCCCGCTGGCCACGTTCGTGTAAAGCGCGCTGCTGCCAACGGCCGTGTTCCCCGCGCCCAGGACGTTCACCCGAAGGGCGTCGCTGCCTACCGCGGTATTGTCCGCTCCTGTGCCGTTGAAGAGCATCGCCTCGGAACCCACGGCGGTGTTGTCACTTGCCACGGTGACGTTCATAGCACGGAAGCCCACCGCGGTGTTGTTGCTGGTGCTCAGGTTCAGGTTCAAGGCCTGGCTGCCCAGGGCGGTGTTCTGGCCGCCCGTGGTGTTGGTGGCCAGCGCCTGGCTGCCCAGGGCGGTGTTGTTGTTCGCTGTGGTATTGGCCGTGAGCGCGTTCTTGCCGACGGCCGTGTTGTTGGTGCCCGTGTTCACCATCAGTGCGCGATGGCCCCAGGATGTGGTGGTGCCGGACGGTGTGAGGAAGCCGCTGCGCTCGTTGTCCACGCGCACCTCCAACTGGTTGTTGTCCGTGGTGCCCAGGAAGTTGGTGCCGAGCGCCATGCCCGCGTTCCCTGTCGTGCTCCAGCCTGTCGAGGCATTCAGAAGCGGTGCCCACGCTGTGCTGTTGAAGTACCAGAAGCCGTTGGTGCTGCTGTCGAAGACCAACAGACCCGTGGCCGGGGCGGCGATCGCCGCGCGCTCGGCGGAGGTCATGCGCGGTATCAGCAGCCCACGTTTGGCGTTGGCGGGCAGGGCGGCAGCGCTCACATCGAGCAAGGCCGAACCATCCGGCGCCGACCCATCGACATTGATCCCGATGTTCTGCGCCCGGGTACCACACACGAACGTGCACGCGAACAGCACGGCGATGGTAGCCTTGTGAACCATGACCCAAATGTGCGCAGAGAGGCCGAGCCCGGCAATAACCCGTGCGGGTTAGAACGCAATGCCGGATCCCCGGCACCCGTAAGGTTGCCAGGGATCCGGTTGCAGGACGCTCGCCGGTTATTGATCCGGCATTTGCCCTGCTCGAGGCGTGATCACCGTTTCTCGAGTTCTTCGATGCGCGCTTTCAGTTGTTCGATGATGGCTTGTTGCTCCTGTACGGCCTTCACCAGCGGCACCACGAATTCGGCGTAGCGCAGGCCGTACAGGCCCTCGGCGGTCGCCGGTCGGTCAACGCCACTGAAGTCATAGCCCAGCGAACGACTGGCGGCCTCCACCTCCTGGGCGATGAAGCCGGTGTAACGGATGCGGGCCTGCTCGTCGCGTGCTTGGACATCGAGCGGATCGGTCCTGTGGATCTCCGCGCCGGTGCTGTCGTAGCGCACGTCCTCTTTCATGTGGGCGGCCAGAGCGTGTGCATCCACATTGTAGGTCACGGGCCGAAGCTTCATGATCAGGTCCAGGCCGCGCACATCCTCGCGCAGCGCGGTCTTGAAGCGGCCATCGCTGTAGGTGGTGAAGCCAACCTGCCCTCTGATGCCAATGATGCTGGTGTTGCCCACGTGTACCCTGTTATTGCCATCCGGGCGTGCATTGTAGCCAAGCCCCATTGAGTTCGTGAAGCCCGAAGCTGTCGGAAAGGCCTGCCAGCCCAAATAGGTGGAATTGCTCATGTTGTAGAAGTTCCCCGCATCACGGCCTACCGCTGTATTGCCCCCACTGGTCGTGAACTCAAGAGCACTGTGGCCTACACCGGTATTATTGTCACCGATCAGATTCTGGTTGAGTGCGACATGACCAACTGCAGTGTTGAACTCGCCAGTGGTGTTGCCCTCCAATGCAAAGGAACCCACAGCCACGTTCGTCGAGGTTGTTCCATTGTTAGCATAGAGCGCATTGTACCCAACCGCAACATTGTAGTTCCCTGCAACATTCGAGTAGAGTGCGTTCTTACCCGCCGCGGTATTGTTCCCACCTGTTGTGTTATAGTGCATCGCATCCTTGCCACATGCGGTATTACCTGAGCCGCTGTTGTTGCTTGCGAGCGACTTCATGCCCAAAGCCGTGTTATCGGACCCTGTATAGTTGAAGTACAATGCACTGCTTCCAACAGCCGTGTTCTGCCCGCCGGTCGTATTGAACATCGAAGCGACATGCCCGATAGCAGTGTTGTCCTCACCGGTTGTCTGGTGCAGACTGTTGTACCCGAACGCAACAATTCCAGGATCGCGATCGATCTTACCTGCTTGATATCCAAGCACCTTGAAGACCAAAGTCGTGTTGTCCGTGGTACCAATGAAATGCGTTGCTGGGTCCGTGCCCGCATTCCCCTGCAACCCCCAAGCGTTCAGCGCACCATCGGCACCAGGAGGTCCTTGAGGGCCCGCTACGCCCTGCGGCCCCGTGGCACCCACGGGGCCTGGTGGACCTTGTGCTCCGGTGGCTCCGGTCGCCCCTGTTGCACCGGCCGGACCGGTCGCGCCCTGCGGCCCCGCTGGCCCCTGCGCCCCGGTTGCTCCTGCGGGCCCCGCAGGACCGGTCGCACCTTGTGCCCCTGTAGCGCCCACGGGACCTTGCGGGCCCGCGGGGCCCACAGGACCGGCGGGACCTTGGGGGCCGGGCGTATTGCTCGTCTCCGCGTACAGCGCATAGGGCACACTGAGCAATTGGGTCGTGCTGATGGTGACCCCGTTCACCCGGGTGCGTGCGAACCAGGGACCATCGCTCCAATCGACATCCGACCACGATCCGTTCACCGGTGTGCCCTGACCGAAGGCGAGGTTCACCAAGCCGAAAGCGTTCGTGGTGGCGGCGTGTTCTTCGCTGTACACCACGGGCCCATTGATGGCGCCTTGCAGCAGCGACAATTCGATGGCCGCCGGGGTGTTGGCTTGCACCACACCATTGCCGTCACGAACGATGGCCTGGTAGCTGAAACTCTGCGGTGTTTGCGCGCAAAGGGCCGTGCAGGCCACCAATGCGCACATCAGGAAGGAAGGTCGCTTGTTCATTGGGTCACGATGAAGGGGATGGTCCGCAGTTCATCGTTGCCACGATCGAAGACCTGCAGGCGGTACGCGCCACTGGCCAGGTGATCGACGGACCAGGAATTGGTCGATGTGATACCGGACCACATGGCGACGTGTTGGCCGAGCGCGTCCAGCACGACAGCATGGTGTGCTTCGGAAGCGGTGGTGTTGAGCCGCAGCACGTCGCGCGTGGGATTCGGGAAGAGCTGCCAATCCGCGTTGGCGGTTACCGGAACGACCACCGTACTGAAGTCGGCCGGTGGTTGGTGGAACCCTTGCGTGGCGATCACGGCCGGGCTCGTACCGGTCGCGATCATCGGTTCGCCGATGGTCCAGGCCCAATGCAGTCCCCCGCCATTCCCTTCACTGCCGCTCGGGGCCAGAACGGTTTGCGCGCGAGCGTTCTGGGTGAGCATGGCCGCCAGCACAAGGATCGCCGTGCGCATCATCACTTCAGGAGCTTGACAGCGGATCGAACGAGGCCATTGTCCACGTGCAGCGTGTAAGCGCCCGGAAGCAGTGCGCTCAGATCCGCAAGGAAGGGCGCATCACCGGGAACAGACGACGACCACATGCGCACGGCTCTGCCCGTAGCGTCCACGATGGTGAACTGCACGAGACCGGTATAGGCGGCACCCAGTTTGATGGCGACACGGTCGGCTACTGGGTTCGGGTACGCGCTGATCACCGAGGTGTTCGCTCTTTCAGGAAGGCCGGTGGAGATGTCGTTCAGGTATTTGATGAGCACGATCCGGTTGTGCCCGTCGACTTCGGCGTATCCAATGCCGATGATGGAACTGTCATTGGTGAAGGCCAGATCGAAACAGGTCTCCTCGCCGCCGTCCTCGTCGTAGTCGGCGGCAAAGAACACGCCATCGCTGCTGATATTGTTGCTCTGCGTACGTTTCACGTTCCAGTTCCTGGAGTTGGGGGCAGCGCCCACGTTGCCACCACATATGATGGCACCGTTGTTCTGTACCAGCAGGCAATTCCAAGCATCTGCGCCGTTGGGATCGTCCATGAAAGAATAGGACACTTCGTGTCCCGTTGCATCGAAGGTGTGGATGATGCGGGCTTGGGTAGACCCGGTTATACGCTTCACACCGGCAGCGGCAATCTGCCCATTGGGACGTAAAGCGATCGATCGGGGGATCAGGTCCGATCCGCTTTCCGAAACCCACGAATGCCCGTTGGCGTTGCCGAAAGTGGACGGATCGTTGCCTTGAGCGTCGAGGTGGCCGAGAAGCAATGAAAGATCGCTTTCGCCAGAACGCGTGCCATAGCCGCAGAAATAGACCTCGCCGGCATCGCTGAGCACCGCGCTTCGCAGTTCCTCGCCGATCGCATCCACGATGTATACCAGTACCGAGCCATCGCCACCGAACGATGGGTCCAGACCGCCATTGTCCAAGTATCGCTCCACCACGATCTCCGTCTGGCCGATGGCCGGACCGCTGAAGCCGCAGAGCAAGACCTTGCCATCGGGCTGGATCAGCACTTCGTAGGCCTCCTCCGCATCCGGGGTGTTGTGGATGTCGCGCACCAGGATGCCCGTGCCGTTGAACGAGGGGTCCAGGGAACCATCGGCGAGGAAACGCGCCACGAACATGTCGCTGTTGGTCTCTGCCGCATCGGAGAACAGGTGGCCGCCCACCACCAAGCGGCCCGAACCATCAAGTTCCGCGGAACGGATGAACTCGCTGCCATCTGCGAGATCGTGCTCCACCACACCGTTGGTACCGAAGGTCGGATCGGGTGATCCATCCGCATTGAAGCGGAGAAGCACGGAATTGAAGTGAGTGCCATCGCTGCTGCGACCGGCCACCAAGATGCGGTCGTCCGGCAGTACCACGGCGGTCACACTCTGGTCATCCTCCCCCGCACCAAGCTGGGGGACGATGACTTTTCCGTTGTTACCGAATGAAGGGTCCCAGGTGCCCGGCTGGGCGTACGCCCCCATGGTGAGGAGCGCGAGGAAGGGAAGGGTGGCGTGTCGCATGTTCTTGTGGTTGTTCTTCCACAGCAAAACACGCGTGCCACCGACGTGGCATCAATAACCCATGCGGGTTAAGCAGACCCGTCCTTCGGATACCCTTGGGGGTAGGCCTTCTTCAGCGCCTCCATCTTCCCGTTCACCTGCAGCTTGCTGTAGATGCGGCGCACATGCACGCGCACGGTCTCGGTGCTCAGCTCAAGCTTGGCGCCGATCTCCTTGTACTGAAGACCGGTAGCAAGGCCATCCAGTACCTGCTTCTCCCGCTCGCTCAACTTCTCGTCGTTGATGCGCTGCCGGGTCTCCTTCTGGAAGCTGTTCACCACCAACCGCGCGATGGCGCTGTTCATGGGCGACCCGCCGCGGTGGATGTCGCGCACCGCTTCCAAAAGCTCTTCGGCGGGTGTGCTCTTCAACAGGTATCCGGTCGCCCCGGCGCACAGCGCTTCGAAGATGTACGCCGGGTTCTCGAAGATGGTAAGCATGAGGTACTGCACTTCCGGCTTGCAGCGTTTGGCCTCGCGCACGGTATCAATGCCGTTGCGGCCGGCCATGTTGATGTCCATGAGCACCACATGCACTTCCAGGTCGTCCAGCTTGTTCAAGTAGTCGTCGCCGCTCTCGAACACACGCACCACCTGCATATCACTGCTGCGCTCAATGCGGCGGCGGATCAGCGTTCGCAATTCATCGTCGTCCTCCACGATGGCGGTGCGGATGATGGTGGGCATGACCCGCAAGATAGCGGTCCCCGTTATTCCGCTGGCAGCGACGCCGCGAAGTCCACGCGGGTGCCTGCGCCTATCGCGCTGACCACATTGAACTCTCCTCCGATCCGCTCCGCGCGGGCCCGCATGTTCCGCAAGCCATGCCCTTGGCCGGCGTTCACCTCCATGCCCACCCCATCATCCTTCACCTCGAACCTGACCCGCGTGGCCGAGGTGTGGAACTTCACATGGATATGTTGGGCGTTGGCGTACTTGATCGCATTGTTCAGCGCCTCGCGTAAAATGAGATAGATGTCGCGTTTGGTGGCAGGGTCCAGCGATCGGTCGGGGCCTTCGTGAGCGCACTCCACGGTGTGTTCCACCTTGCTCCATTTCAGCATGCGATCGCAATGTGCGCGAACGCGTTCGGTGAGGCTCGTCAGCGAATCGTGGTGCGGATCGATGGCCCACACGATGTCGCCCAAGGAGCGGTTGGCCTCCCCAGCGATGCGCTCGATGTCGTTGGTGATGTCAGGTAACCCGTTCGTTCCGGAATGGGCCACCTCCCTGGCTTCGGTGCTGAGCAGAACGAGCTTGGTAAGATCGCTACCGAGCTGGTCATGCACATCGCGGGCGATGCAGGTACGCACCTCGCTGGCTTCACGAGCGCGTTCGCTCTCCAGCAACCTTTCCTGGGCTTCTTCGATGGCGCGTTTGGCCCGGGCCGTGTACCGCATGCGCAGCCACGCTGCAGTGCCCAGTATTGCGGCGACCGCCAGCAAGGCCAGCAGCCACGTCCGTTGTTCCCGGTGCTTCGCTTCGGTCCGCGTTCGTTCGGCCACGTGGCGCAGGCTGTCCGTTTCCGCCGCGCGTTCATAGGTGTACTTGAACCCGCTGCGCAACAGGTCGCGCTGGTTCTCCTCGCGCAGGATGCTGTCGTTCAGCAGCACCACCTGCTCATGCACCGCCAGCGCTTCCTGCCAGCGACCCAGAACTTTCAAGGCGGCATACCGCGCAGCGGCAGCATCGCGCTGCAGGTTCAGTTCCTCGGCGCGTACTGCGGCGCTGTCGGCGGCCACGGCCATCGCGAGTGCACGTACCGGTTCGCCTTCCCGCAGCAGCACGGTGCTCAAGCCCACCAGCGCATTGCCCAACCCGTACGGCAGGTCTTCTGCACGGGCCATCGCCATGCTCTGGTCGAAGAGCGTCCTCGCCTCATTGGGCCGGAGTTGTTCGAGCAGGAGGGAAGCCAGGCGGTTACGCACGTTCACCAATCCATGGCGGTCGTCGATGGCCAGTCTGATGGTCTCGCTCCGTCGATACGCTTGCATCGATCCGGTGGTATCGCCCATTTCCTTCAGGCACGATCCGATCTCTTCCAGTTGTGTGCCCAGCTGATGCTGATCGTCCAGTTCCTCCGCCATTGCTGCTGCCCGGCGGTAGTACCCGAGCGCCTCGTTCCAGTCGCTCTGATTGAGGTACAGGCCACCGAGGTTGGCCAGCGAGGTGCAGATGCCGCGCTTGTTGCCGAGTGTTTCCTGGATGTACAGGCTTTGTTGGTAGAGGTCCACGGCCTTGCCATGGTCACCGCGGAGCATTTGCACGCGTCCGATGGCGTTGAGGTCGTTGGCGATGCTCGCACTGTCCGCCAAGCGCTCGTGTAGATCCAGGCCTTGTTCGTAGAGCGCCAGCGCGGAGTCCAATTCCCCGAGGTACGAGAGCATGCCGCCCATGTTGCTGATCACGTCGGCCTGTCCGTCGGCATCGCCGTTGCGACGATGGAGTACGAGCGCCGTGTCGTAATGCGACAATGCGGTGCGCATTTCGCCACGCACGTACCATACGGCCGCTTTCAGTTCAGAAGATCGTGCCTCGAACACGACATCGTGCTTGGTTCGTGCTTCGTGCTGTAGCTGTTCGGCGAGGAGGTAGGCGCTATCGGGATCGGAGAAGAGGTAGCCATCCCAGGCGAGGTCGAAGAGGGCGAGGAGGCGTGTGCTGTCCGGCTTGTGCGGATCGCACGTGATGGCACGCAGAGAATCCTTATTGACCTGTGCAAGACAGGGGTCCACGAGGAGGAGCAAGCAGGTGATCCCGCAGAATCGGAAGCCGAGGTTGCTCATACGTTGTTGAACAAGTTCAGGTGGAGGCGAGTTCGACCTCCAGACGCACCAAGGTACCGCCCTCTGGTTCACTGGCGATCACCAGCCTCCCGCCCAAATGCTCGGCCCGTTCCTTCAGGTTCCGCAGGCCGCGCCCCTTACGCATGGCGCTAATGGGATTGAATCCCTTACCATCATCCTTCACTTCCAGTCGAAGGGAGTTCTCGCGGGCAACGAAGGTGACGTGGATGCAATGCGCCTGGGCATATTTCACCGTGTTGTTCACCGCCTCGCGCAGGATCAGGTAGAGGTCGCGCTTGGTGGCGGGATCGAGCGGCCGGTCCCGACCTTCCACGATGCAGTCGACGGTGTATGTGGCGCCGCTGGTGCTGAGCATGCGTTCGCAGAACTGGCGCGACCGGTCCATGAGGTCCGTGAGCTTGTCATTTGCGGGTTCCACGGCCCAGACGATATCGCTCAGTGAGCGCCCCGCTTCGCTGGCGATGCGGTCGATGTCGGCCACGAGTTCAGGGACCGCGCCCGGATCATCCTTCAGGCTCGCGCTCACTTCGCTGCCCAGCATGCTCAACTTGGTGAGGTCGCTGCCTAACTGATCGTGCATATCGCGGGCGATCCGTGAGCGCACCTGCTCGGCCTCGCGCTGCTTCTCGGTGGCCACCACCTTGTCCTGTGCAGCGAGCATGGCCGCGTTGGCCTTGCGTGCGATGCGGAATCGGCTCCACAAGGCGATGGCCAACGCGACCGCCAGCACGCACGCACCGATGATGATGTATCGCCAGGTGCGTTCGCTCGCCAGCTTGTGCGCATGTTCCAGAGCCATGGTGCGCGCTCTGTTCACGTGTGCCAGACTGTCGCGCAACTCCTCTTCACGGAAGCGGGAGAACAGCACGGCCTCGCGCCCGTTCATGCGCTCCACGCTGTCCTTCAGCACGCTCCAGTGATCCGTGACCTCCAGTGCGTCAGCCGCGCGTCCTTGCGCCTTCAGCACGGTTCGCAATCCGTTCAGTGCATAGAGCATTGAGCCTTCGTCGCCCAGCTCGCGTGCCACGCCCACGTTGCCCAGGCTTTCCGCGAGCGCCAGTCCGCGCCGGTACCATTGTTCCGCTGCGGTGTGATCGCCGGATGCGACCAGTCCATCGCCAAGCAGATTGATGCACCCGCATTGTGCGGTGAGGTCGCCCATCCGCTCGGCGACCCGTGCGCAGAGGCCCGCGATGCGCATGCCATCGGCGATGCGCTGTTGCGCGTAGTACAGCCGGGCGAGCGGCGTGAGCCCGGGCAGGCTGTCCCAGGCGTTGTTCGATCGGGAAGCCGCGGCCAGGCTGCGCAGGTACAACTGCTCTGCATCAGCGGAACGGCCTTGCATGAAACGGATATGGGCACGTTCATTGAGCACCATGCTGGAATCGCCCGGGCTTCCTTTCCCGCAGGAATCCAGGTAGGCCCATGCGCGATCATGTTCGCTGCGGTCGGAACACAGACGTGCCAGGTGCACCAGTGCTTGTGTTCGCAGGAAGGAATGCCCGATGGACCGTCCGATGCCGAGTTCTGCGCTGAACGCGGCTTCAGCTTTGTCCTTGGCACCGGTCAAGCCGTACACCAGGCCGATGGCGTCCTGGCATTCGCCCACCGCATGCTGGTGCCCCCCTTGCTCGAAATCCGCGATCGCCTGCTTGAACGATGACAACGCGAGCGGGATGTCGCGCGCGAACTTGGCGTGGTAGCCGGTGAAGAAGTGGTAGGCACCGCGCGCATGGCGGGCTCGTTCGCGCACGCGCGTTGATGGATGCAGGAGGAGCTCCGCGCTCAGGCTGTCCAGGCGATGGAGGAAGGGGAAGGCCTTGGGCGAAGTGGTCCACGATTCGCACGCCCAGATGAGCATGGTGAGTTGCAGGGTATCTTTTTTCGTGCGATCCAGCAGCGGTGTGATGGAGTCGAGGCGCGCGGGGTTCTCTTGTGCCCGTACTCGGGCGGGAAAGAGGTACACCGTAGCGGTGAGTGCCAGCAGATGCAGGTAACGCAGCATGCGGCGAAGGTGCGCGGAGTTGAGCGCACGGGCAATAACCCGCAAGGGTGAATGGAGCGGCTTACCGCGAGCAGGTTTTTCCATGATCCCCCCCATCCTTGAGTTTTGTCGCGTTGACCGTACCACCATCCGCCTTCATGGGATATTCGCGCTCTTGACCTATTTTGTTTTCGCCTGCGCTGGACGCGCCCAGGTTCTCACCTGCGGCACCGCCTACTGGAAATTCGGCTATGTGGGGACGCCGTGGTGGATGGTACAGTCTGGATCAGGGTCTTCATCGGAGTGGTCCCAAGCGTGATCTTCCCGCTGCGGATGAGGTATTCTGCCGATCTGGATGCGGCAGTGATCTGCCGGTGAGCCCATCCATGGGGCCGGATGAGTCTGAGCGGTGCGTGGTGGCCGATGGTTCGGGTGGTAGGTACAGCGGTGGTGATCTTTCACCGGTGGCCGGGCAAGCCCGTGCGCACCGTTCCCATAGGGTGCCGAACGGAAGTGTTGCGCCCTGGAGCCCAGTGGTGAACGCACCCGTGAAGACGATGCTCATCAAATGGGATATCCTTTTCTCCGGCGAAGATCTCACCAATGTGAACCCCGCGCCGCAACACGACCTGATAGACGTGCGCTTGTCGCTGATCCATCGGAACAAAGTGAACCTTGATCAGAGCTACGCGAACGACTGGTGCGACCCTGAGCGCTGAACGCCTCTACGTTGGTGGCGACATCCCCCAGATCAACGGGGTAGCGCGCTCCCGTGTCGCATGCTCCACCGTGAGCGACCATACGGTGACCGGTTGGGCACCGACCGTGAACAACGTCGTGCACGGCTTGATCACCACGGCCTCCGTCATCTACCTCGTTGGCGAGTTCACGACCATAACGGCACCACGTGTGGGGGCAGAGCCATGCTTGGCCAACAGCGAACGCTGAATGGACCAGGAAGTCCAATGCCAACAACGCGGGCTATCGCATGGTGCTACGGGCAACCTGCCTGATCCTCGGTGGAGCATCGCGTATCTTCCTTGAAGCAATTCTTCCTTGAAGCGATTTTCCGCACCGCCGTTTCGGCGCTTGCATGGTCCGTTCCTTTGCACCATGCTTCTCCGATCATCGCTCACTGCCCTGCTCCTGCTGGCCTGTACGCTGTTACCCGCCCAGCTTCCCGCCTACGCCCTCTTCAACGCCAAGGGGAGGCCTCTTGCACATAAGGGCATGATGAAACGATTGAAGCAGGCCGACATCATCCTCTTCGGCGAGCTGCACAACAACGCCATCGCGCACTGGCTGCAATTGGAGGTGACGCGTGAACTGGTCGCCGCCGGTCCGTTGGTGCTGGGTGCGGAGATGATCGAACGCGACGACCAGACCACGCTGGACCGCTATCTGCGCGGCGAGATCGACCAGGCCGCCTTCGACACGCTGGCCCGCCTGTGGAAGAACCACGCCAGTGACTACAAACCCTTGGTGGACCTTGCGAAGGCCCATGACCTGCCCTTCGTGGCGGCGAACGTGCCGCGCCGTTACGCCCGCGCCGTGAACCGCGGCGGCTTCGAGGCGCTGGACACCGTGCCCGGTACGGAACGCGCGTGGATCGCGCCCTTGCCCATCGCCTTCGATCCCGAACTGCCGCGCTACCGGTACATGCTCACCATGATGGGCGATCATGGCACCCCTGACATGGTGAAGGCCCAAGCGCTGAAAGATGCCACCATGGCCCACAGCATCGTGGAGCACTTCCGGCCGGGCCATCGCTTCATCCACTACAACGGCAGTTTTCATAGCGACTATTTCGAAGGCATCAATTGGTACCTGCAACGCATGCGGCCCGACCTGAAGCGCATCACCATCGCCACGGTGACCCAGGCCGAAGTGAACCGCTTGCACACGGATCACTTGGGCCAGGCCGACATCATCATCGTGGTGGACGAGGATGTGCCGGGGACGTACTGATCAGCGATGGTCTTCCCTCCCGCTCGTCCGTCCCGTTCACCGTTCGTCACATTGGAAACGATTTTGGATCAAGAATGTTTCCGGGGCGGAGATCGGCCTCTACTTTTGCGCCCGCCTCGGCCAAGCGGGTATCATGAGCACGGAACAGACAACCTCGGGAACACCAAGCGGTGCACTGGCCACCGACGAACGTTGGCTGCGCATCGTGGAGGGGGCTGCACGGGTCTTCTGGACCAATGGCATCCGGAGCGTGACGATGGACGACATCGCGGGGGAGTTGGGCATCAGCAAGAAGACCCTGTACCTGTATGTGAAGGATAAGAGCGACCTGGTGACCAAGGTGCTTCAATTTACGAGCGCCCGTTACCACGCGCACGTCACCGCGATCCAGGAGCAGGGGCTCAATGCCATCGATGAGATGTTCGCCATCGCGCAGTACATCTCAGCGGAAGTCTCCAAGCTGCACCCCAGTCTGTACTTCGACCTGGCCAAGTATTACCCAGAGGCCTGCCGGATCATGGACCAGGGCAAGCAGGTGGAGGTGGTGCGCCAGGTGGCGCAGAACATGGAGAAGGGCATGCGCGAGGGCTACTACCGTGAAGACCTCAATGTGCCATTGCTGGCCAAGCTGTACATGGTGCGGTTCGACCAGGCCATGAGCGTGGAGCAGGCGAAACTGGCCGAACGCTACAGCATGTCCGAGATCAACTGGGAACTCTTCCGCTACCACATCCGTGGGATCGCCAGCAAGAAGGGTCTGGATTACCTGGAGAAGCGAATGAGCAAAGGCACACCATCATGAAGCCGATGCAACAACGGAAGCCGGACACGATGAACCGGCCTGCGAAAACGAACGAACCGTCATGAGGACCATCCATACGATCATCCTGCTGCTGGCCGCTCTGGTGCAGCATGCACAGGGGCCGGTCAGCCTGAGCCTGCAACAAGCGCTGGACCTGGCCGCCAAGCAGAGCTATAGCGTGCAGGCCAGCGCACTGGAGGCGGAGAAGGCCGCGTCGAAGATCAAGGAGATCACCGGTCTGGGCCTGCCGCAGATCGCGGCAACGGGCACGCTCCAGAACTACATCAAGGTGCCCACCATGGTGGTGCCCAGCTTCTTCGGTGGCGATGAGCTGATGAAGATGCAGTTCGGTGTGCCCTGGAGCATGAGCGGTGGAGTGCAGTTGAACCAGTTGCTCTTCGATGGAAGCTACCTCGTGGGCCTCCAAGCCACGCGGGAGCTGCGCACCAAGAGCGCCAAGGACCTGGAGCAGGCCGTGATGAACGCGCGGGTGCAAGCGGCGAAGGCCTACCTCGGTGTATTGGCCGCGGAAGAGGGGGTACGGTTGATCGGGGAGAGCCTGCCCGTGCTGGAGAAGGCCAGTGCCGACGCCCAGGCCATGGTGGCGCAGGGCATGATCGAGAGCACCGATAGCGACCGCCTCCTGGTGCAGCTGGAAGAGGCCCGCGCTCAGCAGCGCAACATGCAGCAACAAGCCCTCGTGGCGCGGGCCTACCTCAACCTGGTGCTGGGCCTGCCCACCGGCACACCGGTCACCCTCACCGATGCCCTGCAACCGTTGCTCGACGCGCCTTCGGAAGCGGGCCTGGCCGATATTGCTTTCGATGTGGACCAGCACGTGGACCAGCAGGTGGCGCAGAGCATGCTGCGGCTGGGGGAGCTGGATGTGCGGAACAAGAAAGCCACCTACCTGCCCACGCTTGCAGGATTCATCAACTACCAGCAGCAGTACAACTACACCAAGTTCGATGTGGCCAACGGCAGTTGGTGGTTCCCGGCGAGCTTGTGGGGCCTACAGCTCAACGTGCCCATCTTCAGCAGTGGCATGCGGCACCAGCAGGTGAAGCAGGCGAAACTCTCGCTGGAGCAGGCCAACGTGAACCTCAAGGCCACGGAACAGCGCTTGCTCGCGGAGAAGGAGCAGCAACAGGCCATCCTGCGCGCCGCCCAGGACAGCTATGAGACGGGGAAGCGCAACCTGGCCTTGAGCAAGAGCATCTTCGACCGCACCAGTATCAAGTTCACCGAGGGCCTGGCCAGCAGCTTCGAACTCACCCAGGAGCACGGGAGCTACCTCACCACCCAACAGACCTACATCCAGCGTGTGGTGGACCTGCTGCAAGCGCGGGCCGACATGCGCAAGGCGCTGGATGCGTATTGATGATCCCATGATCCACCCACAACGCACACGTACGCACGACCCATTGGTCCGCCCCACCGGTAACCTCGATAGACCCATGAAACAGATCATCCTTCCGCTCACCCTCACCGCCCTGCTCGTGGCTTGCGGTGGGGCCGACACTAGCGACCTGGGCCAGAAGCGGGCCCACCTGGAGCGGCTGAAGGCGACCTACAGTGCCTATGCGGACAGCATCAAGTCGCTCGAAGCCTGGTTGGTGGAGAACGACACCACGGTGCGTCGCAACCTCCCCACGGTGACCGCCGACACCTTGCGCGCCATCCCCTTCACGCACTATGTCGATGTGCACGGCAATGTCCGGGCGGATAAGTCCGCGGCGTTGTACAGCAATGGCGGCCGGGTGCGTCGCATACTGGTGAATCCGGGAGACCGTGTCAGCGCGGGCCAGACCCTGATCAGCATCGACAATGACATGGTGGTGAAACAGATCCAGCAGGCCGAGGCCGGACTGGAATTGGCGCGTACCGCCTTCGAGAAGCAGGAGCGGCTGTGGCAACAGCGGATCGGCAGCGAGATCCAATTCCTCCAGGCCAAGACCCAGAAGGAACAGGCCGAAGCGGGCCTCGCCACCCTGCGCGAACAGCAACGCCTCACCAACATCACCGCGCCCTTCGCCGGCACGGTCGATGACATCATGGTGCGCGAGGGCGACATGACCAGCCCCATGCAGGCGGCCGCCCGGGTGGTGGACCTCGCCAGCGTGCAGCTCGAGGCCGATGTGCCCGAGAGCTACCTGCGCAGCATCCGCAGTGGCACCCCGGTGAAGGTGAGCTTCCCCAGTGTGGAAGAACGGTTCAACGGCACCCTGGCGCACGTGGGTCAGTTCATCGATCCCAGCAACCGCACCTTCAAGGTGTCCGTGCGGGTACCCCAGGGAGAAGGCTACATGCGCCCCAACCTGCTGTGCGACATCAGTGTGCAGGACCAGCATTTCGATTCCGCCCTGGTGGTCCGTGCGCGGGCGGTGCTCCAGGATGTGAAGGGCAACAACTACATCTACGTGCTGGACCCCACCCGCGACAACGAGGCCCGGTCGCGCAAGGTGATGGTGGACCGCATCAGCGAGTACAAAGGCTACATCAACATCGCCCCGGTGGAAGCCGATGCGCTGAAGGGAGGTGAACGGATCGTGGACGAAGGGGCCAAGAACGTGACCGACGGGCTTACGGTGCGGGTGGCGAACTAAGGAGGTCACCTCACCACGAAGGCACAGCGAACACAGAGAAGAGCCACAGGATGACGCAAGGAACGACACGGAGCGCAAGACCGCATTACTCCGTGTTCGCTGTGCCTCTGTGGTGAAAAGCATTCCAACATGAGCGCACACGACATCGAAAAAGACCTGCACGGCCCCGAGCGGCAGTTCGCCATCACCACCTGGGCGGTGAAGAACCGCACCACGGTGATCGTGCTCACCATCCTCATCTGCCTCATGGGCATCCGGGCCTACTTCGTGATGCCCAAGGTGAGCTTCCCGGAGGTGGTCACACCGGAGGTGTTCATCGCCACGCCGTACAACAGCAGTTCCGTGGTCGACATCGAGAAGCTGATCACCAAACCGATCGAGAAGGAGCTCAACACCATCACTGGGGTGGATGAGATCAAGAGCACCAGCGTGCCCAACTTCAGCTCCATCCACATCAAGTTCGATTACAGCGTGAGTCCCACCGAGGCCTTGCGCAAGGTGAAGGATGCGGTGGACAAGGCGCGCGGCGACAGCAACTTCCCCACCGACCTGCCATCGGAGCCGAACATCTTCGAGCTCAACTTCTCCGAGCTGATGCCGGTGATGAACATCAACCTCAGCGGCGATTACCCGATGGATCAGCTCCATGAGTACGCCAAGCACCTGGAGGACCGGATCGAAGACCTCACCGAGATCAACAAGGTGGAGATCCGGGGTGTGCCGGAACGCGAGGTGAAGGTGACCGTGGACCTGGCGCAGCTCGAACTGCTCCAGCTCAACTTCGACGACATCGCCAACGCACTGCGGATGGAGAACCTGACCATGAGCGGTGGCGACCTGCTCACCAAGGACCAACGCCGCAGCGTGCGCGTGATCGGCGAGTTCGTGGACATGGAGCAGATCCGCAACATCGTGGTGAAGAACGAGGGCCAGCGCGAGGTGCGCCTGCGCGACGTGGCCGACATCACGTTCGATTTCAAGGAGCCCGAAAGCTTCGCCCGCGAGTTCGGCAAGAGCGTGGTGATGCTGGACGTGATCAAGCGAGCCGGGGAGAACCTGCTCGATGCCAGCGACAAGATCAACGCCATCATCAAGGAGGACCACGGCACGGTGCTGCCCAAGGACCTGGTGATCACCATCACTGGCGACCAGAGCGACCAGACACGGGTTAGCGTGGACGAGTTGATGAACCACATCGTCCTGGGCGTGATCCTCGTGGTGGGTGTGCTCATGCTCTTCCTCGGCCTGCGCAACGCCGTGTTCGTGGGCCTGGCCATCCCCATGAGCATGTTCATCTCGTTCACCCTGCTCAACATGTTCGGGGTCACCCTCAACATGATGGTGCTCTTCGCGCTCATCCTCGCCCTGGGTCGTCTGGTGGACGATGGCATCGTGATCGTGGAGAACATCCACCGGCACATGACCAACGGCGAACCGGCGCTGAAGGCCACGCGCCTCGCGGTGGGCGAGGTGACCATGCCGATCATCGCGGCCACCACTGCCACGGTGATGGTGTTCGTGCCCCTGCTCTTCTGGCCCGGCATGATGGGTGAGTTCATGAAGTACCTGCCCATCACCTTCATGATCGCATTGGCCAGTTCACTCTTCGTGGCCCTGGTGGTGAACCCGGCCCTGGCCTCCAAGTTCATGAAGGTCGAGGAGGATCACATGCCCACCCGGAAGATGTGGCGCCTGGCCATCATTCTGGGCGTGGTGGGTGCGGTGATCGGCGCCCTGGGTGCCAGCATGCAGAGCAAAGGCGTGTTCGGCATCGGCATGCTCACCATCTTCTTCGGCCTCATGGGCATCGCCAACGAGAAGCTGTTCGTGCCGGCGGCGCACTGGTTCCAATACGCCTGGTTGCCACGGCTGGAGGCGCGGTATGAGAAGTTCCTGCGCTATGCGTTGATGAAACATCACCCGCGAACCTTCCTACTGGGCACCGTGGGGCTTTTGATCTTCGCGTTCATCCTGCTCGGGGTGTTCCCGCCGAAGACGCTCTTCTTCCCCACCAACCAACCGATGTTCATCAACGTGTTCATCGAAGCGCCCATCGGCACCGACATCCAGAAGACCGACAGCATCACCCGGGTGGTGGAGCGGCAGGTGATGAAGGTGATCAACGTGCCGGAGTACATGGAGGTACGCGAGGTGAAGAACGAACGTGGCGAGGTGGTGGGTACCGATACGGTGAACTACCTGGTGAGCTCCGTGATCGCGCAGGTGGGCGAAGGCACCAGCGACCCCGGCACCGGTGAGGTGGAGTTGAGCTCCACGCCGCATAAAGCACGGATCCAGGTCACCTTCGTGAAGTTCGCCGACCGGAAGGGCAAGGACACCAACGATGTGCTGGAGCAACTGCAAGCTGGCGTACCCGGCTACCCTGGGGTGATCACCACCGTGGTGAAGAACGCCGATGGACCACCGGTTGGAAAACCCGTCAACATCGAGATCAAGGGCAAGGAGATCGACGGCCTGCTGGATGAGGCCGAACGCGTGAAGGCCTTCATCGAGGAGAAGAACGTGCCCGGCGTGGAAGCGTTACGCATCGACATCGACCGCGCCAAGCCCGAGATGCCCATCGTGATCGACCGTGAGAAGGCGCGCCGCCTCAACGTGAGCACCTACGCCGTGGCCGATGCCATCCGCACCGCGCTCTTCGGCAAGGAGGTGAGCACCTTCCGCATCGAAGGCGACGACGATGACTACGAGATCAACGTGCGCCTGAAGGACCAGTACCGCTACGATACGCAACGGCTCATGGACATGCGGATCACCTTCCGCGACATGCTCACCGGACAGATCCGTCAGGTGCCCATCAGCGCCGTGGCCAAGGAGGAATACCGGACCACCTTCAGCGCCATCAAGCGCAAGGACCTGGACCGCGTGGTGACCGTGAGCAGCAACGTGATCGCGGGGTACAACAACAACGAGGTGGTGCAACAGATCAAGGACGAGATGGCCAGCGGCTTCCGCTCGGACGACCGGTTCAATCTGCGCTTCACCGGCGAACAGGAGGACCAGGCCAAGGACATGAACTTCCTGGGCATGGCGTTCCTGGTGGCCATCTTCGTGGTGTTCCTCATCATCGTGGCGCAGTTCAACAGCATCAGCTACCCGGTCATCGTCATGAGCACGGTGGTGTTCTCCACCATCGGCGTGTTCCTCGGCCTCATCGTGTTCCGCATGGATTTCATCATCATGATGACCATGCTCGGTATCATCTCCCTGATCGGCGTGGTGGTGAACAACGCGATCGTGCTGATGGACTTCGCACGCCTGCTGTTCGAGCGTGCCCAACGCAAGCTGGGGCTGGACGAGCACACCATCATCCCGATCGACGAGAGCCGCGAAGCGCTGATCATCGCGGGCCACACCCGCCTGCGTCCGGTGCTGCTCACCGCCATCACGGCTGTGCTGGGTCTGCTACCGCTGGCCATCGGGCTCAACTTCAACTTTTTCACCCTGTTCAGCGAGCTGGACCCGCACATCCACATGGGCGGCGACAACGTGGTGTTCTGGGGTCCGCTCTCCTGGGCGGTGATCTATGGCCTCATCTTCGCCACCTTCCTCACACTGATCATGGTGCCGGTGATGCTGCTGATCGTGATGAAGATCAAGCATAGGAGGCAGTGGAAGAAGGAGTTGCGCGAGCAGGCGAAGAGCGCCAATGTTGGCCTGCGCCCGAATACGATGCGGCCTGGAACCACCTGAACCATTGGACGTTGATGCAGCAGGCGCGACTCCGGTCGCGCCTGCTGCATTTATAGCCGCTCAGGGTCCTGAAAGGACCGTTCCCTGAAAAATATGTAAAGCGCAATGGTTGCATAATGCAACAATACATACATTTGTGCCGTTGCAAAAGACAACTATTGACATGAGCACATCATCCGACGAACTCGCCCGCCTGCTTCCCACGGCCATGCGCAGTGTGATCCGCCTGATAGCCGTGGAGATGGACAAGCATGATGTCGGCCTCCGTGTACCGCAGTACGGCGTGCTGGATTTCCTGCTTTCCAACAGCCAGGCGGTGCAGACCGACCTGGCCAACCACTTCCTCAAGGACAAGAGCGTGATGCTGCGTCAGCTGGACGACATGGAGGAGGCGGGATGGATCGAACGGCAGATGGATCCCAACGACCGCCGCCGCAAGAACCTGGTGGTGACCAAGGCCGGCATGGAGCTTTACAGGAAGGTGAGCAGGATGCGGGAAAAGGTCTTCGCCACCATGCTCGACGGGGTGAGCGAAAAGGAACTCGGCGCCTGCCTGAAGGTGCTACACGCCATGAACGACAACGCCAACAGCGGCGACGCGAAATGAAACGCATCCTACCCATCCTCGCGGCGCTGGCCGTGACCAGCGCGCAGGCCCAGCAGGCCTTCACCCTGCGGCAGGCCATCGACTACGGTCGCAGCAACAGCCCCAGCATGGCCATTGCCGCCAACGACCAGCGCAAGGCCGACGCCCAGGCGCAGGAAGCCGTGAGCGGCTACCTGCCCCAGATCAACGGCAGTGGTACGCTGGATGACAATGTGAAGCGGCAGACCACCTTCCTGCCCGCCGGCATCTTTGGTGATGAACCCACGCCCGTGCAGTTCGGTACGCAGTTCAGCACCAACCTGAGCGTACGAGCCGAACAGGTGCTGATCGATGTGGCGCAGTTGAACGGGATCCAGGCCAACAAGCCCAATCTTGCCATGGCCGAGATCAAACTGAAACAAGCCGAGGAGCAGGTGGCCTACGATGTGGCCAAGGCCTACGCACAAGCACAGACCTACACCGAGCAAGTGAAGCTGCTGGAGGAGAACCTGAAGCAGTACGATGAGTTGGTGCCGATCCTGCGACTGCGCCTGGAAAAAGGCGTGGTGCAGCAGTTGGACCTGGACCGTGTGGAGGTGACGCAGCGCAACATCCGCTCGCAGCTTACGGTGTCGCAGGCGAACTTCGAGGTGTCGTTGGCCCAGTTGAAACGCGTGATGGGCATGCCCATGAACGAGGACCTGTCGATCGCCGATGTGGTGCGCAGTGCGAACGACATGCGCCAGCCCCCCAATACACCTTTCGCCCTAAGCAATTTGCTCGGCTTCCAATACAACGAACAGTCGGTGCTGTTGTACGGCATCGATGTGAAGCGCAAGCGCAACGCGTTCCTCCCCACGCTGAGCGCGTACGGCACGTACGGGGCCATGGCCCAAGGCAATGACCTGGGCAAGAGCTATGAGAACTGGTTCGACTATTCCGCGATCGGCCTGAAGCTGAACGTGCCCCTGTTCAGCGGTCTGCGCCGCAGCAGCCAGATCAAGCAGAGCGAGATCGCGCTGGACAACCTGCGCGAACAGCAGCGCAACGCCAACCTGGGTTTCGAACTGGACTACCGCAGCGCCGACACCCGCCTGCTGGCCAGCACCAGCACCGTGGCCAACGACGAGGACAACCTGAAGCTGGCCGAACGCGTGTTCGCCAACACCAATCTGCAGTACCAGCAGGGCACCGCCACGCTGAGCGACCTGCTGAACGCCGACTACCAACTGAAGGAAGCCCGGAACAACTGGACCACCTCCGTGCTGAACCGCTCGGTGGCGGTGCTGGATCTGGAGAAGTCCAAGGGCACCCTGCTGGAATACGTGAACACACTCTGATCAATCGAACAACATCCGCCATACGGCGAACACCCATGAAACGTAAATGGATCCTACCGCTGGTACTGGTCGTGCTGGCACTCGGCATCGGCCTGCGACTGGCCGGCAACAAGAAGAAGATCGACGCGGCCAAACAGCCGGTGGACCGCAGCGCGTTCGCCATTCCGGTGAACGTGATCTCCACGGCGATCGCAGCGGTGGAAGGCTCGTTCAGCGTGCCCGGCACCCTGGAGCCCTACGACCATGCCAAGGTGATGCTGCAGGCGCAAGGCAAGCTCGCCAACTTGAACGTGGACCTGGGGTCACGCGTGAGCAAGGGACAGGTGCTCGGTTCGTTGGATGTGGCCCAGAAACAACTGGAGCTGCAGGCCGCAGAACTGCAGCTGGGAAAATTGAAGAAGGACCACGACCGCTACAAGGACCTGTACGAGGGCAAGGCGGCCACCGAGGCCAACTACGATGATGCCCGGTACAACTACGAAAGCCAGAAGGTGAAGGTGGACCAGATCCGCCAGCAGATCCGCGATGCGCAGGTGATCGCACCGGTGAGCGGCACCGTGGTGGCGAAGAACGTGGAGGTGGGCGAATACGTGGGTGCAACCACCGCCGTGGTGGAAGTGGTGGATGTCGCGCGTTTGAAAGCGAAGGTGTACATCAGCGAGCGCGATGCCTACCGCGTGAAGGAAGGCGCGGCCGTGACCATCACCAGCGAGGTGTTCCCCGGTGAAACGTTCCAAGGCAAGGTGACCTTCGTAAGCCCGCGCGGCGATGCCAGCCACAACTACGAGGTGGAAGTGGCCGTGGGGAACGAGAAGGCGCACCCGCTGAAGAGCGGCACCTTCGTGAATGTGCGCTTCGACACCGGCGACGCCGTGCCGATGCTGGCGATCCCCAAGAACGCGCTGGGCGAAGGGCTGAAGGACGCCTACGTATTCGTGGTGACCGGCGACAGTGCAGATGCGCGCGTTAGCCGCCGCGAGCTGGTGCTGGGCCGCGAAGTGGGCGACCGCGTGGAAGTGTTGAAGGGCCTGCAAGCCAACGAGACCGTGGTGGTAAGCGGGCAGCTGAACCTGGTGGAAGGAAGCAAGGTGCGGGTGACAACAACAAAGTGAATGGACGATGGTGAACAGCAAATGGTGAATGCGACCGTGGCGACAAGGCCACCATTCACCAACTCCCTTTCACCATTCACCTAAGCAAACGAACGATGAGCATTACCGAAGTCGCCATTAAACGACCGTTGCTGATCACGGTGATCTTCTCCACCCTGATCCTCTTCGGCTTCATGAGCTACAAGCAGCTGAACTACAACCTGCTGCCGAAGTTCGAGGCCAACGTGATCATGGTGCAGACCACCTACCGTGGTGCGTCGCCCGAGGAGATCCAGAACACGCTGACCAAACCCATCGAGGACGCCGTGAGCGCGATCGAGGGCGTGGACCAGATCGCCAGCACCAGCATGGAAGGTGTCTCGTCCATCACCGTGACGCTGAAATCGGGCACCAATGCGAACAACGCGCAACGCGATGCCGAACGCCGCATCGACATGATCCGCGCCACGCTGCCCGATGACAGCGACGATCCGATTGTGCGCCGCTTCAGCACCGACGAGATCCCCATCCTGCGTCTGAGCATCAACAGCAACCTATCGCCTGGCGACCTGTACGAGCAGCTGGACAAGCGTGTGGCGCCGGTGGTAAGCAACGTGAGCGGCGTGGGCAGCGTGACGCTGATCGGTGCGCAGCAGCGCGAGATCCAGGTGGTGATGGACAACGACAAGCTGAAGGCCTACGGCATCGGCGCCGGGCAGGTGGCGCAGGCCGTGGCCGCCAACAGCAGCACCTTCCCCGCCGGTAATGTGGAGAGCAGCGCCGACCGCCTCTCGATCAACCTCGACGCCCGTGCCGGCAACGTGGACGACCTGCGCAACACCGTGGTGCGCGAGAACGCAGACGGTTCGCGCATCCTGCTGAAGGACATCGCCAGCGTGACCGACGGGCTCACCGAGGCCACCACCTACAACCGCATCAACGGCAAGCCCGGTGTGGGCATGCAGATCGTGAAGCAGAGCGACGCCAACGTCGTGGAGGTGACCAAGGGCGTGAAGGAGCGCCTGGCACAGCTCAAGACCGAACTAGCCGACACCGGTTTCGACTACAGCATCGCCATCGACCAGAGCACCTACACGCTCAGCAGCGCCAACGCGGTGATGTTCGATCTGATGCTGGCCATCCTGATCGTGGGCGGCGTGATGCTGCTCTTCCTGCACAGCCTGCGCAGCTCCTTCTTCGTGCTGGTGGCCCTGCCCAGCGCCATGATCCCCACGTTCATCGCCATGTACCTGCTGGGCTTCTCGCTGAACCTGATGACGCTGATGGCGCTCTCCCTCGTGGTGGGCATCCTGGTGGACGATGCCATCGTGGTGCTGGAGAACATCTACCGCCACCTGGAGATGGGCAAGACCCGTCGGACCGCCGCGCTCGAAGGCCGCAACGAGATCGGCTTCACCGCCATAGCCATCACCCTGGTCGATGTGGTGGTGTTCCTGCCGCTGTCCATGGCCGGCGGCCTCATCGGCAACATCCTCCGCGAATTCTCGCTGGTAGTGGTGATCAGCACCCTCATGAGCCTGGTGGTGGCCTTCACCCTCACGCCGCTGCTCGCCAGCCGCTGGGGTAAGTTGGAACACCTCACCAAGGACACCCTGTGGGGGCGTTTCGGCCTGGCCTTCGAAAGGGCCGTTACCAACCTGCAGACCTGGTATGGGCGCACTTTGGAGAAGGCGCTGGATCGCAAGCGATACGTGATCCTCACCGTGATGGTGTTGATCATCGGAGCCATCGCCCTGGTGCCCACGGGTTTCATCGGTGCCACCTTCATGGCCCAAGGCGATCGCGGTGAGTTCCTTGTGCAGCTCGAGACCGCGCCGCAGTCCTCCCTCGCGGTGACCGACCAACTCACCCAGCAAGCGGAGCGCATCATCCTGGCCCACCCCGAGGTCATCGATGCCTTCACCAACGTGGGTACGCAAAGCGGCCAGATGGGGTCCGGCTCGGCCAACGCCAACCTCGCCGAGATCAACGTGAAGCTGGTGCCCAAGAAGGAACGGACCATCAGTGCAGAGCATTTCGGGACCATGTTGCGCGATGAGATCAGTGCCATCCCTGGCCTCAAGGTGACCGTGGCGCAGACCAACATCACCGGCAGCGCATCCACCCCGATCCAGATCGCCGTGAAGGGCGTCGACATGGACAGTTTGTGGAAAGCGGCGCGGATGGTGAAGACGATCACCGAGGCCACGCCCGGCAGCGACTATGTCCAGTACAGCACCAAGAGCCCGAAGCCCGAGGTGAAGGTGCGCTTGGACCAGGACCGCATGGGCGCGCTGGGTTTCAGCAGCAGCGATGTGGGCCTTGCCGTACAGACCGCGTTCCGGGGCAACGACCGCTACAAGTACAAGGAGGCCGGGGAGGAATACCCCATCAACGTGCGGTTGACCGAAGGTGATCGGCGCGATGTGGAGAGCGTTCGTGCGCTGATGGTGACCAATGGCCAAGGAGCCACCGTGCGCCTGGATCAACTGGCCGACGTGTACGAGACGGTGGGCAACAGTGTCTTGCAGCGCACCGACCGGCTCAACAGCATCACCATCAACAGCGCCGCCGTCGGCCGGCCCAGCGGCACCATCGTGGCGGAGATCCAGAAGGCGCTGGCCCAGGAACAACTGCCTGCGGGTGTCACCATCCAATACCTCGGCGATGCGAAGAACCAGGGCGAGGCGTTCGGATCATTGGGGCTCGCCCTCGTGCTCGGCATCCTGCTGGTGTACCTGATCATGGTGGCGCTTTACGAGAACGCGCTCTATCCCTTCGTGGTGCTGTTCTCCATACCGGTGTCGTTGGTGGGCGCCTTCCTCGCGTTGGCCCTCACCATGCAACCGCTCAGTGTGTTCGCCATCGTGGGCCTGATCATGCTGCTCGGGCTGGTGAGCAAGAATGGTATCCTCATCGTCGACTTCGCGAACCACCTGCGTTCCGAAGGGCTCGGCCTGGTCGAAGCCCTGGTGGAGGCCGGGAAGGAACGTTTGCGGCCGATCCTGATGACCACCGTGGCCATGATCTTCGGGATGCTGCCGATCGCGCTCGCCAGCGGCGATGGTGCCGAAGTGAAGAACGGAATGGCTTGGGTGATCATCGGTGGCTTGACCAGCTCGCTCATCCTCACCCTCTTCATCGTGCCGGTGATGTACTACATCATGACACGCCTGATGGAGATGGTGGGCGGCAAACGGTTCGGCAGGAAGCGGAAGATGGTGGAGGAGCGCACGGAGCTGAGTGTGAACTGAGCGGTCGCTATCCCGGAAGAGAGCAACTGACGCAGCGGTAACCCAAGCCTCAGCGATCCATCGGAACATGAACTTCGCAACCCATTGAAGCCATGACCAGCCGGACGGCCCGCCCCCGATCAATGCTCCTGCGCAACGGACTGTCGGAAAGGAGCGGTATCCCCGGTATGCGTTCGGTGGGCGATGAGCTGGCGGTGATCCGCGGGGACAACAGGGTGAACAGCATGGTGCAGGAGCGCTTCGAATCCACGGGATTCCGCTCGGACTTCTTCACCGTGGCGATGGTCCGTGTCGGCACCATCGTAGGTCGGCTGGACCATCAGTCCTTCCAGCTGAACTCCGGCGACATCGCCCTTTCGCCGCCCCAGCGCATCAAGCATCTGGTGGGTATCGAAAAGGACACGGAGATCTGGGTGATCTGTTTCACCGTGGACTTCCTGAGGCGGCTGAAGCTGCGTGGCCTCTCGGAGCACATGTCCATCTTCGCCGCCGCCAACCTGCCGGTGATCCACCTGAACGAGGAACAACTGACCGCACTTTGTGGGGTGTTCGAGCGATTGGAAGGGCACATCGATCGGGTGTGGACCCATAGCTATGGCATGGAGCTGGTGAAGAACACCTTCGTGGAGTTCCTGTTGGAAACAGCCCACTATGGCACCTGCAACGGCGAGGGGATCCCACAACCCGTGGGCCGCAAGGAGGAACTCGTGGCCGGGTTCACGGAACTCGCTACCAGGCACCACCTCAAGCAACGGAACCTCAGCTTCTATAGCGAACACCTGTTCGTTACCACCAAGCACCTTTCGGAAACGGTGAAAGAGGTAACAGGCCGGACCGCCGGACAGGTCCTCGATGGTCTTCTCTTGGTGGAATCGCAGCGCCTGCTGGACGAAACGAACCTGATGATCTCCGAGGTGGCCTTCCAGATGGGCTTCGCCGATCCCTCCCAGTTCAGCAAGTTCTTCCACCGCATGACGGGCACTTCGCCGCGTGCCCACCGGCAGAGTCTGCCCCCCCTTCCGGTGGCGTTCCATCCCTGAGTTGCCGGTCATCGGAAGGCCCCGTCCGGCACGGGCGATCGCGTGTGCGCGGACCTCTCCTTCATGATCTCATAAGAGCCGTGTAACAAGCAAGTAATACCGTGTTGCGCACCGGATCCCGGCCGCACACCTCGGGATCTTTGTGCCGCTTGGCACACGCGTGCTGGCCGTCGCTCTCGGAGGCCCTGCTCCGACCCCGATCGCCGCTGCTTCAGTACCGGATACAAAACAACCCGATCGACATGGACCATACGATCCCTTCCGCCACCGGCAAGCTCGGTGTGCTCATCCCCGGCCTCGGTGCCGTGGCCACCACGATGATCGCCGGCGTCTTCGCCGCGCGCAAAGGACATGGCATTCCCGTGGGCTCGCTCACGCAACTGGGCCACATCCGCCTGGGCAAACGCACCGAAGGCCGCAACCCGCTGATCAAGGACTTCGTGCCCTTGGCCGGGCTCGACGACCTGGTGTTCGGCGGGTGGGACGTGTATGCGGACAACGTGTACGAAGCGGCCGTGAACGCACGCGTGCTGGAACCCGCACTGCTGGACAAGGTGCGCCCCGAACTGGAGGCCATCGCACCCATGCCCGCCGTGTTCGACAAGGAGTACGTGCGCAACCTCGACGGCACGCATGTGAAACAGGCCGCCACCAAGATGGACCTCGCCTTCGAGTTGATGGCCGACATCGAACGCTTCAAGGAGCAGAACGGCTGCGACCGTGTAGTGATGGTCTGGTGCGCAAGCACGGAGAAGTACGTGACACCCGCACCGGTACACAACGACATCGAGGACTTCGAGAAGGGCCTGGTGAACAACGACCCACGCATTGCACCGAGCATGATCTACGCCTATGCGGCGATCAAATGCGGAGTGCCCATCGCCAATGGCGCACCCAATCTGATGTGCGACATCCCCGCGCTGGTGGAACTCGCCAGGGAACTCGGCGTGGCCATTGCCGGCAAGGACTTCAAAACGGGTCAGACCCTGATGAAGACGATCCTGGCACCCGGCCTCGAAGCCCGCGCCATCGGTATCAAAGGCTGGTTCAGCACCAACATCCTCGGCAACCGCGATGGTCTCGTGCTGGACGATCCGGACAACTTCAAGACCAAGGAAGTATCCAAGCTCAGTGTGCTGGACCAGGTGCTGAAGCCCGAACTGCATCCCGAGCTCTACGGCGACCTCTACCACAAGGTGCGCATCAACTACTATCCGCCGCATGGCGACAACAAGGAGAGCTGGGACAACATCGACATCTTCGGATGGATGGGCTATCCCATGCAGATCAAGGTGAACTTCCTCTGCCGCGACAGCATCCTTGCCGCACCGATCGTACTGGACCTCGCGCTCTTCCTGGACCTGGCCCAGCGCGCGGAGATGCACGGCATACAGGAGTGGCTTTCGTTCTACTTCAAGAGCCCGCAGACCGCCGAGGGCCTTCCGCCGGAGCACGACCTGTTCAAGCAGCTCATCAAGCTACAGAACACGCTGCGGCACATCATGGGCGAGGACCTGATCACGCATCTGGGCCTGGACTACTACCAGGAGTTGGTGGACGCACTCTAAGTCGGATGGAACGGGCCACACCACGGGTCATCTCCATCCCCTCGCTGATCGCCGGGGTATTGGGTATCGGGTACATCGGCCGTGGAGGCGGTACGGTGGCCGCGGCCGTGCTTGCCGTGCTGTGGGCGGTGGCGGGCGTGCATGCGCTACCGCCCGCCACGCAACTCGCGGGCATCGCGGCACTCTTCGCGCTGGGCACATGGGCGGCCGGACGCATGGAACGGGGCTGGGGCAAGGACAGCAGACAAGTAGTGGTGGACGAGTTCGCTGGAATGGCCCTGGCCCTGTTCGCCCTGCCCGCCGGATGGCCCGCCGTGTTGGCGGCTTTCGTGCTCTTCCGCGTGTTCGACATCGCCAAGCCGCTCGGCATCGCCCGGCTGGAAAGGCTTCCCGGCGGCTGGGGCGTGATGGCCGACGACCTTCTGGCCGGGCTCTATGCCAACCTGATCATGCAGGCCGTTGTGCGCACCAACCTCTGGACATGGCTATGAAGGCACTGCTCCGCGCCCAGCTATCGGCATCGGTGGCCACCGCCTTCGACCTGGCCATCACCGTGGCGCTGGTCAGCGGTGCGGGCATCGCCGCGCCGCTGGCGGGTGCCACCGGCAGCGTGGTGGGTGGTGGCATCAACTTCACCCTGAACCGGCGTTGGGCCTACAACGCCACGGCCCGGGGCTGGCGGCGCCAGGTGATGCGCTACCTGCTGGTGTGGTGCGGCTACGTGTTGTTGAGCTACGGCCTGCTGCGCCTCGGCGTGGACATGATCGGCTGGCACTACCTGCCGGTGAAGCTTGCCGTGATGGCCCTGCTGGCCGTGGGCTGGAACCACCTGTTGCACCGCCGCTACGTGTTCGCTGCATGACCCGCACCACCACATACCGCACGGCCTGGCTGCTGCTCCTGTTGGTGCAGGCCATGGTGCTGCACGCCCAAACAGTGGTGCGCGGCGTGGTCACCGAAAAGGCCGATCGCACGCCGATCCCCTTCACCTCCATTGCCGTGGTGGGTGGTGCCGGTGGTGCCGTCACCGACTTCGATGGGCGCTACACCCTGCATCTGGCGGGCGATGGACCGCACGTGGTGCGCTTCAGCCACATCGGTCACCGCACCGTGGAGCGCACCGTGGAGGGCGGCGGCGAGCACACCCTGAACGTGGTGCTGGAACAGTCGGCGGTGGAACTGAAGGAGGCCACCGTGCGTGCGGGCAAACGCCAGCGCTACCGCAACAAGGACAACCCCGCGGTGGAACTGGTGCGGCAGGTGATCGCCCACAAGGACAGCAACCGCATGCAGGCGCACGACCAGTTGCAGTACGAGGAGTACGAAAAGCTGCAGATGGCCATGAGCGGCGTCTCCGAGAAGTTCCGCAACCGCAAGATCATGCGCAAGTACGCCTTCCTGTTCGAGAACATGGATACCACCAAGGTGGAAGGCAAGGCCGTGCTGCCCATCTACCTGAAGGAGACCATGACCGACCGCTACTGGAACCGCGAGCCTGAGCGCAGCAAGGCCGTGGTGAAGGCGGAGAAGCGCGTGAGCTTCGAGGAGTACATCGATGACCAGGGCATCACCACCTACCTGAACTACCTGTACTCCGACATCGACCTCTACGCGAACAACATCATGGTGCTCTCGAACATGTTCCTGAGCCCCATCGCCGACGGTGCGCCGCTGTACTACGAGTTCTTCATCATGGACACGCTGCAGGTGGGCGATGACCGCCTGGTCAAGCTCGCCTTCGTGCCGCGCAACCTCACCGACTTCCTCTTCCAGGGCCACATCCTTGTTTCGCTCGATGAGCGCTACACCGTACGCGAGGCCACGCTGGGTGTGAACAAGCGGATCAACCTGAACTGGGTGCGCGAGTTGCACATCGACCAGCGGTTCGAGCGCGACAGCACCGGCCGTTACCCGATGGTATACAGCAGTATGCACGCCGATTTCGGCATCAACAAGAACGGTGGTGGGGTCTATGGCGAACGCAGCATCTCCCTGCGCAACATACGCGTGGACCGCCCGCTGTCCGCCGAGTTCTTCAAGGACAAGGCGGTGCCCGACAGCCTGCGCGTGGACAATTCCGGCGATGACTTCTGGTCGGAGCATCGGCACGAGCCGCTCACACAGGCCGAATCGAAGGTGTACCAGAACGTGGACAGCCTCAAGAGCATGCGTTCGTTCCGCCGCACCATGGACGTCGCCACCCTGCTGCTGGCCGGCTACAAGGGGTTCGGCTGGTGGGAGCTCGGCCCGGTGAACACCTTCTACAGCTTCAATCCGGTGGAAGGGCTGCGGCTGCGCGCGGGCGGACGCACCACCACGACCTTCAGCGAGAAGCTCTACTTCGAGGGCTACGGCGCGTACGGCTTCAAGGATGAGCGGTGGAAGTACTTCGGCAGTGCCACATGGTCGCTGAGCGGGAAGTCCATTTGGCGCTTCCCGGTACACTCGCTGAAGCTGAGCTACCAGCACGACACGAAGATCCCCGGACAGGAGTTGCAGTTCGTGCAGGAGGATTTTTTCCTGCTCTCCTTCAAGCGCGGACCGAACGACAGGTGGCTGTACAACGACATCGTGCAGCTCGAATACTGGCGCGAGTTCCCCAGCCGCTTCAGCTATAAGGTGAACGTGAAGAATTGGCGGCAGCAGGCGGCCGGTGCGCTGCGGTTCCCGCTGGTGGGCGGCGAACCGGTGGGGCCGCTGGGCACCCTGCCCGAACAGGATGTGGTGACCAGCGAAGCATCGGTGGAGCTGCGTTACGCGCCCAACGAGCAGTTCTTCCAAGGCAAGCTGTACCGCACGCCCATGGCCAACCGCCACCCGATCCTCACGCTGCGTGTGGGGCAGGGTGCGAAGGGCGTGCTGGACAGCGGCTACGACTACACCACGTTCCGCTTCAACCTCTACAAGCGCTTCTACTTCTCGCAGTTCGGCTTCGCGGACCTCACCACGGACGCGGGCCTGGTGCTGGGTGAAGTACCCTACCCGCTGCTGATGATCCACCGTGCCAACCAGACGTATTCGTACCAACTGCAGTCGTACAACCTCATGAACTTCCTGGAGTTCGTGAGCGACCACTACGCCAGCGCCCACGTGGACTACTACCTGAACGGTGCGCTCTTCAACAAGGTGCCGCTGTTCCGCCGGTTGAAGTGGCGCGAAGTGGTTACCTTCAAGGCCCTATTCGGTGGGCTGCGGAAAGAGAACGATCCCGCGTTCAGCGATGATCAGATGCCCTTCCCCACGGACGAGCTCGGCAACACCACCACATGGTCGCTGGCCGACGGCCCCTACATGGAAGGCAGTGTCGGCATCGCCAACATCTTCAAGCTGTTCCGCGTGGACCTCGTGCGGCGGTTCAGCTACCTCGATCATCCCAACGCACCCGAATGGGGCGTGCGCGCACGGTTCAAACTCGATTTCTGAGGCATGCACGAACACTTCACCACAACGGCACGGAGAACATGGAGGGAATGCGCCATGCGGCTTCGCGCACAAGAAGCTCCGCGCCATTCGGACGCTGTGCCGCTGCGGTGACCAACACACCCGACCATGGACCACGACATCACCACCACCCATGCCTTCGCGCCGCGCACCTCATTGCGTGATCGGGCGCAACGGACCATCTACCGGATCATCGACCCCTTCGTGCGGCTGCTCGTGCGCATCGGGGTAACGCCCGACCTGATCACCACCGTGGGGTTCGTGCTGAATATCGGCGTGGCGGTGGTCCTGATCATCGGTGCCGAAGCGGGGCATCGCGGCGACCTGGCCTACGTGGGCTGGGCCGGTGCGTTGATCCTCTTCGCGGGCCTGTTCGACATGCTCGATGGGCAGGTGGCGCGCATCGGCGGCAGCGCATCACGCTCGGGCGCGCTCTACGATTCGGTGATGGACCGCTACAGTGAACTGGCCATGTTCCTCGGCATCTGCTACTACCTCGTGGCGCACCACTACTTCCTCAGTTCGCTCTTCGCCTTCGTGGCGTTGATCGGCTCCATGATGGTGAGCTATGTGCGGGCCCGTGCCGAAGGGCTGGGCATCGAGTGCAAGGGCGGGCTCATGCAGCGGCCCGAGCGCGTGGTGCTCACCGGTGTGGCGGCGCTGTTGTGCGGCGTGGTGGGCGGCATCATCGGCGGCGACTATCAGTTGCGTGTGCCCGGCATCCCCTTCGTGCTGTTCGAGAGCATCTCCGTCTTCACCATCCCCATCGCCGTAATGGCGGTGCTTACCAACCTCACGGCCGCGCAACGCCTGCGCGATGCCCGCAAGGCCCTTGACCGGCAACCGTGATGAAGGCCCTGTTCGCACTGCTGCTGCCCTGCCTGATGGCCACCGCACCGCACGCCGGTACGGTGCCCACGGCAAGCCATCTGCCCGTGCCCGACGATCCCGGCATGCTGTTCTACATCCAGCGCAGCACCAACGAGAACACCATCGTATACGCGCTGAAGCCCGATGCACATGGCCTGCCCGCAGTGGACCAACCGGTACAGGTGTTCTGGCGCCGCTATCAGGAGGACGGGCGCAGGGCCGACCTCGACTTCATCCAGCGCACGTTCGCCTATGGCATCCGCAGCAAGCACCTCGGCAACGCGCACGAACTGCGCTGCGTGGCCTACAACAAGCTGCCGCTCTTCCTGTACCCGCCCGCCACGCCCGATGCGCGCCCGCTGGTGCTCGTGACCGTGAACGGGCGCACCCTCGCACTGCGCCGCATCTACCTCCAGATCGACGGCGGTGCGTTCTGGTCGCCCAACGTCACCTTCATCGAATTCAACGGCCACGACCCCCTGACCGGCGCGGCCGTGCTCGAACGCATCGTACCATGAACGCCGTGGCATTGGATAGGGTTGGTCCGTCGATCGCGCAGCGCCTGCAAGTGCCGGTGATCGCATCGGTCGTGTACCTGCTGCTCTCCGCACTGCTCATCGGCTTCAAGACGGATCAGCTGGTGCTCGTGGCACTGTTCACCGGGCTGTACATGGCTTCGGATACGAGCCGCCGCTGGGTGCTGGGCTTCGCCATCTTCATGGTGTACTGGGTGCTCTTCGATTGGATGAAGGCCTTCCCCAACTACACGGTGAACACCGTCCACATCGGCGATCTGTACGCCGCCGAACAGAGGCTCTTCGGCATTGCGCACCAAGGCGCGGTGCTTACGCCGAACGAATACCTCGCGCTGCACTCCACCCCGCTGAAGGACCTGCTGGCGGGGCTCTTCTACCTCTGCTGGGTGCCGGTGCCGCTGGCCTTCGCCGCCTACCTGTACGCGAAGAACAAGCCGTACTTCCTGCGCTTTGCACTGTGCTTCCTGCTGGTGAACCTGCTGGGCTTCGCGGTCTACTACCTCTATCCGGCGGCACCGCCGTGGTACGTGGCCGCGCATGGCACCGGGTTCATTGCCGATACGCCGGGCAACACCGCCGGGCTGGGCCGCTTCGATGCGCTAACCGGACTACCCATCTTCCATGCGCTGTACAGCAAGAGTTCCAACGTGTTCGCCGCCGTGCCCTCGTTGCACGCGGCCTATCTGCTGGTGGCTGCGTACTGGGCGCACCGCGCGGGGCTGAAGAAGGCGCGTGCGCTCTTCGCCTTCATTGCGGTGGGCATCTGGTGGGCGGCCGTGTACAGCGGGCACCACTACATCCTCGACGTGCTCCTCGGCATCGCCTGCGCGGCACTCGGCATCATGCTCTTCAACGCCCTGTTGCGACGGCCACGCTTCGCACGCTGGACCGAACGCTACCGACGGGCGATCGAAGCCCCTGCGCAACGGGCCCTCCGGCTTGTCCACAGAGGCCACATCACCGGTCACGACCGGGACAACGACACCCTCCACATCACAAAACACCACGACCATGTCACTCCGCATCATTGACGTGAGCAGCGATCTTGGCACCATGCTCACGGCGGATCAACGCGCCACGTTCGAGCGCAACGGGTTCCTGCATTTCAAGAATTTCATCTCGCGCGAAAAGGTGGCGGAGATCATCGGTGCCATGCGCACCATCGAGGAGCAGTGGATCCGCGACGACGTGAAGGTGCTGAACGGTACGCCCATCAAGTACGGCACCGATGTGGACGGGCGGCCGATCGTGCAACGGTTCGCCTTCGCCTCGCAGCACCACCCCGTACTGGCCGAGCTCATGCGCGATCCGCGCTTCGCCGCGATCCTGCAACTGGTGGGGTCCGATGCGCGTCTGGGTACGCACGAGAAGGACGGGCTGGTGATCAACCACTACGTGAACCACGAGGCCAGCAACTTCACGCAGATGGGCTGGCATACCGACTCCATCCGCGACCTGTTCCTCGGCAAGAAGGTGGGTCCCATGCTCAACGTGGGCATCCACCTCGACGATCAGGACCCGCGCAACGGTGGTCTGCGCCTGCTGCCCGGCACGCACCGGCAGGGCCTGTGGGGGCTGCTGTTCCACAAGATGTACTACCTCAACAAGAAGGCCGATCCCGGGGAGGTGTCCTTCAGCATCGGTGCCGGTGATCTTACCGTACACGATGGCAGCATGTGGCACCGTGTGCAACGCTCGTCGCTCGTGGGCGAGGCCAGCAGGCGCAGGGTGATGTACATTCCCGTGATCAACGGTGCATACCAGCCGAAAACCACCGAAAGCCCCACGCCGTTCTACCATCGCTTCCAACATCTGGTGAAATGAGCACGCCACACAAGGACAACGCACACGGCCTCGCCGTGGTGACCGGTGCCGGGCAGGGACTGGGTGCGGCCATCGCACTGGAGCTGGCACGTGCGGGCTTCGCCGTGCTGTTGGTGGCGCGCTCGGCCGATGCGCTGGACAAGGTGCGGGCACAGGCGGCGGCCTTGAACGGCGACCGGGCCTTTGCGCTTGCGCTGGACCTGCTGGCACCCGATGCCGTACCGCGCATCCAAGAGGCCGTGGCGCATGCCGGCATTCCGCTCACCTGCTTGGTGAACAATGCGGGGCACGGGCTGTACGGCCGCTTTGCCGATCTGCCCATCGCGGAGCAGCAGCGCATGATGCGCCTGAACATGGACGTGCCGGTGCTGCTCACGCATGCGCTGCTGCCCCTGCTGCTGCGGTCCTCACGTGCATGGCTGCTCAACATCTCCAGCATGACGGCCTATGGATCCATCGCCACGCTGGCGGCCTATGGCGGCAGCAAGGCCTTCGTGCTGCGCTGGTCGCGCGCGCTGGGCGTGGAGCTGAAAGGCACCGGCGTAAGCGTGACGTGCGCGTGTCCGGGAAGCATCAACACGGGTTTCACCGCACGCGCGGGCATGCAGGCCATGGACGATCTCGCGAAGAAGTTCGGCACCGGTCCGGAGCCCGTGGCGAAAACCTGTGTACGGGCCATGTTGAAAGGCAGGGCCGAAGTGGTGCCGGGCCTGCTGAACAGGATCACCGCCTTCTTCCAGCAGGTGCTGCCCGCAGGTCCCGTGGAGCGGGTGGGGAGCGGGATCTATTTGAAGCGGCTGCAGTAGCACGTGGTGATCGGCCCTTCGCGGCGCGAGGGGAAGCGGTCGCAGCGGAGTGGTCCGGGCACGCTCCTGTACTGCCCGTGTTCGCGGAGAGGGGATCCGACGTCCGTGGCGATCCGTCCCACGGTTAGGCGGGTCCATTCAACGGTGAATGGACATGCATGATCGTGTACACACCGCAGTTACAACAGGCAGGCTGTTCCGGTCCGGAGCACAAGGCTCCGGAACTCCGGGCGGCACGGCCCAGCGGCGGTCAGGACCGGTCGCGGTGATCCTTGATCGCGCTGTGCAGCTTGCGCATGCGCAGCCCTCCGGCAATGAGCACGCCGCCCACCAGCAATGCTGATATGCCGATGATCACGGCCAGCGTGACCACGCCCACGTTGGGAAGCAGCACCAGTAGCACACCCATGCCCACGGTGAGCAGGCCACCTAGGATGGCCCAGCCTTCGCCCTTGATCTCCTTGCGCAGGTGAATGGCCAGTGCGATGCGCGTGACACCCGCGAGCATGGCCCATACGGCCATGAGCAACACCAGCACCAGTACGGTGACCTCGGGCATGCGGATGATGAGCCAACCCAGCAGGATGCCGATGCCTGCCTCCAGGATCAGCAGCCATTTCTCCTCCAGCCCCTTCCCGTTCACCAGCGTGCCGATGAGGCCGAACAGACCATCGAGCAGCACGAACACACCCACCCACAAGGCGAGGATCTGCAGTGTGATGCCGGGACTCACCAGGCAGATCACACCGAACAGTAGGGCCAGGATGCCACGGACCAGGTAGGTCCACCAATAACGCAGGATCTGTTGGAGCATGAGGATGGGGTTTTCTCAAATCTATGCCTCCGGACAGCCTATTGGTGGGTGCCTCGTAGCTGCGCACGCATGATCCCGTGTTACCGGCATGTATTTCCGCCATTCCGGCCAGATCTCCCATCGCCAGCAGCTGACCTTTGAATCATGCGCGTGAGTGCGCACTGTAGTTTGAGGATGACCCCCCGCTATGCACATAGCATCCTCGTCCTGGTCTTCACCACGTTGCTGCTCGCTGGTTGCGACAAGTTCGAGGCGAGCCCGTATGCCACGCACACGCCCAACGCGCCTGTGCATTCCAACCTGACGAACATCGAACGCCTGGCGGCACGCGAGCCCTTCGATGACGACACGGTGACCATCGTGTTCACCGGCGATCCGCAGCGCTTCTACGAAGAGCAGGAGCTGATCGTGGCCAAGGCCAACACCATCCCCAATGTGGACCTGTTCATCCTGGCCGGCGACATCGCGGACTTCGGATTGATGCAGGAGTTCCTGTGGGTGCATGAACGCATGGAGCGCTTGAACATGCCCTGGTTCGCGGTGATCGGCAACCACGACATGCAGGCCAACGGCAGGCTCATCTTCCAGCAGCTCTTCGGTCCGCTGGACTTCAGCTTCACGTACAAGGGCTATAAGTTCCTGTTCCACGACACCAACGGGCGCGAGTACGGCCACAACGGCACCGCGCCACGGATCGGCTGGTTGGCGGACCAGATGGCGGACACCGTGCCGGACCACTTCATCGCCGTATCGCACGTGCCGCCCTTCAACGGCGACTTCGACCCTTCGCTGGTGCAGCCCTACACCCAGCAGCTCGGTTCCGACGAACGCACCATCCTGTCATTGCACGGGCACACGGGCAGCCATGTGGACGAATACCTCTACGGTGACCACGTGCGCTACATGGTATGCAACGCCATGTACTGGCCGGTGTTCCACGTGCTGCGGATCCATGGTGGGCAGGTGGAGGTGGAGGCGATGAACTATAGGGAATGAGCCATGGCGTTGCGATGGTCCATAGCAGTATGGGGCCTGCTGGCCTTGGCTCCTTTGGCACAGGCCCAACTGTTCCGTGGTGCGCTGCCCGGCCGTTCGGTGTCCGCGCAGTACGCCGGTAGCGTCGGGCTGGGCTCGGTGGCGGTGATGCGCCACACGAAGAACGAACGCATCGGCGTGGGCGGTTCCTTCGGCCACACACCACGATCGCACGGCGGCCCATTGAACACCTGGACGCTGCGCTTCATGTACACGCCTTGGCGGGTGGACCTCAATGAGACCTGGCAGCTGGAGCCGGTGCAGACGGGTCTGTTCGTGGCCTACACCACCGGGCTGGACCTGCAAGCAAGCTGGCCATCGTACTTGGAGAAGGGCTACTACTGGTGGACACCGAACTTTCGCCAGCACCTCTATCTGCGCAGCCAGGTATCCCACCGCTTCGAGGGGGCGTTCGTGCAGCGCATCGGTGCCTATTTCGAGGTGAATACGAACGACCTCTACGTGTACAGCTGGTGGCCCAACAAGGGTTCGATCGGCGTGGGTGACATCCTCTTCTTCGGAGCAGGCGTGCAGGTGTACTTCAGGCCGTTCGCGCCACGCCGCAATAGCTGATGCGTTGTGTTCAAAGCCCGATGAAGCCGAACCGGTAGCGTTTGCCGCCGTTGTGCATCACCGCCAGCACGGCCAGGTCGCCGTTCAGGTGGAAGAAGAAGGGCGTGGTCATGCTCATCTCGAAGATCGCTCCCTCGTGCAGGTGGAACAGCGGCAGCCCGTAGGTGCGGTCCGCATAGGCCGAGCGGCCGTCGGGTTCCACCACGTGCATGAACGTGGCATGCACCGTCTTCGGGTCGAAAGCCTTGTGCTTCACGTAGCGCGTGCCATCGGGTTCGGTCCAGTTCGCCGGTGGGATCGACGGCACGCTGAGTGCCGTGTTGTTCCACAGCACATAGAGCCGGTCGTTCTTCAGGTGGTACACGAAGCTGCCGAACTCGTCCTGCGGCACGTTGCTGCGCGTCTCCTGACGTTTGGGCAGCACCTGCCACCACACGGGATCGCCGGTGGTGGTGGACATGCGCATGGCCACGGCATCGCCGTACACCCATTCATAGGTGAACTGGATCGGAGATGAACCAGCGATCATCTTGCTGCTGGCGCGCACCACCTCGAACAGCACGAGCAGGTCGCCGTCCGTGCGGAACAGCACATCCTTGATCGTGAGATCGTCCACGTAGGCATCATCGCCCTTCTCCGCCATGCGCTCGCCGCTGAGCTGTGCCACCAAGTTAGCAGGCAGGCCTTCCACCCGGTCCACGGCCACAGTACCGTCCGGTGCGAACCGCGCATACCAACGGCCGTGGATCTTCTTGTTATAGTTCGATGGTTCCTTGGTGAAGAGCGCCAACACGTAGGCCTGTCCATCCGGACCGATGTCCAGACGATGGTCCTCGAGTTGTTTGCCCGCGAGCCCGGCCGACCGATGGGCCTTCCAAGACCCGGCGCCGTCCGCGCTGTAGAGCGCATACTCCCACACCGGTTTTTGCCAGGTGCGCTTGAGGATGTACGCACGGCCACGATCATCCACCACCACCTTGTTGTCCGGGCCCTTGTCGGCGGGCCACTCCAACACTTGTGCGTGTTGCCAAAGCATCGAAAGTGTGGGCCATGCGAAACACGTCAGCTGTATGGACTCCTTGGTGTCCTTCACGTACGGTTGTTCGGCCAGCACCAGCAACTTGCTGCCATCGGGGCTCACGCTCCAACGGTAGTTGCCGCGGTTGCCCATCTTTTCGGCGCTGATGGAAGCCAGTTCCTTCTCTTCGCCCAGTATCCCATCGAACCCGAGAGGTTGTGCCAGTAGGCGATGTTGGCCTTTCGCCTTGTTCCAGTGGGTCACCATCGCGAAGAGGCGACCGTTCACGGCCAGTACTTCATCGAGGAAATAGGCGTCGCCCATCACCCCGTTGCCGAAAGCCACCTCACGCATGCCACGCGAACGCAGGTCCTTGTCGAACTGCTCCAGCCAATAATGCCGCACGGAGGTGGCATCCTCTGTGGTGCGCAACAGCACGAACCCTTGGTCTGCCAGGTCCAGCAGCCGCTCTATGCGCCGCTCGGGGAATTCGTTGGTGGCGTCTTCGGCCCAGCGGTAGATGGGCTCCTGGGCGTTGAGCGACGTTGCTGCCACGAGCGTCGCCGCCAGCACACACTTCCACATGATCAGCGCGTGCAGGATGCGTTGTACTCGTCCATGATCGCCAGGATGTTGAGCATGCCGTAGCCCTTCTCCTTGTCGGCGACCTTCTTGGCCAACTCCGCATTGGCAGATACGTACTCGCTCATCTTCTCGGCGAACTTCAGGGCGAAGTGGTCCAGGGTGCGCGGTTTCTCATCGCTCTGCTTGTAGTACACCGATACGGGTGGGTACATGCGTTTCATGAAGTCCTCCTCCGTTTCGTTAGCCCCCTTCTGCATCAGGGCGAAGTTCTCAGCCCGGTTGTACCACACGTACTCGGTGATGCAGCCTTCTTTCACCACCAGGTTGGCGCGGATGGCCGACCCCACCAATCCGCCGGAATAATTGATGCAGTGGTAGAGCTTGTCGGCCACCTTGTATTCTTTGAGGTCCTTGGTCTTCAGGTCTTGCTTGCTCTTCTTGTCATCCTTGTTGCTGTAGAACAGTACCTCGTTCTGCATGGTGTACCGGTTCTGGTACTTGATCCAGCCTTCCGTCTTGGTGCCCGAGGCGTCGATGATATAGCCGGGATAGAGCTCGCCCATGCGGTATACATCGGAGCTCCAGTCCTGGGCGTGAACAAGGGTGATGGCCGCGTAGCATGCGGCAGTGATGAGGGATCGAAGGGTCATCTTGGTCTGTTTTCTGGGGGTGAAGCTAATGGTGCGGCTTCTGGGCCGCACGCGGGAACGGTACACCGAAGCGCCGCAAAGGTTCGATCGCCTACTCCAGACCCATGTCATCGTGCCGTGCGTGAGTTGATCGAATGGTGCGCGGGCTGCAAGTTGGCCAGCAGCAGCGTAGGGTTGGGACTGAAGCCTTGGGGAGCGAGCTACATGGCCCTCATGCAGGACCGACGAACAACGACCGAACGCCGCGCATCCCTACCTTCGCCCCGCTGATGATCTCCGGCACAACAACCGGGGTTAAAAGGGAACCGGGTGCGAATCCCGGGCTTTTCCTGAAGCTGTAAGTCCGTGTACGAACCGGCACGATGCCACTGTCCGAAGGGACGGGAAGGCGCCGGGGAGAATGGGCGAGCCAGAAGACCTGTCACCAGCGCATGGGTAGTTCGCCTTCAGGACAAAGGCTGGCCCGTTGCGCACGGCGCCGTGCGCGATCGGCTTCTTCATCCTGTAGGCTGTTTCAGAACAGCGAATTCAAAAAACAACAAGGATGAAAAAGACAGTACGCGCATTTTCCGCACTCGCCCTGCTGGCCACCGCGCCCATGCAGGCACAGACCTTCGACCTTTCCCAGGTGGAATTCTGGGTGGGCACCGGCAGCGACAGCTCCGTGCTCGTGGTCGATTTCCACGATGGCTCCTTCAACACGAGCTACGCCTGGGGCTACTTGTACGATGGTGCCGCCACCGGAGAGGATATGCTCAACGCCATCGTAGCGGCGGATGCGAACTTCACCATCAACATCGGCAGTGGCTTCCTCAGCGACATCACCTACAACGACCATGCTGGCATCGGCGGTTCACCGGACTGGTGGAGCACCTGGAGCGGAACGGGGCTTGATGACATGGCCATGAACATGGGCCTTGGCGAGGAGCTCTCCAACGGCAGCTGGTTCGGCTGTTCGTACGAGCCCTACATTCCGGGTGGCGAACCCACCGGCCCCACCGAGCCCATCGCCACCTTCGAGCCCTTCCGCTTCATGGCCGCCGACGTGACCTTCTGGACCGGCAGCGGCGCCAACGAGGCCGTGCTGATCGTGGACTTCCAGGATGGCAGCGGAACCTCCAGCTATGCCTGGGGCTACCGTTTCGATGGCACCACCACCGGCGAGGACATGCTCAACGCCGTGGCCGATGCCGATCCCAATTTCGCGATCACAGTGGGCAGCGGCCTCCTCGGTGACATCACCTACAACAGCCACGCCGGTATCGGCAGCAACCCCAACTGGTGGGGCACGTGGAGCGGCACCAACCTGGGCAACTGGTACATGAACATGGGTATCGGTACCAGCGTGGCCGATGGCGACCTCTTCGGATGCTCGTACACCGATTTCGCACCCGCGCTGCGACCCTACTACCCCGTGCCCGCTTCGGGCAGCACGTCCATCGCTGAGCAAACTGCTGCGAGCCTGCTGGTGTATCCGCAGCCCGCCTCGGATGTGATCAGCATCCGCAGTGAGGCCGCGAACAATGTGCCGGTCCGCATCATGGACCTGACCGGCAAGCTGGTGCATACCGGCCGCACCAACGGCCTGCTCACCACCCTTGATGTGAGCAACTTCGCCAGCGGCATGTACGTGCTGCAGGTGGGCGAGGTGAAGCGCACGATCGCTGTGCAGTAGTGCGATGCGCGTAGGAGGTGTGAGGGTGCGAGGGTGTAAGAGTGCAAGGGTGAACGCCCTGCCGCACCCTCGCACCCTCGCACCCTCGCACTTTCGCACCCTTCCACTCTTCCTCACCTCTTCACTCCTTCTCCTCGCAACGGGCCTCATTGCACAACCCCTCACCGACACCCTGCTCCTGAAGGAATTCGAGGTGAGCGCTCCGCGTCTTGCGACCTACGGGGCGGGCGCCAAGGTGCAACGCATGGACAGTGCCACCATGGCCCGCTACGCCAGTGTGGACCTGGGTGAACTGCTGGCGAACGAAAGCCCGGTCTTCATCAAGAGCTATGGGCTGGGCAGCCTGGCCACCACCGCGTTCCGGGGCGGCAGTGCCAACCATACGGCGGTGCTGTGGAACGGCATCTCCATCAGCAGTCCCATGAACGGGCAGATCGACCTGTCGCTGATCCCCGTGGGCGCGGCGAACGAGGTGAGCGTGCAGTACGGTGGAAGCACCGCGCTGTGGGGCAGTGGCGCGGTGGGCGGCGCGATCCACCTGAACAATGTGCCGCGTTTCGGGCGGGGTGTGCAGGTGGATGGCAGCGCCGCATTCGGCAGCTTCGGCGACCGCCGGCAGAATGTGCGCGTGGAGCTGGCGCAGGACCGATGGATCACCAGCATCGCGCTGTACAACGCCGATGCCACGAACGACTTCACCTACTGCATCGGCCCGGCATCGGCACGCACGGAGCGCACCCAGACCAACGCCGACCTGCAACGCCGGGGCCTGCTGTTGGAGCAACATGTGCGCACCGGGTCGCACGGCCGCCTGGGTCTGCGCTACTGGTACCAGCAGGCCGACCGCAGGATCCCTCCCACGCGGCTGCAGGCCTTCAGCACTGCCCAACAACTGGACGCGAGCCACCGCGTGATGGCCGACTGGCGCTACGAACGCGCGAAATGGGGCACCACCCTGCGCGGTGGCTGGACCGATGAACGACTGGACTGGTATGCTTCCGCCGATGCGGAGAATGCCCTGAGCCGGTCGCAGATACTGGTGGGCGAGGCCGAATTGCACTACCGCCCCGAAGGCCCGCACACCGTGGACCTTGGCCTGCACCACACCCATGCACAGGCGCGCACCGACGGCTACCCGCACGACCCCACGCAGGACCGCAGCGCGCTCTTCGCCCTGTACCGCTACCGGCCGCATACGCGCTTCACCGGCACCGTTGGCGCACGCCAGGAATGGCTCGATGGCAGCGCCGTGCCCTTCACCGGATCGATCGGCGCGGAGTACCGCCTGAAGCCATGGGCCGCACTGAAGGCACAGGCCGCGCGCGTGTACCGGGTGCCCACCTTCAACGACCTGTACTGGAACCCCGGCGGCAACCCCGCACTGCTGCCCGAGGACGGGTACAGCGGCGACCTCGGCATCCTGCTGCGCGGTTCGTGGAAGCAGTTCTCCGCGCGCAGCGAGATCACCTGGTTCAACCGCATGCTGGACAATTGGATCATCTGGCTGCCGGGGCCTGCGTACTGGAGCCCGCAGAACATCATGCAGGTGTGGAGCCGCGGCCTGGAGAGCGATTCGGAGATCGCCTGGAAGGCCGGTAGCACCACCGTGAAGCTCGGCCTGATGACCAATCACGTGGTGAGCACCAACCAGGTGGCGAAGAGCCGCCACGACGACTCCGTGGACCGCCAGTTGATCTATGTGCCCATGTACAGCGGCAACGGACGCCTCGCTGTGGCACGCGGGCGCGGATCCTTCACGGTGCATGCTACCTACACCGGCTACCGGTACACCAGCACCGACAACCGGGAGTACCTCGAGCCCTACTGGCTGCTGAACGCTTCCGCATCGCTGCGTGTGGTGCGCCAGGCGCGGTGGCAGGCCGATGTGTTCGCCCACGCCAACAACCTGCTCGACACCGAGTACGAGGTGATGCTGAGCCGCCCCATGCCACTGCGCAATTTCCAAGCGGGCATCAGGCTCCACTTTGACAAGCCCACCACCCCACGAACCAAGAACCCATGAACCTTCGCATACTTCCATTCCTGACCATCCTCGCGCTAAGCTTACCCGCCAGCGCCCAGTTCCCGCCACCCGCCGGGCAGCCCGGCACCACCGCCATGCACAAGGACAGCAGTGCCTTCGTGGCGTGGGCCACGGCCTGCACGGTGCAACGCGGCCCACAGGACATCAGCAACCCATCGCTGGGCCTGGCCAGCGTGGGTGTGCAGGCCAACGTGGTGGGCATGCCCAACGGCAACGTGCTGAGCCTGGGCGATGGCGGCACGGCCACACTCACCTTCGCGCAGCCCATCAGCAATGGACCGGGTTGGGACTTCGCCGTGTTCGAGAACGGCTTCAGTGACACCTTCCTGGAGCTGGCCTTCGTGGAAGTGAGCAGTAACGGCACCGACTACGTCCGCTTCGCCGCCACCAGCAACACACAGACGGACACCCAGATCGATGGCTTCGGAGCGGTGGATGCCACCTTGGTCGACAATCTCGCCGGGAAGTACCGCGCCCAGTACGGCACCCCGTTCGACCTTGATGAACTGGCCGACGAATCCGGGTTGGACATCAACGCCATCACCCATGTGCGCATCGTGGACGTGGTGGGCTGCATTCAGGACGAATACGCCACCTACGACAGCCACGGCAACAAGGTGAACGACCCGTGGAACACGACCTTCGCATCCAGCGGCTTCGACCTGGACGGCGTGGGTGTGATCCACCATGTTGCAACTGGCGTGAATGAGTTGTTCGCGGCACAGCTGAACGCACAACTGCTGCCCAACCCCGCACAACAACAGACCCGCCTGCGCTTCACGCTACGCACCATCGACCGCGTGCAGGCTACCATCACAGATGCCACAGGGCGAGCCGTCCGCACGGTGATGGATGCTTCGCGCACGTCCGGCACGCACGACCTTACGCTGGACCTTTCCGAACTGCGCGCTGGGCTTTACTTCGTGACGGTGGCCACCACCGAAGGCCGGGCCAGCCAACGACTGATCGTGCAATGATGAACAAACCCCTGCTGCTGCTGTTCGGCACGGTGATCCTCCTGGCCTGCCGGAAGGACAAGCCCGAACCACCGGTGGACACACCCATCACCGTGGGCAGCGGGGGCGTGTACATCACCAACGAGGGCAACTTCGGCTGGGGCAACGCGGGGGTGAGCTACTACGACATCGGTACGGGATCGCTTGCGGAAGACCTCTTCCAGCCCGCCAATGGCGAGGTCCTCGGCGATGTGTGCCAGAGCATGCGCCTGTTCAACGGCAAAGCGTACGTGGTGCTGAACAACTCCAACAAGGTGGAGGTGGTGGACCCCAACACGTTCATGCGCACCGCTACCATCACCGGCTTCAGCTCGCCGCGCTACCTGCTGCCCGTGAGCAATGGCAAGGCGTACGTCACTGACCTTTCTGCGAACGCGATCAGCGTGGTGGACCTCGGGAGCAACACCATCACGGGCAGCATCGCCTGTCCCGGCTGGACGGAAGAGCTGGTGCTGGCCTACGGCAAGGCCTTCGTGACCAACCAGAGCCGCAGCTACGTGTACGTGATCGACACCGCCACCGATCTGCTGGTGGACAGCATAGCCGTGAGCCGTGGTGGCAACAGCATGGTGGAGGATGCGCACGGCAAGCTGTGGGTGGCGTGCAACGGCGGTGGTGGTACGCAACCCGCACTGTACCGCATCGACCCCATCGCGTTGGACGTGGAGGCCACATTCGCGTTCGGCAGTTCGTCGGACAGCCCGTGGCGCCTGACCACCAACGGCGACCACAGCGTGCTGTACTTCCTGAACCACCACGTGTACCGCATGGCGATCACGGACGGGACGTTGCCCGCATCGCCCTTCATCGCCGCCGATGGCCGGAACTTCTACGGCCTGGGCGTGGACCCCGACAACGGCACGGTGTACGTGGCCGATGCGATCGACTATACCCAGCGCGGCGTGGTGTTCCGCTACGGCGCGGATGGCGGCACGATCGATGCGTTCCTCGCCGGGCGGATACCGGGCGGGTTCTGTTTCAATTGACCTCACTATGACACACGACGAACGCACCGCAGCATCGGAGACGCGCATCTTCAAGGCCGTCTTCCCCAACACCACTAACCATTACGACACGCTCTTCGGCGGCACCGCCATGCAGCTGATGGACGAGGTGGCCTTCATCACGGCCACGCGGTACAGCCGCCAACGCATGGTCACGGTGAGCAGCGACCGCATCGACTTCAAACGACCCATTCCCAGTGGCACCATCGTGGAACTGCATGGCCGCGTCACGTACATCGGCACCACCAGCCTCAAGGTGCGTGTGGACATCCATGTTGAACAGATGTACGCCGCACATCGGGAGAAGGCGGTGAGCGGCGAGTTCACCTTCGTGGCGGTGGACGAACAC
>SSGN01000109.1 GCA_008016945.1 Flavobacteriales bacterium
CGCCCCGCACTCTCCCAAGCACCCTCCGCATCGCAATTGACGCCCAGAATGCTCGCCGCCCGGCGCACGATCTGGGTCAGTTCTGCGCTTGAATAGAATTCCAGGCGCTGCACGATGCCGAAACGGTCGCGCAGCGGCGCGGTCAGCAGGCCGGCACGCGTGGTGGCGCCGATCAGCGTGAACGGCGGCAGGTCCAGTTTGATCGAACGGGCCGCGGGCCCCTCGCCGATCATGATGTCGATCTGGAAGTCTTCCATCGCCGGATACAGCACCTCCTCGACCACCGGCGAGAGACGGTGGATCTCGTCGACGAACAGCACGTCGTGCGGCTGCAGGTTGGTCAGCAGCGCGGCCAGGTCGCCGGCTTTTTCGATCACCGGGCCGGAGGTGACGCGCAGGTTCACGCCCAGTTCGTTGGCGATCACGTGGCTCAGCGTGGTCTTGCCGAGGCCGGGCGGCCCGAAGATCAGCACGTGGTCCAGCGCCTCGCCCCGCCCTTTCGCCGCCTGGATGTAGATGTCCAGCTGCTCGCGCACCGGCTTCTGGCCCAGGTACTCGTCCAGCCGCTTGGGCCGGATGCTGGCCTCGATGGCGTCGTCTTCGCGGGTGGCGGAGGAATCGATGAGGCGGTCGGCGGTCATGACGGGATTATGGACGAAACCGTCGCCCGTTCACCGTCAGATCTCGACCTGCGCGCCCAGTTCCACCAGTCGGTTGCCCGGAATGCGGAAGAACCCCGTCGCCGGCGCGGCGTTGCGGTGCATGGCCGCGAACAGCTTGTCGCGCCAGATCGGCATGCCGCCCTGCCGGCGGGCCACCACCGTCTCGCGACTGGCGAAGTAGGTGGTCTCCATGGGATCGAAGTACACGCCGCCCTGGTCGCAGGAGCCCATCAGCGCCTGCGGCACGTCCGGCGTCTCGGCGAAGCCGTAGCTGATCACCACGCGATAGAAGTCGTCGCCGATGGGCTCGATCTTCAGCCGCTTCTTCTTCGGCGCGTACGGCACCGTCATGGTTTCCACCGTCAGGAACACGTTGCGTTCGTGCAGCACCTTGTTGTGCTTCAGGTTGTGCAGCAGCGCGTGCGGCACCACGCCCTTGTCGGCGGTCAGGAAGATCGCGGTACCCGGCACGCGCACCGGCGGCGCCAGCATCAGGCCGGGCAGGAAGGTATCCAGGCGGATGCCGTCCTTCTGCACCTCGCCATGCAGCAGTTCGCGGCCGCGGCGCCAGGTACGCATCATGGTGAAGGCGGTGATGCCGATGAACAGCGGCACCCACGCGCCGATGCCGGTGACCAGCTTCGCGCCGTTGGCGAACAGGAAGGCCAGGTCGATCACCAGGAACACGCCGCACAACGGCAGCACCCAGCGGCGGGAATCGGGCCAGCGCGTGTACGCGACGATCGCCAGCAACAGGGTGTCGATCAGCATGGTGCCGGTGACCGACAGGCCGTAGGCCGTGGCCAGTGCGCCCGAGCTCTGGAAGCTCAGCACCAGCACCACCACCGCCAGGTACAGCATCAGGTTGACCGACGGCACGTAGATCTGGCCGATCGTGTCCTTGGAGGTGTACTTGATGTGCAGGCGCGGCAGGTACCCCAGCTGGATGGCCTGGCGGGTCACCGAGAACGCGCCGGTGATGACGGCCTGCGAGGCCACCGCCGCCGCCGTGGTGGCCAGCACCAGCATCGGGATCTGCGCCCAGTCCGGGATGGACATGTAGAACGGGTTGGCCACCGCCTCGGGATGGCGCAGCAGCACGGCGCCCTGGCCGTAGTAGTTCAGCACCAGCGCCGGCAGCACGAAACCGAACCAGCCCCAGCGGATGGGTTTCTTGCCGAAGTGCCCCATGTCGGCGTACAGCGCCTCGCCGCCGGTGACGGTCAGCACCACCGCACCCAGGATCAGCACCGCGTGCCAGTCGTGGGTGACGAAGAAGTGCCAGGCCCAGAACGGATTCAGCGCCGCGAGCACCGACGGGTTCTGGGAGATGTTGTAGATGCCGAAGCCGGCCAGCACGATGAACCAGGTGATCATCACCGGGCCGAACGCCTTGCCCACCTTCGCGGTGCCGAAGCGCTGGAACGCGAACAGGCCGGTCAGGATCACCAGGCTGATCGGCACCACCCATCGGGTGAAGACCGGCGACACCACCTCCAGGCCCTCCACCGCGCCCAGCACGGTGATGGGCGGCGTGATCATGCCGTCGCCGAAGAACAGGGCCGCACCGAAGATGCCGAGGATGCCGACCGTATAGTTCAGGCGCGAGCCCTTGGTCAGGCTGCGCTGCGCCAGCGCGGTCAGCGCCATGATGCCGCCCTCGCCGTCGTTGTCGGCGCGCATGATCACGATGACGTACTTCAACGTCACCACCAGCAGCAGCGACCAGAAACCCAGCGACAGTAGCCCGCGGACCGTGTCCGCATCCGGCGTCAGGCCGAAGTGCGGATGGAACATTTCCTTGATGGTGTACAGCGGGCTGGTGCCGATGTCGCCGAACACCACGCCGACGGCGCCCGCCACCAGGGCGACCATGCCGGCCTTTGAATGGCCGTGTTGCCCGGCGTCGTGGGGAGATGAGGGGGTGGACATGGCGGCCGGAAGGGTAGCGCTGTGGAAGTGAAGGGGTGCTCTAGGCGACGGTCAGCGCAGCGCCGACTGCAGCGCCTTGCGGATGATCGTCGCGGCCTCGTCGCCTGGCGCAGTGGCGTCGCGCGCCATGCGGGTGGCTTCGGCCGGTTTGTAGCCCAGCTGCTGCAGGGCGATGGTCGCCTCGGACTGCGGATCGGCCGGCAAGGCACTGATGCCGCCCACGCCGGTGCCGATCAGGTCTGCCGCGCGGTCGCGCAGCTCCACCACCATGCGTTCGGCGGTCTTCTTGCCGATGCCGGGAATGCGCGTCAGCGCGGCGATGTCGCCCGCCTGCACCATGCGCGCGAATTCGTCCACGCTGGCACCGGACAGCACGGCCAGCGCGATCTTCGCGCCGACGCCGCTGACCTTCTGCACGTCGCGGAACAGCCGGCGCTCGCCCTCGCGCAGGAAGCCGTACAGCGCCACGCTGTCCTCTTTCTGCGCATAGTGGGTGAACAGCAGCACTTCGCGGCCCACGTCGGGCAGGTCGTAGTGCGTGCTCATCGGCGCTTCCAGTTCATAGCCGACGCCACCCACGTCGATCACCAGCCACGGGGGCGACTTGTACGCCAGGATGCCGCGAAGACGTCCGATCATTTCCTGCTCCAGGCCAGTTGCGAACTCACGCCCAGCCGTTTGGCCGTGGCGCGTACGTGCGCGTGGGTGATGGCGACGGCCAGCGCATCGGCGGCATCGGCCTGCAGCTTGCCGTGCAGGTTGAGCATGATGCCGACCATGTGCTGGATCTGGGTCTTCTCGGCGCTGCCGCGCCCGACGACGGCCAGCTTCACCTCCTTGGCCGCGTACTCGTGCACGGGCAGGTCGCGCAGCACCACGGCGCTGATGGCGGCGCCGCGCGCCTGCCCCAGCTTGAGGGCCGAATCTGGATTGCGCGCCATGAACACCTTCTCGATGGCGACCTCGTCCGGCTGCCAGGTGGCGATGACGGCCGTCAGTCCGTCCAGCAGCACGCGCAACCGCTGGGGGAAATCCTCCGCCCCCAGCAGCACCAGCGGCGCGTGGTGGACATGGCTCACCCTGCCCGCGCCATCGACATCGATGATGCCGATGCCGGTGCGCTGCGAACCGGGGTCGATGCCGAGGATGCGGGTCATTGGAGCCGGGATGGGGGATTCGGGATTCGGGATTCGACGCCGGCGGAGGCAGGACGGGGTATCGGGTGGCCGGGAGAGCGCTCTTGCCAATCCCGAGTCCCGAATCCCCGATCCCGGCCGTCAGGCATACGCATCCGCGCCCAGCTCGGCATTGGAATAGACGTCCTGGACATCGTCCAGGTCTTCCAGCATGTCCAGCAGCTTCTTCACCTGCAGCGCGGTGTCGCCCTGCACGCTGATGTCGTTGTCGGCACGGAAGGTGATCCCGGCGTGATCCGGCTTCAGGCCGGCGGCTTCCATCGCGTCCTTCACGCCCTGGAAGGCCTCCGGCGCGGTGACCACGTCGATCGAGCCGTCATCGGGGTACACCACGATGTCGTCGGCACCGGCTTCGATGGCGGCTTCGGTGATCTTTTCTTCATCGGCGCCCGGCGCATAGCTCAGCACGCCCAGGCGCTTGAACATGAAGGCCACCGAGCCCTCGGTGCCCATGTTGCCGCCGTACTTGCTGAAGGCGTGACGCACGTCGGCGACGGTGCGGGTCTTGTTGTCGGTCAGGCAATCGACCATCACCGCCGCGCCGCCGATGCCATAGCCCTCGTAGCGGATTTCCTCGTAGGTGACGCCTTCCAGCTCGCCGGTGCCCTTCTTGATGGCACGGTCGATGTTGTCGGCGGGCATGTTCACCGCCTTGGCCTTGTCCACCGCCATGCGCAGGCGCGGGTTGAAGCCCGGATCGCCGCCGCCCATGCGGGCGGCAACGGTGATTTCCTTGGCCAGCCGGGAGAAGACCCGACCGCGTTTTTCATCTTGCCGGCCCTTGCGGTGCTGGATGTTGGCCCACTTGGAATGACCCGCCATGATTCTGTGTCCTTGGTTCGCGACGTAAAGGCGCGATTTTACCCCGCCGCCTATTTTTTGCGCAGCCCGCGCTTGCACCGAAACCAACTCGCCGCGCCGGCACGGATTTCATGCCGGTATCGGGCGCTTGTCCGATAATCGCGGGCATTGCCTCTTTCGCCCTTATTTGCTGGAGAAACCCATGACCGAGCCCCTGCTCATCGCCAAGTCCAAGGACAAGGAAATCGCCCTGCTGCCCCAGTTGGCCAACCGTCACGGCCTCATCACCGGCGCCACCGGCACCGGCAAGACCGTCACCCTCCAGAAGATGGCCGAATCCTTCGCCAGCATCGGCGTGCCGGTGTTCATGGCCGACGTGAAGGGCGATCTGTCGGGCATCGGCGCCCCCGGCGTCGAATCGCCCAAGCTCAAGGAACGCCTCGCCGCGCTGGGCATCGACGAATTCACGCCGCGGGCCAACACCGCGGTGTTCTGGGACGTCTTCGGCGAAGCCGGCCACCCGGTGCGCGCCACCGTATCCGACATGGGTCCGCTGCTGCTGGCGCGCCTGCTCAACCTCAACGACACCCAGGCCGGCGTGCTGCAACTGGTCTTCAAGATCGCCGACGACCAGGGCCTGCTGATCATCGACCTCAAGGATCTGCGCGCCACCATCCAGTATGTGGGCGACAACGCCAAGGATTTCACCACCGAATACGGCAACATCTCGGCCGCTTCCATCGGCGCCATCCAGCGCGGCCTGATGGGCATCGAAGCCCAGGGTGGCGACAAATTCTTCGGCGAGCCGATGCTCGACATCGCCGACCTGATGCAGACCGACGCCGACGGTCGCGGGGTCATCAACGTCCTCGCCGCCGACAAGCTGTGCAACTCGCCCAAGCTCTACTCCACCTTCCTGCTGTGGATGCTCTCCGAACTCTTCGAGCAGCTGCCCGAAGTGGGCGACGTGGACAAACCCAAGCTGGTGTTCTTTTTCGACGAAGCCCACCTGCTCTTCAACGACGCCCCCAAGGCGCTGCTCGAAAAAATCGAACAAGTGGTGCGGCTGATCCGTTCCAAGGGCGTCGGCGTCTATTTCGTCACCCAGAACCCGCTGGATGTGCCCGAATCCGTCCTCGGCCAGCTCGGCAACCGGGTCCAGCACGCCCTGCGCGCCTTCACCCCGAAGGACCAGAAAGCCGTCAAGACCGCCGCCGAAACCATGCGCGCCAACCCCGAGTTCGACGCCGCCACGGTCATCACCGAACTGGGCGTCGGCGAAGCGCTGATCTCCTTCCTCGACGAAAAGGGCCGCCCCCACATCGTCGAGCGCGCCTTCATCGTCGCCCCCAACTCCCGCCTCGGCCCGCTAACCCCGGCCGAACGCAAGGCCGCCATCGAAAACTCGGTGATCTACGGGCACTACGAACAAATCATCGACCGGGAATCGGCCTTCGAAAAACTGCGCGGCGGAGCCACCGCCAGCCAGCCGGGCAGCCCGGCCGGCGCCCCCGCTGCCGAAGCGCAGGACGAAGGCGGCGGCCTGCTCGGCGGCCTCAGCAACATCCTCTTCGGCACCACCGGCCCCCGCGGCGGACGCCACCCCGGCCTCGCCGAACAGGCCGCCCGCAGCATGGTGCGCACCGTCGGATCGAGCATCGGACGGGAAATCGTCCGCGGCGTGCTCGGGTCCATCCTCGGCAGCGGCAGCAAGCGGCGCTGATCCTCCCCGCCCCGGTTCGGATCTTCCTGCTCCCGACCGGGGCCAATGCGCTCCCGGTTGGGAGCAAAATCGTCCCGACTGGGAACTTTTTGCTCCCAACCGGGAGTTCAATCGTCCCAACCGGAAACTTTTTGCTCCCAACCGGGAGCTGAATCGTCCCAACCGGGAGCTTTTTGCTCCCGACCGGGAGCACAACCGTCCCGACCGGGAGTTCATTCGTCCGAACCGGGAGCAAAACACTCCGACCTGGCAACTTTCCGCTCCGTCCGGGCCAGTCCTGCGAACCGGGCAGCCCGTCCGAACCGCTACGACCGCCCGGCACCTCCCCTGGGTCGGGGTAAAACGGTAGGTCGGGCTTCAGTCCGACAGAATTCGGCAGGTCAGGCCGCATTGTCGGGCTGAAGTCCGACCCATACGCCCCCTATTAACCCGGCCCTTTGATTCACTTACCACCGTTCGGTCTGAACGTGCAGTCGGTATTCGCAGATGATGTTCTGTGGGGGCGACTTCAGTCGCCCATCCGCGCGTTGAATTACAGGCAAGCCGTTGATCCGCCTCCTTGGGCGACTGAAGTCGCCCCCACAAAAGGGCGGTTATTGACCCGGCTCTGGCGCTGCCTTTCGACACGCCTGGAGTGAACGGGGAGCAGATATTTAATGACCGGGTTAATAATCCCACACCCCCAGCTCGACGAGCTGGCGCGTCGCCGCCTCGCTCCACCCCCGGTTGGCCGCGGGGCTCGCCGGGCTGGGATGCAGCACACGGCCATGCTTCACCGGCAGCCCGGCCAGCGCCACCCGTGCGCGGGCTTCGGCCCAGGCACCGACGCCGATCACCCATTCCGGTTCGAGGATTTCCGCCATCCGCCGCAGATGGGCGTCGCAGGCCGCCAGCAGCGGCCCCTGCTCGGCCGCCGGCAGCTTGTCCGGCGTGAGGTTGCGGCCGCCGTCGAAGAAGGCCAGCGGACAGTAATTGGCCACGAAGTGCCCGGCAAAAAAAGCCTCGGCGGTGCCGAAACGTTCGGCGAACAGCCCCCACAAGCGCCGCCCGCTCACTTCCGAGCGGACGCAGGCGAAACCCTCGACCGGGCGTTTGGGGTTTTCAAGCGCGGGTTTGCCCACCTCGCCCTCGATGCCCATCCAGTCGCGCACCGCGGCGATCTCGCCGAAGGGCACGCCGGTCTGCACCATGCCGAAGGGGCCGGGGTTCATGCCGACGAACACCACCTGCTTGCGCCCCTGGCCAAAGCGCTGCAGATAGGCCGCGTTGGGCGCCCAGGCGTAGTCGAGCGGGTTATAGACGTGGGAGACGGGGGCGGCAAAACGCATCCCGCCAACGGTGTCGGACAGCGCACGGGCGGCCGCTTCGAGAGGAGTCGGAATCATGATCGACGAGGAGAAGGAATCAGGCGGAGCCCGCCGGGCGCTCATGCCACGGCGCCACTTTGATCAGCAGCAGCATGCCCGGCGCCGCCAGCACGCCGCACAGCATGAAGAAGTTGTACCAGCCGAGGCCTTCCACCAGCCAGCCCGCCGAGGCATTGATGAAGGTGCGCGGCACCGCCATCAGGCTGGTGAACAGCGCCAGCTGGGTGGCCGTATAAGCCGGATGGGTGGTGCGCGCCATATAGGCGACGAAGGCGGTGGTGCCGAGCCCGACCCCCAGCGCCTCCAGGCCGATCACCCCCGCCAGCACGCCGAGCCGGCCGGCGTCGGCCTCCGCCGGGCCAAGCCAGGCCAGCCACGCAAAGCCGAAGATCGCCAGCCACTGCACCACGCCGAACACCCACAGGGCGCGGTTGATGCCCAGCTTCACCATCCACAGCCCGCCGAGCAGCCCGCCGATGACGCTCGGCCACAAACCGGCGTTCTTGGCGATCAGGCCGATCTCGGTTTTGGAAAAACCCATCTCCAGATAAAAAGGCGTGGCCAGCGCGGTACACAGGGAATCGCCCAACTTGTAGAGAAAGATGAAGCTCAGCACGACCAGCGCCGAGCGCAGACCGTGGCGGCCGAAGAACTCGCGGAAGGGCTCGACCACCGCATCGCGCAGGGTGCGCGGCGCCCCGCTGGCCGAAAACGGCTCCTTGACCATCAGCGTCATCGCCAGCCCCGGCGCCATGAACAGCGCCGTGACCAGAAAGACCTGCGGCCACGGCAGATGATCGGCCAGGATCAGCGACAGCGAGCCCGGCACCAGCCCGGCGAGCTTGTAGGCATTGACGTGGATGGCGTTGCCGATGCCCAGCTCGATCTCCGGCAGCAGTTCCCGGCGGTAGGCGTCGAGGACGATGTCGAGGGTCGCCGACAGGAAGGCGATCAGCGCGGTCAGCCCGATCACCAGCCCGAGCTGGTTCGTGGGCGACAAGGTGCCGAGCCAGGCGATGGCACCGAGCAGCAGGGTCATCGTCAGCGCCATCCAGCCCCGCCGGCGGCCGAGCAAGGGCAGCGCATAACGGTCGAGAAAGGGCGACCAGACGAACTTCCAGGTGTAGGGAAACTGGATCAACGCAAAGGCGCCGATGGCCTTGAGCGACAGCCCTTCGGTCTTGAGCCAGGCGGGAACGAGGTTGAGCAGCAAGTAGAGCGGCAAGCCCGACGAAAAGCCGGTCAGCACGCAAATCAGCATGCGGCGGTTGGCGAGGGCACGCCAGGGGGATTCGTTCATGGGAGAAATTTCGGAGGTGCGGCAGGAAAGCGGCCCATGATAACAATCGGTTACTTGATTCTGCCGGCGCCCCACCGAAAAATGCGCCTTCAGGGTGGAAAAATAATGAGGAGACCCGCATGTACACCGTCACCGTCGCCTTCAGGGCCGACCGGGAATACGAATTCCGCGTGCACGCCGACGACATCGCCGATCTGACCAAGGACCGCGCGCGGGAATGGCTGCACGACGAATTCGACGCACTCGAATGCACGCCGTCGAACCCGATGGGCAAGGTCTTGATACTCGACGTGATCCTCAACGTCGCCAAATACGGCGGCGAGAGCCGCTTTGCCCAAGGCGGCCCGTGGTCGCGCCAGTTCGCCGCCTGCGTCGCCGTGGCGCTGGACCGCCCGGCGATCCGCATCGACGTGCCGGGCTTCGTGGTGGGCTGAGGCGCCCGGCGCGGATTTGCGCCGCGCGGGGAAACGACGGATCATCCGGCGTCTCCCATCCCGAACCCGATCCCGATGAAGCCTCATCCCTGGTGGAAAGGGCGCCGCGGCGAATGGTATGTCGCCCTGCAGGCCGCCCTGTTCGCCCTTGTCGTTTTCGGGCCGCGCGGCGCCGCACCGGCCTGGCCCGCGGGCCTTGCCGCCGGCGCCGGGTTTGCCGGCCTCGCGCTGATCGCGGCCGGCGCCGCGATTTCGGTGGCCGCCGTGTTCCACCTCGGCCGCAACCTCACGCCCCTGCCCCACCCGAAGGACGACGCCACGCTGATCGAAAGCGGGCTCTACGGCTGGGTGCGCCACCCGATCTACTGCGGCCTGATCCTCGCCGCCTTCGGCTGGGCCTTGTTCGTGCAGGGCGCGCTGACGCTGCTGTGGGCGCTGGTGCTGCTGGTCTTCTTCGACATCAAGTCGCGGCGCGAAGAAGCGTGGCTGCTGGCGCGCTTTCCGGCCTACGCCGACTACCGGCGCCGCGTCCGCAAACTGATTCCGTTCATCTATTGATCGAGCGCCCGCGGCCGACGCCGGGCCGACCAGAAACCGGCGCAACTTGGGCCAGATCAAGGCCGCGGCCGGCCGGCACGACGACACTCCCGACGATGGAAACGCACCCCAACACGCCTGCCCACCCCGGCGGCCCGGCCGTCGCCCCGCCGGGCGATCTGGCGATCTGGTTCTTCATCCTCGCCGAACTGCTCGCCTTCGGCGTGTTCTTCGCCGCCTACGCCTTCGGGCGGGCGCACAACGTCGAGCTCTTCAACGAAATGCAGCTCACCCTCAACCGCCCGGCCGGCGCGCTCAACACCGTGCTGCTGATCACCGCCAGCTGGTGCGTGGCCCGCGGCGTCGAAGCGGTGAGCCGCGCCCGCCCGGCCACCGGCGCCCGCTGGCTGGCCGGCGGCATCCTCTGCGGCGGCGGCTTCCTGATCGTCAAAGGCTTCGAATACGCGGCCAAGTTCGGCGCAGGGATCAACCTGTCCACCAACACCTTCTACATGTTTTACCTGTCGCTGACCTTCTTCCACTTCATGCACGTCATCCTCGGCATGGTCATCCTGATCGTGCTGTGGTGGCAGACCCGCCAGGGCACCTACGGCCCGGCCAACATGAACGGCATCGAGAGCGGCGCGGCCTATTGGCACATGGTCGATCTGGTGTGGATCGTGCTGTTCCCGCTCGTTTACGTGATGAGGTGATCCCATGAACACCCGCCAACTCAACTTCGTGTGGGTCGTGCTGATGCTCGCCACCCTTGCCACCTTCGGCATCGGCGAGGTCGGCGAACGCGTCGGCATCGCCGGGCCGCTGGCAATGGCCGCGCTGCTCGCCATCAGCTTCGTCAAAGGACGCCTCGTGATGCTGGATTTCATGGGCCTGCGCGGCGTCAAATTCTTCTGGCGCGGCCTGCTCCTCGGCTGGCTGCTCCTCGTTTCGGCACTGATTGCCATCGCTTACTGGATCGCAATGAAATGAATGCCCCCACGCTCAGTTCCTTCGCTGCCCCCCAAGGGGGCGTTCAGTCCCTTCGGACGGCCGGGCGGGACTGAGATGACCACCCCCACGCTCAGTTCCTTCGCTGCCCCCCAAGGGGGCATTCAGTCCCTTCGGACGGCCGAGCGGGACTGAGGGAACGCCCCGATGACCACCATGACCGCACATATCCCGTTCTACGAAGCCGCCGGCAACGAGATGGAAATCTTCGAGCAGGCCTGGAAAAACCGCCTGCCGCTGCTCATCAAAGGCCCCACCGGCGTCGGCAAGACCCGCTTCGTCGCCCACATGGCCGCCAAGCTCGGCCTGCCGCTCTACACCGTGGCCTGCCACGACGACCTCACCGCCGCCGACCTCGTCGGCCGCCACCTCCTCGGCGACGGACAAACCGTATGGTGCGACGGCCCGCTGACCCGCGCGGTGCGCGAAGGCGGCATCTGCTATCTGGATGAAGTCGTCGAAGCCCGCCGCGACACCACGGTGGTGATCCACCCGCTGGCCGACGACCGCCGCACCCTGCCCATCGAGCGCACCGGCGAAACGCTCCACGCGCCGGACCGTTTCATGCTGGTGATGTCCTACAACCCCGGCTACCAGAACTTCCTCAAGGGGCTCAAACCCTCCACCCGCCAGCGCTTCGTCAGCCTGCGCTTCGAATTTCCCAGCGCCGCCCGCGAGGAAGCCATCCTGCTCGGCGAAGCCGCCTGCGACCCGATGCTGGCCAAACAGCTGGTCTCCATCGCCCAGCGCCTGCGCAGCCTGAAGGACGTGGACCTCGAAGAAGTCGTCTCCACCCGTCTGCTGGTCTACGCCGCCAAACTGGTGAAAGTCGGCCTCGACCCGGTGGAAGCCTGCCGCTCGGCGCTGGTGGAAAGCCTCACCGACGACGTGGAAGTCGCCGACGCGCTGCTGGAAGTGGTGAAGGCGACCTTCGGGCGGTAGATTACCGACTCGGTCTTGCACCACAAGACCACTATCCATGACACCGTCACCGCCTTGGGGGACGACATATCTGCTTGCTTCGGGCATTTTCTCTGCTAAACCAGAATACGTAACCCAGTATTCCGTCGACCTATTGGAAGGGAAGAAAATGACCAAGAAGACAAGCAGCACCGCTACGCCCCAGCAGGCGACCGCACCCACCGACGAGAGCGTACCGGTCCGCATCTGTTTCGAACGGATCATTCCGGACCATCTGGACCCGGAAGCCCATGTGCGGCGCAGCCTGCGCGGCGCAATGCTAGGCGCTTCGCCCGCAGCCACCTCCGGCGACGAGGTCATCCGCGTCGCCAGAATGGCAGTCATGCTGTCAAAGAAGTGGGCACCTGGCACCGTGCTGCGCTGCCGATTCCTCGACGGCTCTCCCACGATGCGCAAGAAGGTAAAGGCCGTCGCACTAGGGTGGGAAAAGACGGTAAATCTGAAATTGAAGTTCGTGAGCAGCGGCCCGGCTGACATCAGAATTTCGTTCTACGCAGATTCCGGCTCGTGGTCTGCTGTGGGGCGCGACGCCTTGAACACCAGCTACTTCCCGCTACACCAACCCACCATGAACTTCGGCTGGCTGCGCGACGACACCGACGATGCCGAATATTCCCGTGTCGTGCTCCATGAGTTCGGCCACGCATTTGGCTGCCTGCATGAGCATCAGTCGCCGAAGTTTGCCCGGATATGGAACCGGACTGCTGTCATGAAGTATTTCCAGGGGCCGCCCAACTTCTGGTCGCCGGAGGAGATTGAGAGCAACGTATTGCAGAAGTACCCGATGAACGGAATCTCCGCCACCGATTACGACGATGCCTCAATCATGCTGTACGCGTTTGACAGCAAACTGTTCATGGATAATCTCGGCCCGACCAACACCAATTCAAAGCTGTCGCCGAAGGATGTTACGAAGATGCAGGAGATGTATCCCAGACCAAGCAAGTAGCAAACCGGCCGTTTGCCCACCCGAGACTCGCTGGAGGATAGTCATGAACAAACAAATGTGGGCGGCACTCCTTGCCGCACTCTCCATGAATGGGGTGCAGGCCTACGACGACGCAGCCGTGTCAACGCTGCTCAACGACGCGGTCCGGGCACGCAACCAGAAGGCAGTTGCCCCACCACCCGGCGTGGCACGGGCAGCGGCTTTGGGCACCGACGAAACCCCTGACGTCATCGCGAGTATCGACAAGCTCAACGAGGCTTTTGAACAGTTGCTGAGGGGCTGCGATGGGCGTACCGGCGTTCTACGCAGCAAGCTTGAAAAGCAGACCCTCAGGGCCGAGCGCATCTCCATCGGCGGCGGCCTGATCGGGATCATCGGAACGATTGTCACCTGCCCCCACTGTGCGGCCTTAGCCAGCGGCTTGGCGGGTCTGGCCAATCCGATGCAGCAGACCTTCAAGGAGAATAGCGACACCCCACAGGACACCCGTGATGCCCTCAAACAACTGTCGGACACGATCCGCAGCGACCTAGAAGCCTATCGACGACTTCCTCAGCCGATCAGCACTGACAAGGACTACGAGGAAAAGCTGCTTAATCGCATTGACGCGCTACGCATCGCAAACGCTTCATGCCATTACTACGACGTCGCAGCCAAGACAGCAGGTGAAAGCGTCTCCACGACCCCGCAGACGTCTGGAGACACTGCCAAACCCTGACGTGACTCAGCGCCCCAAGCCAATCACTTTCGTCGACTCTTCCCCAAACTGGCTCACCACCCGCACGGCAACACGTTTGCCTGATGCGAAAGGGATGGGGTGCGAGACAAAACCGTAGAGTCGGTCGAAGGCTTCATCGTCGAGTTCGATCTTCAGCGTGTTTTCCACCTTCCTCTTCGTCTTGGCCTTCGCCAAATCGGACAGCCCGCGTTTCCACTTGTCGAAATCGTCCTTGTCGCCACCGCAGAAAAACACCTGACGCACCATGAAGCTGGCGCCGTCGTAGTTGTCATCGACCATCCAGTAGGCGATATCGGCCACCGAACGGGCTTTGACCTCGTCCTTGATCGGGTCGTAGATGTCCAGGCCGCGAATCTCGACGGTCACAAAGGCACCGTCGCGCGCCACGCCGATATCCGGCTCGCCGATGGTCACGAAGGTCGCCGCCTTCTTATCCTTCTTGGTCAGGCCGGCCTGCAGCAGGTCGTCGTTCATGCGCACCTTGTCGACACGGAAGCTGCCGGCCTTCTGGTTTTGCAGCGAATTCTCGACATCCGATTCGAAGGCGAAACCGAGGATCAGCAGCCATTGCGCATCGCCGCGTCGACGGCATTCGCGGATGGCGCCATTGACGGCCTGCTTGCTGACCGGCGCGAACTGCGGGCCGAGGTGGATGTAAGCCTTCTGCTCGCCCTCGTTGGCCTCGAAATAGCCTTCGGCGTGCAAATAGCTGTCAGAAAGCGGATCAATACGCACGAACACCGCATTCTCGTTGCGCGCCCCGTTCTTGACCCCGGCCGATTTCAAATGCTCGAAGACGCGGCTCTGGAAAGCCTCCAGGCGCTCCGCATCAAGACTGGCCTCATTCAGTAAATCGGGCGCCAACGGCTCGAAGCTTTGTAGGGTTTCGACGGTGAACGGCCCGGAAATACGCAGTTTTTTCCGGTCGACCGTGGGGTTGTCGAACAGCGTCACCTCTTCCGGCGGTTCGTCGTTGGCCAGCGAGCCGAGGGTAATCCGCTGCACTTTCTTGTAGTCGAAGCCGTGGCGAACGTCCCAGACTTCGCGCTGCAGGCCGGCCTTTTCGTCCTGCAACGTGTACCACGGGAAGGTGGCGGTCATCAGCCGCGTCTTGGCGATATTCAGCGCCACTCGCGAGGTGTCGGTGGTGATCCAGCGCCGGCCCCATTGCTCGGCAACGTAGGCGGTGGTGCCGCTGCCACAGGTCGGGTCGAGCACGAGATCGCCGGGGTCGGTGGTCATGAGGATGCAACGTTCAATCACCTTAGTCGCAGTTTGAACGACATAGACTTTGTCGGCGGTAAAGTTGCCAGTAAGCGTGTCGGTCCAAAGATTTGTACGTTCACGGTATGGAAAGTCATTGGCAAAGCGCCGATAACGCAAACTATTTGCCGCAACATGTATTCGTCCAAGCTTCGCCAGCTTTTCCATCCCTGCGGGATAGTTTGCTTTCCAGTGCGAATTCCCCCCAGGCAGATAAGTCTTTCCTTGATGAACGAATGGTTGACGTTCGGATGCAGGACCTTGTGATTGAAGATCTCCTGGAAAATACAATTGGGCTCCGTCAGGGATTGGAGCTTCGCCTTGAATTTCAGATGCAGTTAGGCCACGGTATGAACCATCAGGCAATAGCACCCATTTAGCGTTCCCTTCGCCAAGAACAACGGGTTGCTCCTCATAAAGTTTATTTACTTTGACGAAGCCCTTGTTTCTGCCATACCAAATCAAGTAATCGCACACCGAACCGATAGTTGAGGTTTCAAAGCCGGAAGTTGTTTGGAACGGAATCTGGCTAACAAAATTCTCGCTCCCAAACACCTCATCCATCAGGCAGCGCACCAGATGTACGTTCTCGTCGCTGATCTGCACGAAGCACGATCCCGATTCGCTCAATAGCTCCTTCGCCACCAGCAGCCGGTCGCGCAGATAGCTCAAATACGAATGAATGCCGAGCTCCCAGGTGTCGCGGAAAGCCTTGATGACTTCCGGTTCACCCGAAAGGCTGGCGTCGTCTCCGTCCTTGACGTTGCGGTCGCCAACGCGAATCTGCCAGTTGGAGTTGTACTTGATGCCGTAGGGCGGATCAATGTAGATCATCTGGACCTGGCCCTTCATGCCTTCGCGTTCCAAAAGGCTGCCCATGACCAGCAGGCTGTCGCCCTGAATCAGCCGGTTGGCCCATAGGTCGGCCTGCTTGTAGTAAAAGGCCGGCTTGTCGAGCTCGTCTACGTCCTTGTAGTTGGCAAACAACTCGTCGACGAACATGTCGTCCTGCTGTGCGCCTTCGCGCTTGAGGGTGTACAGCCGCTGGATCAGCTTTTCCGGGGCGATGTGTTCGGTGCGATAGAGCGAGCGGATGTCGAGGTCGAGCGCGTCGTCGGCATCGTCCGGGCCATACTTTTCCAGCCAATAGAGTTCCGGGTCTTGCCCGCGCGTAGTCACCGGGTTGAGTGGCAGTTCGGCTTTGCTCGGTTCGGTGCCCTCGAAGCCTGCCTCTTCCTTGCTGGGGATACGGGCGCGGGTGGCCTTCTTGTGCTTGAGGCTGTCGATTTTCTTGTCGCTCATGCTTGCGTCCAGTCTTCTACGGTCAACCCGGAAACGCGGGCAAATTCGCCGGTATTGTTGGTGACGACGGGAATGCCAAGCGCCCGCGCGTGGGCGGCAATCCACAGGTCGTTGGGGCCGATGGGCGTGCCGGCCATTTCAAGTTGGCCGCGAATGGAGCCGTAGTGGTTGCCCACCTCTTCATCAGTACCAACGACAGGGATGATTTCGCGAACCCGCTTAAGAATTTCCAGCGAGCGTTCGCGTTGCTGGGATTTTTCAACACCGAGCATGAGTTCTCCCCAAGTGACGACCGACATGACGACCTGTCCTGCAGCGAGGGCTTCGATGCGCTCGGGAATGCCGGGTTTGCGTTTCTTGTAGGCGATGCAGACGTTGGTGTCGAGCAGGTAGCGGGGCGTCATTCGAAAGACTCGCGTTGTTCGAAGATGGGCGGGTCTTCCCGACCTTCGACGTAGAAATCCTGGGGTAGGCTGGCCAGCAGGCGCAGGGCTTCGCCGAGGGTGTCGGGCGCAGCGTCGATCTCGTCGACGATGTTCTGGATGGTGCGGGTCAGTATCGGCTTGATGTCGTCGATGTCGTCGATTTCGGCAAAGTACCAGGATGCCAACCCGAGTTTGCTGCGGGCATTGTTGACGGCCGGTAACCAGCGCTCGTTGACCGCCCAGCGCTTGATGGCCTTGTCCTTGTTGAAGCCGGTGATTTCAAGAATGAGGGTGGCTTCGCGTAGTTTTGGGGTGCGCAGGTGGACAAGGTAATCGGGCAGGTAGTTGCGCTCCTTGCCGCCATCGACGTAGGGAATGGCAAAGCCGAGAAAAGCATTCTTGACGTAGCTTTCGACGGCCGGAAGCTTTTCCAGCGTTTTCGCGGCGATCTGTTCCCAGGTGTCGGTATCGGCGACCACGAGGTTGATGTGGCTCTTTTTGGTCGGCCAGGTTTTTTTGCTGGTATGGCCAAAAACGTGAGCGGTAGTGCCCACCGGGTTGTAGTGGTTGAGGATGGGCAGCACGCGCTCGCGTTCGGCGGCATGGGCAACGATGCCGCGATTGATGCTTTCGACAATGGGTTGCGGATCTTCGTAGATGACGAGGCGCTTGAAGATGGGGTCGTCTTCGCCTTTGAGCTTGAGCTTTTCTTCGTACCACTGACCAACGATGGTTTTGACCTGTTGGAAAAGACGAAGGTCATTGCGCTGCTTTTCGTCGTGCACACGACACAGGTATTCCTTGGTCAGCGTGTAGATAACCTGCTGATCGCGTAGTGCTTCGAGATTCGCGTGCAGCGTTTGGGTGTCGCCTGATACGGCGGTGCCAAGGGTGGTTTCAACAGGCTGACGCGTGGTGTCGATGAAGTAATCGGGCGTGGCGGTGAAATCAGCGCGGAGTTCGCTGCTGTCGCTTTCGAGTCGATAGCCGACGAGGTTGGGGAAGCGGATTTCAAGCGACGAGCGCTCCGGCAGCGCACGCAGCGTGGCGTAGTCAGGCACATCGACCGGGCTGCTTTTCCCGGCCTTGAAGAGCTTGAAGGGCACACCAATGATGTGCGCGTATTCGGGCGGGAATTTTCCGGTTTTGGGATCGATGTAATAGTGGCGGCGGCGCAAGGCCCGGCCTGCCACCTGCTCGCAGAGCAATTGCGAGCCGAAGGCGCGCAGGCCCATGACGTGGGTGACGGTGTTGGCGTCCCAGCCTTCGGTAAGCATCGAGACTGAAACCACGCAGCGAATATGGGCGCCGAGGGTGTCGGGCTTGCCGACGGTGTTGACGACTTCGCGCAGCAAGTCGCCATCGGTCAGTTGTTCGATGCTCTTGTCGGGGTGACGTTGACGATAGTCGCGCTTGAAGCGTTCGATTTCCGGGCCGAATACCTTTTTGAAGCTTTCGTCGATCTGGCCCGAGTGTTCCAGGGCATCGCTGTCGATGAGCAGCGTTGGCGGCCGGTTCAGCGATCGACCGGTGTTTTGATCAAAATTTGAAAACAGCGGCAGGCGACCGGGAACGACCGATGTCTGGCCGTTTTCATCGACACGCTCGTAGCCGGCAATTTCCTTGAAGACTTCGCGAGATACCGTCGTGTTGTTGCAGACGACAATGAAGACCGGCGGCGCGGTAAACATGTCCGCCTTGAGTTCACCTTTTTTTCGCTGGCCGCGTTCGTATTCTTCGTAGTGGTTGTAGAACTGCTCCAAGGCGGAACGAACGATACCGGGCAGGTGCGGCGCCGCATCGAATCTGACACCGCCCTCTTCCGCATCCTTGCGTACTTTGCGCTGGCCCTTCTTGGGCAGTTCACCTTTGCAGTTTTCGTAGAGGTTTTTGAGGATGGGTTCGTCGATAGCATGGCTGCTGTCATCGACCGGCAAGAAGGGAATTTTGACCAAGCCGGATTCAATGGCTTCGATCAGGCCAAAGTCACTGACCGTCCAGGGAAACAGCGAATAAGCCGGGTAGCCAGAACCGGAAAGGTAATAAGGGGTTGCCGACAGGTCATACACGGCACGCAACTTGAAACGTTGCGCCACGGCGCGGATACCTGAGAACCAAACGGCCGCGCGCTCATTCTCGGTTTCGGAATTGTCGAATTCGGTGTCCTTGCCCTTGGCACGAGGCAGATAACAGTGATGAGCTTCATCGTTGATGACCAGTAGCCGCCTACCCGGCTTGAAACTGCCAAGGACACGACGCAGAACGAGGTTATCGTCCTCACAGCTTTTAACCTTGCCGCCGTCTTCGCCGAGTTTCCCATCGAAGGGCGTTTTCTTGTTGCCGGAAAGCTGGCGTGGCAGAAACTCGTGGTAGTTGGTGACGATCAGGCGATGGGCCAATTCGCCAAGGGCTGCACGGTAAGCCGGTGGCAGCAGATAGCGCTGACGGTAGTAATCCTGAGCGTCCTGCGGGCTGTCGTGGCGGGCGTCGGGGATCAGAACCTTGAGACGGTCGCGAATGGTGATACCAGGGGCGACAACGAGAAAATAGTCACAATAGCGAGTGTCGCTGCGGTACTCCCGCCGGTTGAGGTAGTGATAGAGAATCAAACAGGCCATGACCACGGTCTTGCCGCTACCTGTAGCCATTTTGAAGGCATAGCGGGGTAATTGGTCTGCCGGATTGTCGCCAGCAGTCGCCTGACGCTGCCGCAACTGGTTGAGCAGATGCGTTCCAGTGTTGGACTTTTCTGCCAGTTCGTTGAGCCAGATTGCGGTTTCGACGGCTTCTTGCTGAGCGAAAAACAGTTTCTGGTGCGGGGCACGCTCCGGGTTGGAAAACCAGTAGACAAGCAAATCCCGCGTCACCCGACTGGTTACGCCGCGGTAGCCTGATTGACGCCAATCTCGGATCTGATCACGCATCTGGTTAACCAGATGTTCGCCGTACTGACTCGTGAGATCGTTAACATCAAACATGTTTCCCTGCGCCTGCTGGCCTATCGGAACCTGCGGCACATCGGGAGTGAAGACGCGGCGACCGTCCCGGATGTCTTTGTAGTTCAGATTGCCCTGGATGTCGGTCGCGTAATGCCGAACTGGCTCCGAGTAAGGCGAATTCAGGATCGGATTGTCTTCAGTTTTTTTCATGCTCGCCGGATTTCAATTGGCAAGATTTCTTTTGATTGGCACGGAAAGACCAAAGCACAAGACGCAACACATACTTGCACGTCTCGATCCAGGGCGAAAAGGCTCACAGCAGCGGCGCCAGCCACTTTTCGGCTTCGGCCACCGTCATGCCGGTGCGCTTGGCCCAGTCTTCGAGCTGGTCGCGGCCGATCTTGCTCACCGCAAAATAGTGCGCGTCCGGGTGGGCGAAGTAGAAACCGCTCACCGCCGCCGCGGGGCTCATCGCGAAGCTTTCGGTGAGATGCATGTCGGCCCGGGCCGGCGCGTCGAGGAGCTTGAATAGCTCGCCCTTCACCGTGTGGTCCGGGCAGGCCGGGTAGCCAGGAGCCGGGCGGATGCCGCGATAGGCTTCCTTGATCAGGTCGTCGCAGCTCAGGGTTTCGTCGGCGGCGTAGGCCCAGAATTCCTTGCGCACGCGGGCATGCAGCCATTCGGCGGCGGCTTCGGCGAAGCGGTCGGCGAGGGACTTGAGCATGATCGAGTGGTAGTCGTCGTGGCTGCGCTCATAGGCGGCAAGGCGCGCTTCGATGCCGAGCCCGGCGGTGACGGCAAAGGCGCCGACATAGTCGGCCACGCCGGATTCCTTGCCCGCGACGACGTCGGCGAGGCAGTAGTTCGGCTTGCCGGCCGGGCGTTCGTGCTGCTGACGCAGGCCGTGCCAGGTCATCAGCACATCGCGGCGGTCCTCGTCGGCATAGATTTCGATGTCGTCGCCCACCGCATTGGCCGGAAACAGCCCGAACACCGCCCGCGCCTTGATCCACGGGTTGGTGTCCTGCTCGGCGACCATCCGCGCGAGCATCACTTCGGCGTCGGATTTCAGCTCGCGGGCGGTTTCGCCGACGATGTCGTCGTGGAGGATTTTCGGGTAGCTGCCGGCCAGATCCCAGGTCTGGAAGAACGGCCCCCAGTCGATGTAATCGACGAGTTCGGCGAGGTCGATGTCGAAGGCGTGGATGCCTAGTTGGGCCGGCTTCGGCGGCACGTAGGCCGGATCGGCGTTCCACTTGAAGGGGTTGGCGCGGGCTTGGTTGAGGCTGACCATTGCGACGCCCTTTTTCTGGGCGTGCTGGGCGCGCAGCTTGTCGTAGTCCGCGGCGACTTCGGCGGCATAGGATTCGGCCTGGCCTTCGGAGAGCAGCTTGGTGACCACCCCGACGGCCCGCGAGGCGTCCGGCACATAGATCACCGGCCCGCCGTAGTGGGGCGCGATCTTGATGGCGGTGTGGGCGCGGCTGGTGGTGGCGCCGCCGATCAGGAGCGGGATGGACTTGCCGTCGGCAAAGCCCTGACGCTGCATTTCGGCGGCCACATGGCTCATCTCTTCGAGGGACGGGGTGATCAGGCCGGACAGGCCGATGGCCTGGGCGCCATGTTCGCGGGCGGCGTTGAGGATCTTGTCGCAGGGCACCATCACGCCCAGGTCGACCACGTCGTAGCCGTTGCAGCCGAGCACCACGCCGACGATGTTCTTGCCGATGTCATGGACGTCGCCCTTCACCGTGGCAACGACGATCTTGCCCTTGCTGGTGGCCCCGGTGCGCAGCTTTTCGGCTTCGATGTAGGGGATGAGGTGGGCCACGGCC
>SSGN01000058.1 GCA_008016945.1 Flavobacteriales bacterium
CACCAGGGTGCGGGTCTGGTCGGGCCTGCCCACGCGGTTGTACAGGTAGGCCATGTGGTGGCTGGGTTCGTTGCCATGGGCGTACTGGCCGATCAGCCCGGTGATGTCGGCCTGCTCACGGCCGCTGGTGGCGCTGGTGGCCGCGAACAGCCGATCGAGGAAGGCCTCCAGCCCTGGTTGGCCGCCGTGGAGCTCGGTCAGGGCTTCGATGTGCTGTGGCACGAACAGGCTGTAGTGCCAGGCGTTCGCCTCGGTGAAGTTGAAGTTCACCTCGTAGGGGTCGAAGCCCGGAACGAAGCCACCGTTGCGCCGTGCACGGAAGAAACCGGTGGATGGATCGTAGAGATGCCGCCAGCTTCTGCTTCGCTCTCCGAAGCCGGGTGGGGCGAGGGCCGGCACTGTGCGGATGACGCAGTATGAATGGTATGTCGCGATGCACGCATCATCGTAGGCGTACTCCAACGTCCGGCTCACGCTTTCCGCCTCATCTTCGCTGCTGATGTAGCCCTTGGTGCGGTAGGCGTTCAGCCCCGGGTCGTTGCGCATGGCGCTGGCCACCATCGCCTCCAACGCCAGCTTCTCATCGAAGCCGCGGATCCCCTTCAGGTACGCATCGGCGATCACGCTCACGCTGTGGTAGCCGATCATGCAGTCGGTCTCGTTGCCCCACAGCTCCCACACGGGCAGTCTCCCGCCTTGCTGGTAGTGCAGCAGGAAGGTCCTGATCCAGTCGCGCGTCATGTCCGGTTCCAGGATCGTCATCAGCGGGTGCAGCGCTCGGAACGTGTCCCACAGGCTGAAGACCGTGTACACATCGTGGTCCGCGTGGTGCACCTCGCCGTCCATGCCCCGGTACCGGCCGTCCACATCGTTGAAGAGGTACGGCGCCACGTAGCAATGGTAGAGTGCGGTGTAGAAGATGCGCTGCTGCTCGCGCGTGCCGCCCTCCACCTTGATCTTGTTCAACTTGGCGTTCCACGCGGCCTCGGCTTCGGTGCGCACCTTGTCGAAATCCCAATGGGGCACTTCGGCTTCGAGGTTCTTGCGCGCGCCTTCGATGCTTACGGCGGAGATGCCGACTTTCACGATGAGGGGTTCGGAGGAGGGCTTGAACGTGAGTACAGCAGCCGTATTCCTTGGAGCCCTGCCGTGGGTGAGCTTTTGATGCTCGACCAGCTGTCCAGTGGTCGGCTCACTCAGCTGGATGCAGAAGAAAAGACGTTGGTCACGCGCCCATGAACTGCTTCTGCGCTCACCTACGAACTCAGTCGCGGATACCTGCTCGAACAACCCTTCAAGGAGTTGGTCACGGTGTCTGAGGTCGATGACCAAACGGGCGGTATCAGCTTTAGGGAACGTGTATCGATGCACGCCCACACGCTGGGTCGAGGTCAATTCGGCGCGCACGTCCGGGCCATCCAGGTGCACGGCGTAGTAGCCCGCATGGGCCTGTTCAGTCGCTTTTCTGAAGGATGAGCGATATACGGAAGGATCGGTCGTGGGTTTGCCGACGGTTGGCATCAACAACACATCGCATAGGTCCGACACGCCCGTTCCGCTCAAGTGCGTATGGCTGAACCCGTGGATCACGCTGTCGCTGTAGTGGTATCCGCTGGCGCCGTCCCACTCGTTGTAGCCATCGGGCCGCGTATCGGGGCTCAGCTGCACCAGCCCGTTGGGCACGCACGCACCGGGGAAGGTGTGCCCATGGCCACCGGTACCGACGAAGGGGTTCACGAGGTCGCGGGCGGGGTTGGTTTGTTGGGAAACCACCACGCTGCTAAGGAGCATGAGGGAGGAAAATGCGACCTCACGCAGAGGCGCAGAGAGCGCAGAGGGGCGTATTGCACGGGGTGTGCCGAGGGCGTTGAAGCTCATCATGTCGGTGTATTTCTCTGCGTTCTCCGCGGCTCTGCGTGAATGTATTGGAGTTTCAGGCGATGAACATCCGTCACTCGCGCAGACCGTTGGCGATGCGATGGAACCCTTCTTTCAGGGTGGTTTCGCCAAAGTTGATCAATAGGCCTAATGGCAGTCTGAGTAGACGTAGATAGGTGAGGGTCTGCTTGAAATGCACGGGATGGAGTTCCTCCACGGACTTCAGTTCGACGACGATCCTTCCTTCCACGAAAAGGTCGAGACGGAAAACCTCTCCGAAGTCCTCTCCATCAATGGTAAGGGGCACGACCTTCTGACGTTCCACGGACAGCCCACGCTGGCGCAGCCGTTTCGCGAGTATCACTTCATTCACCGATCTCAGCACCCCCGGCCCGATCTCGCGATGGACCCGAATGGATCCGTCCAGGATGATCCCCGTGATCTCGTTCAGATTCATGGCATCTACATTTCTCAGCGCCTCTGCGTGCATGTATTCCTTCTCCTCACACACGGCCTGCCAACGCCGCCGCACCCAGCAGCGCCGCATCATCATCCGGCAATGCGCTCACCGTCAGGTCCACACGGCCTTGGTAGATGTTCAGTAGGGCTCTTCCGAAGTGTTCGCGCAGAGGTGCCATCAGCAGGTCCCCGTTGCGTGCGATGCCGCCGAAGAGCACCACGCGACGCGGGCCCGTCACGGCCACGGCGTTCGCCAGCCCCACCGCCAGCCACCGCACCGTTTCCTCGAACGTACGGATCGCGGCCCGGTCGCCCCGGTGCGCTGCATCGGCGATGCATTTCACGCCATCCTCCCGAAGCACCGCCAGGTCGACGGCCAGTTCGGCGTAGGTCTGGCGCATGCCGCGGATGCTCACATACGCCTCCAGGCATCCCTTGCGGCCACAGGTGCACTCCCGGCCGTCCATCACCACGGTCATGTGTCCGAGTTCGCCCGCGTTGCCTGCGCTACCCAGCACCAGCTGCCCATTCACGATGAACCCACTGCCCACGCCGGTGCCGATCGTCACCACCAGCAGGTCGTTGAAGCCCTGTCCGGCGCCGTAGCGCCATTCGCCCAGCGCCGCCGCGTTCGCATCGTTGCCCAGCACGGCAGGTACGCCCAGGCGGTCCTGCATCATCCGTGCGAGGGGCACATCGTGTTTCCATGGGAGGTTGGGCGCCATTTCGATGATGCCCGTTAGCTGGTTCGCGTTGGGCGCACCGATGCCCACACCACGCAGGGATGGAAGGTCCTTTGTGGACATGTCGTGGGTCCGCACCAGTTCATGCGCCGCCTTTGCCAGTGCATCGGCGAACGCATGATCGTCCGCATGGCCGGTGGTGGCGATGCGCGCGCGGGCGATCACGTTGCCGTTCTGTACCAGGCCGAGCTTGCTGGTGGTGCCGCCGATGTCGATGCCGAGGATCATACGTTGGAGCGTAGGGTGGAGCCGCGCAGGCCGTACCACACCAGGTAGGCGTAGCACGCGAGCGGCAGCAGGAAGCTGAGGTGGAAGGCTTGTTCGTTCAGCTTATCGGTACTGAGCAGGTCGATGATGGAGGCCTGGACCCACGGTACCAACGCGCCGCCCAGGATCATCATCACCAACAGGCTGGAGCCTTGTGCGGTATCGTGCCCAAGCCCGTCGATGGAGAGGGTGAAGATGTTGCTCCACAGGATGGAGTTGGACAGGCCGATCGCCACGATGCTCCACAGGGCGACCGGACCCTGACCGGCGACCACGCCGACCAGTAGCAGCACCGCCACCGATGCGAACAGGCCCATGGTGCGACCCGGACTTCCCTTGGCGAGCATGGCCACCGCGATGTTCGCTACGATCAACAAGGCCATGGGCCAGAGTGCCGCCACCGATACCGGCCCTGTGGCATTGAGCACCATCAGCAACGCGAAGATCGCCGCGCCGATCGCCAGCATCATGCCCAGCCGCTTGACGGGGGGCATCGCCTGGTTCAGCGCCACCGCACCGATGAAGCGCCCAGCCATGGCACCGCCCCAGTACAGGCTCAGGTAATGCTTCGCCACCTCCTCGCTCAAACCCATCACACCATCGAGGTTCAGGAAGCTGATGATGAGGCTGCCCACGGCCACCTCGGCACCCACGTAGCAGAAGATGGCCACCATGCCCCAGCGCAGCTGCGGATGCCGCAGGGCGTTGCTGCCCGCGATGCGTTCGGCCTTGGGTGGCTCGGGCAGGGGGCTCAGCTGCACCAGTACGGCGATCAGTACCAGCACCAGCGCCAGCCCCAGGTAGGGCAGCCGTACGGCCGAGGCGGCGTCGGCCTGTCCGAAGATCAGCCAGCCACCGATCAGCGGCGCCAATGTGGTGCCCAACGAGTTGAAGCCCTGTGCCAGATTCAGTCGGCTGCTGGCCCCTTCCGCCGGACCGATGATGGCCACGAACGGGTTGGCCGCGATCTGCAACACCGTGAAGCCCAGACCCAGTACGAACAATGCGCCAAGGTGGGCGGCGTAGCTGTGCATCAGGCTGGCCGGAGCGAACAGTGCGCAGCCCAGTGCGGAAAGGCCCAAGCCCAGCAACAGGCCACGCTTGTAGCCGATGCGCCCGATCGGATCGCCCGATGATACGGAGATGAGGTAGTACACCAGCGAGCCCACGAAGTAGGCACCAAAGAAGCAGAACTGCACCAGCAGGCTCTGCGCGTAGGTGAGGTTGAAGAGGGCCTTCCAATGCGGCACGAGCACATCGTTGAGCACGGTGATGAAGCCCCAGAGGAAGAAGAGCGAGGTGAGGACCGCCAAGGGTCCGGAGGTGCGACGCATGCGGAATGGTGAAGGGCCAATGTAACTGGATGGACCGGAAACGCGCCTGCCGGAGGTGGTTCTCCTTTACCTTGCCCACATGAGCGATAGACGAGGATTCATCAAGTTGAGCCTGGCGGGTACGGCGGCCATGGTGGCCGGATGCATCTCCCGGAACGGGGAGGAGGCACCTCCGGTCCTGGGTTCCAACACCCTACCTGCCGCGGGATCCATCGTCCTCAGCACGTGGAGGCACGGGCTTCCTGCCAATGCGAAGGCGTGGGAGGTGCTGCAGCGCGGTGGGGACGTGCTCGATGCCGTGGAGCAAGGCGTGGCCGTGGTGGAAAGCGACTTCACCAACCGGAGTGTGGGCTTGGGTGGCATGCCGGATAGGGATGGACATGTCACGCTCGATGCCTGCATCCAGGACCACAATGGCCGGGCCGGTGCGGTGGCTTTCGTTCAACGGTTCGAGCACCCGGTCAGCATCGCCCGGGCGGTGATGGAGCGCACCCCACATCTGATGCTCGTGGGGGCTGGTGCCGAACGGTGGGCCCTGGAGAACGGTTTCACCCAACGCGATGTGGAGGTGCCGGAGGTGAGGGCGAAGTGGCTCGAATGGCTGAAGAAAGGGGAATACCGACCGGTGGTGAACATCGAGAACCATGATACCATTGGGATGGTGGCCATGGATGCGCAGGGAAGACTGGCGGGCTCGTGTACCACCAGTGGCATGGCCTTCAAGGTACATGGCCGGGTGGGCGACAGTCCCATCATCGGCGCAGGCCTTTTCGTGGATGGTGAGGTGGGCGCGGCATGTGCCACGGGGGTGGGGGAGTTGGTGATCCGCACGGCAGGCAGCCATACCGTGGTGGAGTTGATGCGACAAGGGGCCGAGCCGACGGAGGCATGCCGGGAGGCGGTCCGGCGCATCGTTCGCCAGAACACCGACATGTCCGACAAGCAGGTGGGTTTCATCGCCATCCGGAAGGATGGTGCCTTCGGCGGGTTCAGCGTCCACGAGGGGTTCGACTATGCCCTGCGCACCAATAGCCGCGATGAAATGGTGGCCGCTGCTTTCGATCGTACAAGGGGGTGACCGGATCACCACACCACGCCAGCTCCCCCAAGTGGGCCTGCTCAATGGCCTCCGGCTCCTTTTGACATGTGGTCCCGCGATTATATTTGTATGATGCGGACGGCACAACTGGCGTTGGCCTTGGTGTTCTCGATCGGGGTGGGCATTGTTCCGCTCGCGGCCACGATGCCAGCGGAGGTGCATGATGGAGCCACCGTTTCGGTGGAATGTTCGATCGCTTCCGGCCTCATTCAACTGCAGGTGCTCCATCACCGCAGGATCGGCAAGGTCGAGATCGAGGTGCGCGACTCCGAAGGTGACCTGGTGTACTTGGAGGTCGGCAAGGCCATGGGCGATGAACTCGTCCGGCGACTTGATAAAGGCATGTTCCCCAAGGGAGAGGCCACGCTACGGGTGAAGACGCGCGATTTCGATATCACGCGCCCCTTCCTGATCCCGTGACGGTCACCAGCCGGCGGTGACCAGCGCCATGACCCCGGGGTCGTCGGCAAGCGTGCGGCTGGAAGCGGCTGTTTCGGCCATGGTGCTGCTCTTGCGCGACACCTTGCTCGCCGTTTCTTTGGCCACCTCGCCCAAGGCGTTGGTCAGGCTCATGTTCTGGGCCAACTCGCTGGGGGTGACCACGTGCGAGGGGCTTTCCGCAGGCGGTGGAGCGGCGGCAGCGGCAGGTTGATCCTGCTTTTCGGTCGCGGAGCGCACGGTCGCCATCAGGTCCTCGGTGGCGTCTGAGGTGCTCGTTCCCATCTCCAGCACGTTCGGCTCTTCCGTGGGCAAGGGCGCCCGATCCTCGGCTTGGGCCGCTGTGCTGGTTCCCGCAGCATCCATGGCGGTCGTTACTTCGGCTGCTTGCTGCACGTCGGTCGCCGGACCTTCTTCTGGTGCACGTGCCGGCGTCGGCGTCCGGGTCTTTTCCTGTTCAAGTGCGGCCAGGGCGTTGTGGTCCGAGGAGCCTTGGAACTGCCATACGGCGATCACGCCGGCCACGATCAATACGGCCAGCGCGGCGAAGGCTAACGCCGGACGCCAATAGGCGGGGGCTTCCTTCGGTGCCAACCATAACGACAGGCCGTTGAGCCAGATGCGCCAGCGTGGGTGCTGTTGTGCGCGGTAGGCCGCCATCACGCTCGCCCGCACCCGTTCGTCGGGCTCCGGAGCGCCGCGTTCACGCTCATCGGGCCGAACGAACTGCAGTAGGGCCCGCAACCGCTCGTACTCGGCGCGGTCGGCCACGTGCCGCAGAACGAAGGAGCGTTCGTCCGGCAACAGCTCGTCGAAACCCCGCTCCGAGAGCAGGCTCTCGATGTCCTCAGGGTCATAGCGTTCGTGCCGTTCCATGTGTCAATAGGGCGTTGGGGTCGAATTCTTTCATGCGCTCGGCCAGTTTCTTCAAGGTGTAGAAGATGCGGCTCTTCACCGTGCCTTCGCTACAGCCGAAGGTGGCCGCGATCTCTTTGATCGGCATCTCCTCGTGGAAGCGCAACACGAAGGTGGCTTTGTGGTCGGGGTCGAGCTTGTCCAGTTCCTCGTCCAGCCGATCGCGGAAATGCTGGCGGTCCACTTCCACACCACCGCTGGCTTCCACGCGATCCTCGCCGTGGCGCAGGTGCATGGCGGCTTCGCGCACCACCGCCTCGTGGCGGTACGCGTTCTTGCACATGTTGTTGGCCACGCTGAACAGCCATGTCTGGAAGGGCCGCGCACGGTCGTACCGCTCTGGCTGTGTGGCCAGCTTGGTGAACAGGTCCTGCAGGAAGTCCTGTGCCCGTTCACGGTCGTTCCACAACATGCGGTGGAAGTAGCCCAACAGCCGACGGTGGTACCTGTCGTAGAGCGTGGCGAAGGCGCGTTCGTCGCCTTTCACCACGAGCTCCATCAGTCGCTCGTCGACCAGTCCGCCATATTCCGTGCCGAAGAGCCGCATGCGTCAGTGTTGGAGTATGCCGCTCTTCACCAGGTCGTTGGTGGCACCCAGTGCACGGGCCATGGACCGTAGTTCATGTTCCAACCGCGCCGCCTGAGTTTCCGCACCGTTGGCCCGGTAGTGGGTCAGCAGCACGGCCCCAGGTACCAGATAGTTCTTCGAGAGCGGCCCGGCGTCCATCGGTTTCTTCAGCCGGTCCCACCTGGATCCCAGCAGGGGGATGTTGTCCACCGGCCGGTCGCTCAGTCGCAGGGCCATGCCCGTGATATAGAGCCGGTCCTTCAGCGGCGCCAGGGTCGTGCTGCCCAGTGCCAGGGAAAGGTATACGGGGCGCGTGGTGGCACCCGCCAGTGCAGCTACGAAGTCCGCCTCTCCCGCGACCGCGCCGCGCGCGTTGGCCCGAGCCCAGATGCTTGTGCGGTAGGTGGGGTCCATCAGCAGCCGGTGGTCCACCACTAAGAGGTCGCGGTGCTTCCCGTTGGCGAACTGCTCCACCCAGAGCGGATAGGCATCCATTTCACCGGCCGCGATCAGTACCGCGCCGGGTTCCACCGAGGCCAGCATGTCGTTCGCCACTGCATAGAGCGCCGGAGCGATACGCCCACGGGCCTTCATCTCCTTGGCCCGCAGCGCGAGTTCGTTCGTGTTGTTCTTTCGCGCGGCAGCCACCAGGCGTGGTGCGATCAGTTCCTCGCGGTCCGCGTTCTGCGCAACGGCCTCTTCCAAGTGGTCGAAGGCCGCTGGTGCAGGGAACAACGTGTAGTACCGGGCCATGTGGGCCTCGAAGCTGTGGGGAGCCACAGCGTTCAGCGCGTCGGACAGGCCCACCAACCGGGCCCGATCCGCAGGTGGGATCATGCCGCCGTTCAGTGCCAGTGCGGCGTTCCGTTCCTGGCGCAGTTCGTCCAGGCGCTGTGCGGCGTCGAGTTGGGGAAGGGCATCCTGTTCCTTGTCCCCATGTTGTGCGGCAACCACAGGGATGCTCCAGCCTCCCTGGCAGGGGTCGGCCACCGGGGATGTCCGCTGCCGGGCCTCGTTCTGGGCCGCCTGTGCGCCCACCGCCAGGGGCATCAACAACGCAAGGAGCGGGAGGATCGATCGCATGGTTCGACTTGTTCTCTGGTGCTGTACACCCGACCGGGGATCGGGTTCGATCGGGGCAAGGTACCTTTGCAAAGTTCACCCATGCTGAGCGACGAAGCGAAGGATAAGCTGCGCGATACGCTGCAGAAGATACACGAGTGGCCCTCGTTGTACATGTACAAGTTCATCTTCGAGCCGGATCAGGACCGCTTGGATAGGCTCTTGGCCTTGTTCCCACCGGAAAGCGAGATCCTGCGCAAGTACAGTACCGGTGGCAAATACCTCGCCATCACCGTGAAGGAGGTGATGCTGAGCGCCGATGAGGTGGTGGCCCGTTACGACCTGGCGTCGGAGATCCCTGGCGTGATCACCCTATGAGCGAGAAGGACCTGCTCAATATCCGCACGGCGCTGATCATCAGCCTGAGCGCAATGGTGCTGTTGATCCTCTGGCGTAGGCTGCGCCAGTACATCCTGACCAAGGATATGCCCGCACCGCTCCACGCCGAACTGCTCGGCCTGCAGCTCGCATACCATCCGGCCCGCCTTCGCGTTGAGTTGAAAGTGCCCGGTGATCAGCGGATACGAACGCGCCTTTTGGATCAGGCGCATGCCCCGGTGCATGGCTGGGAGGATGTGCGTCTGCCTCGTGGAGAGCATGTGGTGGAGCGTACGTTGCCACCGTTGGCGGATGGGGTCTATTTCTTGGAAATGGCCACCGAGACACAACGGACCCTACGTCAATTCCGTCTACAACAAGGATGATACGCAAGGGGGGGCTCGCTGTCGTTTGTGCCACCGCGTTGGTGCTGGGAGGCATGGCCCAGAAGCTGCCCGATGTTTCCTCCACGGTGAAAGGGGATCTGATCCTCCCCGTGCCGTTGGCCAACCCGTTGTTCGAAGCGGTGACCGAGAGCGTGGGGCAGGTGAATGCCGTGGTCCAATTCCCCATGTACAAGGGGCTGGGGCTCGGAGTGGGCGGTAAGATGACCTGGTTCCAGGTCAACGAAAGGGCGCTGGCTCCGGTGGTGACCACCGGCGAGGTGCGAAAGCTCACGGTCTACGGCAAAGTCACCTATGAGCAGTACACCGGTGAGCGTACGTTCTACGAGGTCAATGCGCGGGTGGGGGCTTCCGGATATCAATTCGACTGTCCTACCTGTGGTGATCACAAACGGTCGGCCATGCACTGGGGCATCGGTACGGGATACTATCTCCATGCCACGGATAACCTGGCCTTCGGCCTTACACTGGGCTACGAGCGTGATGGGCTCACTTTCGGCTCTTCCGACCTGGGCTTGGCGGATGGATTCCCCGGAAGGCCGGAGCGGGTGGAAGCTCGCCAGATGCAATACCTCGTGGTCGGCATGGGGTTCAGCACCAGGCTGCGTAGGTCGCCGGAAAGCGGCCCGAGCTGGTAGGCCGGCAGTGCGTGGTGCCGCCTGCGTGCGCTGCGCTATGGTGCCACGCATCGGCCTCCCAGCCTCTTTCATCATCGGTGCCGTGTCGAACTGCCCTCCCGATCCCGATATTGGCGCCGCTTCGTTGACGGAAAAGCCATCATGCTACGCCGCATCTCCATCACCAACTACCTCCTGATCGATTCCTTGGAGCTGGACCTCTCCCAAGGTCTCACCATCCTTACCGGCGAGACCGGGAGCGGCAAGAGCTTGGTGATCGGAGCTCTGGGTTTGGCCATGGGCGAGCGTGCCGATGCGGGTGCGGCACGCGATGGCGCGCGCAAATGCGTGATCGAACTGGAGGTGGATACCCTAGGGCTTGGGCTCGATGATTGGTTCGACGCGGCCGAGCTGCGAGCCGAGCGTTTCACCATCCTCCGCCGGCAACTGGACCCCGCCATGCCCGGAAAGCCCGGTGGACGGTCCCGTGCGTTCGTGAACGACACGCCGGTGCGCTTGGAACAATTGCGTGAACTGGGAGAACGGCTGGTGCATGTTCACAGCCAGCACCACACGCTGTTGCTCAACGATGCAGGCTTCCAGTTGGGGTTGGTGGACCAGATCGCGGGCCAACGACCTGCCGTTCAGTCCTACGCTGAAGAGTACCATCGCTGGCGGAAGTTGCAACAGGAGTTGGCCGCCTTGCGAACCGAAGAAGCCACGGTACAAGTCGAGTTGGACCTCGCTCGGTTCCAACTGAATGAACTGGCCGAGGCCCGCCTCTTGCCCGACGAGCAACAAGCGATCGAGCAGGAATTGGGCCGGGCGGACCATGCCGAGGAATTGATCCAGGTGCTCGATGCCGTGGATCAGGCGGTCCAGGATGAACAGGGATTGGGAGCAGGCATCGCCCGGCTTCGTCAGATGCTGGCCAAGCCGGCGCGGATCGACGGTTCGGTCGCCGCGTTGCTGGAACGGCTCAACAGCGTGCATATCGAGGTGAAGGACATCGCCGAGGAGGCGGCACGCACAGCGGCCTCGATCAACCTTGACCCGAAAAGGGCCGCCGAGCTACGCGGTCGGTTGGACCTGATCCTCCGCCTGCAACAGAAGTACCGGGTGACCGACAACAGCGCTTTGCTCGCCATTCAGGAGGCCCTCCTGGCGAAGGTGGAAGGCGCCAGCACCATGGGTGAACGGATCGCAGGGTTGGCAGATGCGGTGGCACAGACCGGCATGGCGGTGGAACGTTCGGCCAAGCTCATCTCACAAGCCAGGGTCGCAGCGGTGAAGCCCTTGGCCAACAAAGTGGAAGCCATACTCCACGATCTCGGCATGCCGCATGCCGTGTTCCGGTTCGACCACCGGACCGATGAACCCGGTCCGCATGGGCTGGATACCGTGAAGGCCCTATTCAGTGCCAACAAGGATCGCCTACCCGCACCGCTGGACAAAGTGGCCTCCGGAGGCGAACTAAGTCGGGTGATGCTCGCCATGATCTCGTTGGCCGCCGATTCGCACGACCTGCCCACCGTGGTCTTCGACGAGATCGATACGGGCGTGAGCGGAGAGGTGGCCGATCGGGTCGGTACGCTGATGGCCCGCATGGCTCAGGACCGACAGGTCCTCGCCATCACCCATCTGCCACAGATCGCCAGCAAGGCCGATACGCACCTGGTGGTGAGCAAGGCCGAAGTGGGGGATCGGGTCCAGACCAGCATCAAAGCCGTGCTCGCCGAGGATCGGGTGGAGGCCCTGGCCCACATGCTCAGTGGCCGCAAGGTCACCCCGGCCGCCATGGAGAACGCCCGCGTTCTGTTGGCGGCACGGCGCTGACCGCGGTGCGGCCGAACGATCACCGTGGCGAAGCCGGGCGGAAATGGACCCCGTGGATCGTCTGCGCTGTGGCGAGTAGTCCGGCTTCGACCATGGTGCGGCCCGAAGGCGCATGGCCGGGAAAAGAACAAGGGCCGCCCGTGGAGGACGGCCCTTGGGTACAGTTTACTGACCGAACTACGGTAGCTGTGCCGTACGGGTATTGGTCGGTACCGAGCCGCCGATCGTCTGCAGGATCAGGTCGCGATCATTGCCCCCACCGGTGTACATCGCCTTGCCATCCAGGTTGACGTCCTCGTTCCAATAGCCCGGCACCATGGCGGTGGGCACCGAGGCTCCTACGCGGGTCAGGACCGGGTCGCGGTCGTTCCCCACACCGGTGTACTGCACGATCCCGTTGCCGATACAGTCTCCGCTCCACATGGTGTTCACCCCGGATACGGTGCGTTGCGCGTTCGTGCCGTAGGTGGTGGTGGTCGTGGCGCTCAGGTCGATCGTCCCGGCCGTGGCTCCTGCCGCGATGGTGGAAGCGCTCATGACACCCAGGTGGTTCCGATGTTTCACCGCCACGTGGTAGTTACCGGCGGCAATGTCGAAGGTGACCGGCGAGGTACCATCCACGTCCACGATGTGGCCATCGCGTTGGAGCAGGGCGCAGCGCGTGGCCAGTACCGTGTAGGTGGGGGCCGGGCCACGCAATTCCACGAATACCCAATCCACGATGGCGTCGCTGCCCGTGGTCTGAAGCACCGTGCTGCTCACCGTTTCCCCACCACCGCCGGCCACATGGGTATAGCCCAATGCCGTATAGGGTTCGGTCAAGGGCACCAGCGAGGCGGTGCGCAGCGCATCGGACATCTCCGGACCGGTCCCGTACGGCCCGTCGAGGAACACCTTGGCGCTCACCAACGATCCGGTGGACGCGGTCACACAGAATGCGTTGACACTGCTGCTGGTGAAGGAGCCACCGCTGGCCAAGGTGCCGCTGGCCCCGGTCAGCGTGAATGAACCATTGCCGTATGTGCAGCAGATGCCGTCACCATAGGAATCGTTCACCACCAGCTCGTAGCAACCATCGGGAAGGCACAGGTTGATGGGGGGCTGCGGATACGCCCCGTTCGATGCTTGACGAGTGTACGGCCCCCCACTGGCGATGGTGGTGCTGCCGCTGCGGATCAGCCACGTGGTCTCTTCACCATAACGATCCAGGACCAAGGCCAGCGTTACCGCGTTCGGACCATGGCTCAGGGTGCTGCTCACCACATTGTTCCCAGGTACCAGGTCCGTGCCTCCGTTCGGCGAATTGATCGTGGCCGTGAGCGTTAGGAGGCCGTTGGGCAGGGTGATCGAGCCGATCGGAACAGCCACAGTGGAACCGCTGGCGAGCGATCCGCTCCACGGCGTGGTACCCGAAGGCCCACCGGCAATGGACCAGGCGATGGAGAACGAGGTGAGCGTGGTGGTCCCTCCATTGCGCACCGTCACCGTGGGCGAGATGGTACTGGTGCAGATATTCCCCGTGGCGCCCTGTAGGCTCACGGCCTGGGCATCGAGGCTCACCGTGGGAAGGTTGGGGTCGTAGCCATCGATGGTGTTCCCACAACTACCCAGCCAGGTCGAGAGCAGGGAGTAGCTCAGGTCGAACCGTCCGTAATTGTCGTGGGTGATGCTGCTGCAACTGGCCGTGCCGCCATAGAGCTGTCCGATCAGACGGCCGTTCTGGTCCCATAGACCGCTGCCACTGCTACCGGGCTCGGTGGTGCCGTCCTCCCAGTTCAGGATACGCCAGCACGAAGCTCCGGAATAGGTGACCTGTGTCGCCGAGTTGGTGTCGAAGCTGATCTTCTTGATGTCCCCTGCCGGGTGATGGATCCCGGTCTGTGCGGTCGGGATGGTCCCACTGCGGTCCCAGCCGCTGTAGAACACGTTGTACGAACTCGGTGGGGTGCTGTTGAGCTGGAGCAGCGCCACATCCGTGGCCGCACTGTTGGCCAGCAGGGTGGCTCCGCTCACGGTCTGGGTGGTGGGGCCGTTGGTGGTGGGCGAGCAGGTGGGGCTGTCCCAGTTGAAGCGGAACACCCAGGTGCCCACGTTCCCGCTCAAGCAGTGGTTGGCCGTGAGGAAGTACGGTGTGCCGTTGTTCGCACAGTTGTTGATCAATGTTCCGGTACAGATCCCACTGCCACTCACCACGATCATCGCCACCGAACGGATCTGGTCGCGCCAGGGATCCCCTTCCGGACAGATGGTGTTGTTGTTGCATGATCCCGATTCTCCCAACGCGCGCGCATGAGCGAAGATGTCCCGGTAGCCGTGCGTCACCTGGCCGATCCGCAGGTTCCCTCGCGGCCCCTGCGCCGGTACGCTGTACTCCACCATGATCCGTTGGCCTTTCAAGGCCTGCACGCCCAGTACACCACTATGCGTGGGGTCGTTCGCCGTGGTGAACGCGCCGATGTATCCGCCGAATTCGTCCATCACGAACACCTTCCCACCGGGTGCCGGGCGGAAGTCGTGGAATTCGAAGTTCACGCTCAAGGCGTTCGGACACTCCAGGCCCAACCGCCACAGGCGAGTGCCATCCTCCAGTACGGTCCAGGTTCCGGCATTGTCCAGGTCCAGGCTCACGGCGTGGTTCTTGCCGAAGCGCCAGGGGATGCTCTTGTCCTGGTCGTTAACTGCATCCTGTGCAGCGAGTGCGGCCTGGTCCACGGCCGGAAGGCGTACACCGGCCGGGGCGCCAAGCGTGCGGCCCAGGCTGTGCGGTGTTCCGCCCTGTTCGATCTGGCCATGCACCAGCAGGGGAAGGAGAAGGGTGAAGCCGACGATCCCGGCTTGGCTCAAGTACGTACGAAATGGTTGCATCTTGGTTCTGGTCGTTCAGCGTCGGGTCAAGGCAGCTGTTGGATCACCGAGTTGGTGGGAATGGCTCCGCCGATGTTCTGCAGGATCAGGTCACGATCGTTGCCGGCACCGGTGTATTGTACGTCGCCGCTCAGGTTCACATCTTCTCGGTAGTAGCCGGCGATCACGCTCGTTGGCGTGATCCCACCGATCACCACGAGGATCGGGTCGCGGTCGTTGTTGGCACCCGCGTACAACAACCGGTCGTCGCCCACGGTATTGCCCGCCCACATCCCCAACACACCCGTGGCCAGGGTCTTGCGGGCGTTGGTGCCGTAACAGGCCGTTGCGGCGGTACGCAGGTCGACCACCGTGGAGGACGACCCCAGTGCCACGCTGGTGTTCGTCATGATGCCCAAGTGGTTGCGGTGGCGCACCGCTATCCGGTACGATCCGGGCGCAGCTTGGAAGGTGACCGGGCTGATCCCGTCGGTGCTCACGATGTCCCCATCGCGTTGGAGCAAGGCACTGCGGGTGGCCAGCACATTGAAGGGAGCTGCTGTGGACCGAAGTTCGAGGAACACCCAATCCACGATGGCATCGCTCCCCGTTACGGTCAACACGGCCGGGTTCATCTGCTCGCCGCCACCGCCGGAAGCATGGGTGAAGCCCATGGCCGCGTAAGGTTCGCTCAGGGGTAGGCGAGAGGTGGCCCGCAGGTCGTCGCGCATCAAGCCCGTGACGGCATGGTACGGCCCATCCAGCCACACCTTGGCCGACAAGGTCACCGTGTTCGGAACGGCCAGGCACCCCCCCGAGATCCGGGTCACCACATCGTTCGCATCCTGGTTCACGATGTCGGTGATGGAGGCGATGCATACCGCCCCACCGGTCAGGCTCAGGTAGTTGATCCGGCACAATGGCATGGCGGTCAGGTTGCGGACGGCGGAGCTGTCCACGTACGATAGCCCGATCACCTTGGTGCCCCCCAGGGAGGAGTTCATGGAAATGTGCCCCACCAGGTTCGGCACCAGGTTGGTCACCGATTGAATGGTGAGCCCGCCCAGGGAGAATTCATAGCCCAGCACGCGGCAGGTGGGATTCCGCATGTAAACGTCAACCGTCTTGTTCACCGGATCGAGGTTCGCCAGGCTCAACGTCACGGTGTCCGGGGTGCTCAGGTAGCCGCGCGGGAATTCGCACCACGGATGGTAGTCGATCACCGTTTGCGCGTTGTGGATGTCGCGCTGGGTGTAGCAGTTCACCATCAAGCCGGCATCGCTCACGGTGATGGCCCCATCGGCGTTCAGGTCGTTGCAGTTGGTGGGGGTGATGTCATCTCCAAGGATGGACGAGATGTAGGTGACCGCATCGGCTGCGTTCTGCACGAAGTCACTGGTAAGGTCGCCACGCTTCACCGGACCTGCACATACACCCGTACAGTCGTAGCGCGCATCGCCATACGCCTGCCCCAGGCAATCCACGTAGGGTGCGCAGTTGCTCACGATGCTGAACGAGGGCACGTTCTGGGCGTTGCGCGTGAGGTTGATGCACACCTGCGCGAAGTTGTTGCTGTAATCGCGTTCGTGCCGGCCCAAGGCGTCGGGGGCGCGCTGCCAGTTGGTGCGCAGCACCAGGGTGTAGGTGCCCGCGGGCACGTCCGTCACATCGATCCAATTGCACGTGGTGCCCGAGCTGTACACATCATAACAGCCTTTGCTGATCCCCATGTTGCTGCAGCCATATTGCGTGGTGCTGCCCGGATAGCATCCGATGTCCATCACACAGAACCCGTTCTTGAAGCCCACCGGGATGGCATTGCCCGCCTGGTCGAACAGGATGTAGTCGGCATAGCCGCGGTAGTGCGCATGGCCGTGGCAGTTGTTGGTGCTGAACATCTGGGGCTGTGCCGATGGGCTGCCGATGTGGTAATCGGTGGTGCCGTTGTTCTCGATCCGCGTGGTGAACCGGATCACATAGCGTTGGCCCAGTCCGCCGGTGCAGCCTTCCACCGGAGCGCATGCATCGGTGATGTTCACCGTGCTCAAGGTCATGCTGCTCTGCATGGTCGGCGCATTGATCGTCAGGTCGGGACCGTCCGGGCAGGAGGGGTCGCCAAAGGCGATGCAACAATCGGTGCAGGGTACCGTGGCCAAGGGGCTGAAGTTGCACGACTGGCTGTTCATGCAGCCTACCACCGGGCCGTTGTAGGTGATCGTTACGGTCACCGCTCCGTTGCACGCACCGGCATTGTCGCCTACCCGCAGGTGGTGGACCACGCCGCCCGGCATGTTGGCGTTCACCACGGCCTGTAAGCCGCAGCCCCCGTCGTTGTCGTCGCCGAAGGTCGCGCCCTCGATACCGTCGCTCAGGTTCAACACCGAGCAGCTCATGTCATACAACCACAGGCGGGTGTCGCAGGTGTTGGTGTTGCATGTGGATATGGTGTACGAGCCCGAAAGTGGTGGGGTGAAGTCGTACCACTCTTCCACCCGTGTGGTGGTGAAGGTGGCCAGCGTGACCGGATAGGTCTGGCCTACCGGGGCCAGCGACAAGGGACGCGGCGTGGCACAGCTGAAGCCCGGTGGGCAGTTGAATACCGTTTCTTCGGAACTGCTGAAGTTGCCACCCTGGCTCACCAGGTTCTCGTTGAGGTATACCCGGTACTCGCCATTGCCATAGTTGCAGCAGATGCCATCGCCGTAGCTGTCGCTGATCTTGAACACCAGGCACACGTCGTTCGCCACGCAGAGCGTGGTGCCATTGCGGTTCGTGGTGTTGTTACCGCTGGCCAAGGTGGCTCCGGTGGATCCGTTCTTCAACGTCCAGGAGGTTTCGCTGGGGTACTGGTCGTGGATGATCTCCACCCGCACGCGCTGTTGCCCACCGGAGCAGGCATAGCTGCAGCTTCCATCGTTCAGGTTGGCCGTGCTGCTGTAGTTGGCGGCCGTGGGTTCCGTGCAGCCCATGTTCGCGTTCAGGCTTCCCACGAACACGTCGTCCAACCCAATGTCGCTCAGCGCTCCCGTGCCGGTCACCGCACGGAACCGGATCCGCAGGTTGGCCTGCCCCAGGTAGGGGGCGAGGTTCAACCAGCCTTGTTTCCACCGGTGGCCTTGGGCGCCGCTCACGCTCCATACATTGGATACGATGGTGCCGTTCACGTTGAGGTCCACCGCCAAGGTGCCCTGTTGGCTCCCATCCATGTGGTACCAGAAGGTGAGGTATGGAGTGGTGATCGTGCTCAGGTCGTAGCAAGGGGATTGCAGGATCGCCGTACGACCTGGGGTGGCACCGGCCGCTGCAGCCGATACGTACATGTATTTCCCCACCGTGTTCAGCGTGGTGTGATCCCCGATGGGGCCGGTGTTCGCCGTGGGCGTACCATTGGCATCTACCCACCACTCCAGATCGTCGCCGGCCAGGTTGGACCAATTGTTCACCAAGGTGCCCGGGGTGCCGACCGTGGCTCCTGTGAACGCTTCATTGGAGGGGAAGGTACTGATGCACTGGCCCGAGGCATAGCCAGCGGACACCAGCAACGTAGCGGTCGCGAGTCGACGAATTCTCATGCTTTTGCCTGGATTTGAACGCCGCAAGATAGGGGAGTGGTGGATCCACCGCATGGATGTTCCAGGGCCATCCGGAGATCCTGCCTCAAGCCCTTTCGGATCACCTTCTATCTTCACCGCCACAAACGACGATCATGGCACACGGACTACTCAAGGGGAAACGCGGCATCATCACCGGCGCCCTCAACGAACAAAGCATCGCCTGGAAAGTGGCGGAACTGGCTCACGCAGAGGGGGCTGCCTTCGTCCTTACGAATGCTCCTGTGGCCATGCGCATGGGCGAGATCAACAAGCTGGCCGAAACCACCGGAGCCCCGGTGATCCCCGCCGATGCCACCAACGACGAGGACTTGGCCAAACTCTTCACCGAGTCCGAACAGGCGCTGGGGGGAAAGCTCGATTTCGTACTGCACAGTATCGGCATGAGCCCCAACGTGCGGAAAGGGCGTAAGTACGACGACCTCAACTACGAGTGGTACAAGCAGACCTTGGATGTGAGCGCCATGAGCTTTCACCGCATGCTTCAGGCCGCCTATAAGCAGAATGCCCTGGCCGAAGGTGCCAGCGTGGTGGCCCTCAGCTATATCGCCGCCCAGCGCGTGTTCCCCGATTACAACGACATGGCCGATGCGAAGGCCCTGCTGGAGTCCATCGCACGTGGATGGGGCTACCGCCTCGGCAAGGAGAAGAAGGTGCGCGTGAACACCGTGAGCCAGAGCCCAACGCTCACCACGGCAGGCAGTGGCATCAAGGGCTTCGATGGGTTCTTCGGTTTCGCGGAGGCCATGAGCCCGTTGGGCAATGCCCCGGCCGAGGCGTGCGCCCAGTACTGTATCAGTCTCTTCAGCGACCTCACCCGGTATGTCACCATGCAGAACCTCTTCCACGATGGTGGGTTCAGCACCACGGGGGTCACCCACGAGGTGATGGCGCACTTCGGGAAGGGCGAGTAGGCGCCTGCCGGGTACGGGTCGGAGAGGGGGTGGGTCTTCTTGGTACCCGCGCTCAAGCCCAGCTGTACACTTCTATCGCTGTACCATCGTCGCCGGAAGAGAGGGATGTTCACCGGTGCGGGCGGAGTTCCACTTTCGGCCCTATTTTCGCTTCCCACTCTCCATGAAGGTTCAACGTCCGCTCGCGCTCCTGCTGCTTCTTTGGTCCATTCCCACCCTGTTCGCACAAGGCGGGAAAGCGTTCCTGAAGGAGGGGGATGCCTTGCGGAAAGCCGGTCAGCTCGAGCAAGCCTTGGAGAAGTACGGCCTTGCCATTTCCGTGGACCCTCAATTGGTGAAGGCCTATCAGGCGCGGGCCGCGGTGAACAAGTTGCTCGGCCACGCCAATGCCGTGGCCTTGGACCTCAAGCGGGTGGCCGAACTGGTACCCGAAGAAGCTGCGTACTATGCGGACGCCGCCTTGGCCTACCTCGAGGTGGATAGCCCCAGGGTGGCTCGTGCATTGGCCGAGACCGCCCTGTTGCGCGATAAGAACGATATGCGCGCCCTGCAGGCCAAGGTGCGTGCTTGCCTGAAGCTGGGTGATCTGGACTGTGCGGGCACCGCAGCCGATGCCGCATTGAACCTGAAAGGCACCACGGACACCTATTACCTCCACGGCATCGTACGCACCGCACTGCGCGATTTCAGCACCGCAGAGGCCGACCTGGACCGTGTGCTGGAATGGAACCACCTGTACGAACCGGCCTATGTGGCCCAGGCCGAGGTGCAACTGGAACTTGCCGCACGCTACTCCGGACCGACCATGCGTGCGCGCGCCTTGGAGAAGGCCATCGATCGCTGCCGACTTGCATTGGAACTCAACCCGCAAAGCACGGACGCTCTCTATTGGCGCAGCAAAGCGTACGCCGAACAGAAGGAGTTCGCCAAGGCCATCGATGATATCAGCCGTTGTATGGCCCTGGGCCGTACCGATCGTGCGGTTTACCTCCAGCGAGCCCGTTACTACCACGGTTTCGGCCAGCATCAGAACGCGGTGAACGACCTGAACAAGATGATCCTCGACGACCCCAAGGACATCGAAGCGCTCCTCTTACGAGCCGAGTGCCGGGAGGCGAACCTGGAGATGGACGGGGCCTTGAAGGACCTGGAGAACGCGCAGAAAGAGATGCAGAACGACCCGGCGTTCGGCGTGGAAACGCGTAAACGGATCGAAGAGTCCCGCATCCGGATCGCACAACAGGTGTTCGAGATGAATCGCGAAAGCGATGCCCCACGCCTCACCGTGGTGGAACCTATGAGCCGGGAAGGGGTGGCGCAGGTATCCACCACGCTTCAGCAGCTCAAGGTGAGCGGCCATGTCCTCGATCGCAGCTTGTTGAAGACCATCACCGTGAATGGGGCGCCTGCGGAATTCGATCCCTTGGAGAAGGATCCGCAGTTCTTCGCCGTGGTGCCATGGACCTCGGCTGAGAAGGAGATCGTGGTGCAGGCCATTGATGTGTATGATAACTTGACCTCCTCCGTCCTGAAGGTGGAACGTAGCGAGGGCATCGCCCCTGGGATCACCCTCACCGCACCGGCTCTCTCTCCCGATCGGGTGATCACCATCGAGCCCGATCGCGAAAGCGTGTTCGTGGAGGGGAGGGTGAACGATGGGTCTTTGATCCGCAGGATCGCGGTGGACGGCGTGCTGGCCAGCTATGCCCCGGACCAAATGGATCCCGAGTTCAGCATCAAAGTGGATGTGAAGACCAAGGACCGGTTCACCGTTCAAGTGGAGGATCAGTTCGGGAATGCTTCGGAACAGGTGTACGCCATTCAGCGCAAGGTGGCGAGTGCACCATCCGCGAGACCGACCGGGACCTCCACCACCCCATCCACAACGGCCTCTCGTTCAGGGGCCACGTGGGTCATTCACATCGAGAACAGCAACTATCGCAATTTCCCGGCGGTGCAGGCCGATGGCGATGCGGCCAAGATGCAGAAGGCCTTTTCCAACTACGCCATTGCACGCACCATCAACAAGAAGAACCTCTCCAAGGACCAGATGGACCGGTTCTTCAACATTGAACTGCGCGACCTGGTGCGCACCAACAAGGTGGGTACCATCCTGGTGTGGTATTCCGGCCACGGCCGGTCGGTTGGCGGCAAGGCCTACTGGGTGCCCGTGGATGCCCGAAAGGATGACATCTACAGCTACTTCAACTATGGCTCCCTGAAGGCCCAGATGCAGAACTACAGCGAGAGCGTGGACAAGACCGTGGTGGTGTCCGATGCTGCGGGCAACGATGCCTCCTTCTACGAACTGACCCGTTAGACCTTACCGATGCCCATCCTCCGCAGAGGCCACCGCTCCACATGCCGGAGGTCTCCCTTTCATCGTGCTTTCCTCGTGATCATGGCCTTTGCGTCCACGCTGCCAGTGTGCGCACAACGGTACTTCTTCGAGAACATCGGGGTTCAGCAGGGCCTGCCCGCCTCCAAGGTCTACGCCGTGGTGCAAGATGGCTTCGGCATGGTGTGGATCGGCACCGAAGCGGGCCTGGCCAGCTACGATGGGAATACCGTGTACAACCACGGCACGCAGGAAGGGGTGGCGCCAACAGGGGCGCGCACGTTGCTCATCGACAAGGCCGGTCACCTCTGGGCTGGCCACCTGGATGGCGGCATCACCTGCTTCGATGGCAACCGCTTCCGCACCTTCAACCTGGGCAAGGGCATGAACAGTGCCATCACCGGCATGCTCCAGGACGACGATGGTGCATACTGGATCGGTACCGCAGGTCACGGTGTTTTCCGTTTCGCCGGGTTGCCGGAGGAGGGTTCCGAGATCGAGGCCAGCAGGTACCGAGCGGAACAGGGGATCCAGGATGTGCTGATCGATGCCGTACGGCTGGCCGATGGCCGCCTCTGTTTCGTGGAGGACCGTGGTACGATCCGCGTTTGGGAGAAGGAGCGTTTCGTTGAGCTGCACCTTCCCGGATGGCAGGACCTGTTCGTATGCAACACCTTGTTCCAGGATAGCCGTGGGGGTATCTGGGTCGGCACCCGCGGCGGGGGCGCTTTCCGCTTCGCCAATGGTAAGGTGGATCAGTTCTCTCCCGCCAATGGCTTGGCCAGCGGTGCGGTATACTGCTTCGGTGAGGACAACGAAGGGCAGGTGTGGGTGGGCTCCATGGACGGCGGTGTCTCCATGATCTCCGACCAAGGGGTCCGAACCTATCGTAAGTCCAATGGGTTGCACGGCACCTTCGTCCGTTGCATCGAACGCGATCGTGAAGGGAACTTGCTCATCGGCACCAACGATGGCGGCTTGGACATCTTCAAAGGCGATCGGTTCGTGAGCTTCGGCACGGCCGACGGGCTTTCCGACCCGCAGGTGTGGGCCGTTACAGAGGATGATCGTGGCAGGCGATGGTTCGGGACCAATGCAGGCATCGTGATCCTCGGGGATGGACCTGAAGACGACCTCCGTGTCATTTCCGCGCAGCAAGGCATGCTCACCGACAATTTCATCCGGTGCCTGCGCGAAGACGACAAGGGCTTTATGTGGATCGGCACGGACCATGGTGGCTTGTTGCGGTACGACCCGCGCACGGACCAGGTGTCCAACGATGTTGAACTGTCGGCCACCATGGCCGAAGGCAAGATCACCGCCTTGGAGACCGGCCAGTCCGGAGAACTGTGGGTAGGGGGGCTGAATGGCCTGCGACGCTATCTGCCCGGCTCGGGTACACCGCCCACCTTGATCACCGAGGATGAGGGGCTCGTCGGCAACCACGTGGTCGCCATCTTCCGCGATCACCAAGGCACCATCTGGGTCGGCTCCACGGTGAAGGGGATCACCCGGATCGATAATGGCCAGGCCCATGCCGTGGACCTGGGGCGCTCATTCACGGCCACAGCCTTCGTCCAAGACCAGGAAGGCCGCATCTGGGTCGGGACCGAGGGGCAGGGGATCATCGTGCTACAAGACGGAAAAGAGGTGCAACGGTTCACCGAAGCAGAAGGGCTGCTCAGCAACACCATCAAAGCCTTGGGCCACGACCGCCAGGGCCATGTGTGGATCGGCACCAACAAGGGCCTCAACAAGTGGAGACCGAAGAAGGGGGGCTTCATCGCCTTCACCGAACGGGCGGGCTTCACGGGGATCGAGGTCAAACCCAATGCGGTATGGACCACCAAGACCGGCGACCTCTGGTTCGGCACGGCCAATGGCGCTACCCGTGTGGGCAACAAGAAAGGTGAGGAACGATCCATCCCCCCCCTGGTGGCCCTGCGCGGCTGGAAGGTGAACCTGGACGACCGTTCGATGAAGAACACGGACCTGGCACACAACGACCGCAATGTGCGCATCGCCTACGGCAGCGTCTCGCTGAGCGATCCCGGTGCCGTCCGATACATGTACATGCTTCAGGGCTTGGATGACGATTGGCAGCCCATCACCACGGAGACCGATGCCCACTATCCCGCACTGCCACCGGGCCAGTACACCTTCCGGGTGAAGGCCATGGACCATAGTGGCCTTTGGAGCGATCCTCCGGCCGAGTTCGAGTTCACCATCCTGCCCCCATGGTACCGCAGCTGGTGGTTCTATTCCGCGCTGGCCTTCGTGATCGGTGTGGGGCTCTTCAGCTACATCAAGGTCCGCGAACGGCAACTGCGTCTGCGCAACGTCGTCCTGGAGCGCAAGGTGCAGGAACGCACGGCCGAGGTGATCGCCCAAAGCAAGGAGATCGAAGGCCAGAAGGTGCGGATCGAGGACCTCCTCCTCAATATCCTACCCAAGGAGATCAGCGAAGAGCTCAAAGAGAAGGGCAAGGCCACCGCACGCCGACACGACGAGGTCACCGTGATGTTCACCGACATGAAGGGTTTCACCAAGGTGGCCGAGCGGATGAGTCCGGAAGAGCTGGTGAGTGAGCTGGACGATTGTTTCATCGGCTTCGACGAGATCATCGGTCGTTATGGGATCGAGAAGATCAAGACCATCGGCGATAGTTATATGAGTGCGTGCGGTGTGCCTAAGGCCGACGCCCATCATGCCGTTCGGGCCGTTGCCGCAGCCTTGGAAGTGCGCGAGCTGATGAATGCCTGGCATCACAAGCATGCGTCGGCCGGCCGCCAGCCCTGGTCGTTGCGGATCGGCCTGCACAGCGGGCCGGTGGTGGCCGGGGTGGTGGGGAAACGCAAGTTCGCCTACGATATCTGGGGCGATGCCGTGAACACCGCCAGTCGTATGGAGAGCAGCGGCGAGCCCGGCGAAGTGAACATCAGCGGGGCCACCCATGCGCTGGTGAAGGACTACTTCGAATGCGATCACCGTGGCCAGGTGGAGGCCAAGAACAAGGGACGGATCGATATGTACTTCGTGCGCCGGTTGAAGCCGGCCTACAGCGCGGACAGTGCCGGTACTAAGCCGAATGCGGCCTTACGAGAACGCCTCGGCATCGTGGCCGAGCAGGTCGCGTAGCTCGGCGATCATCATGGCCGTGGCACCCCACACCACCTCGCCATGCAGGTCGAAATAGGGGACCTTCAGGCTCCGATCGAGCATCCGGATGTACTGCTCACCTCGCTTCAGGATATCGTTGCGCAGTACCAGGTCCAGTGGAACCTCCAGTAGTTTCGCCACCTCCACGGGGTCGGGGTGCCAAGGCTCTACATGGCTGGCGTAGCCCACGAAGGGGGTCACCAGCATGCGGCTCGGAGGGATGTACACCGTGCTGAGGCGGCCCAGGAGCTCGATGTCCGCAGTGCTACCACCGGTCTCCTCGTTGAATTCGCGCAAGGCCGTGTGGGACAGGTCACGGTCGTCCGGCTCCTGCTTGCCGCCTGGGAACGACACCTGGCCACTGTGGACACCATCGTAGGTGGGCCGCACCATCAGCAGCAGGTGCAAGGCGCTGCCTTTCGGATACAACAGGGCAAGCACCGCGCTCTGGCGCGCGGTGGGGTCCTGCCGGAGCGCTTGTTCAAGGCCGGGCCGCCGGTAGCCGCTCATCTCCAGGAAACGGTCATGCCCTGGCAATGGCCCCTTCAAACGCTCACGCAGGTGATCCACCACGTTCATGGCTGCGTGGCCTGCGGCGGCGGGAGCGATCGCAAAAGCTTCTTCGCTTCACTTCGGTAGGTGTGCGCCCGGCCTTCTGCTATGCGCTGTGCTCCCTTGCGGGCGCGTTCGATCTGCCCGCCGCACGTCCAACACACCACCCGGTACCATTCGATCTGGTCGTCGAAGTGTAGGATGTCGGCACGGTCCAGATGGTCCAACTGCAGCTCCGCCTTGTCCGGATCACCCAGTGCCAAGTACGTACATGCCAGGTACATATAGCCTGTGAGGTCGGCGCGCTGAACCTTCAAGTACTTGCTGATGCTGTCGCGCGCTCCCGCGTACTCACCTGCAGCATAGAGCGCCATGCCATCCAGGTAGGTGGCGTTCAAAGCGGTGCGTGTCCGGTCGGAGATCATGTCGGGGTAAGGCTCGAAGGTCTGCGAGCACAGTTCTTCTTTTCCAGTACCGCCGCATGCGACGAGCAATGATCCCAGCCACAAAGGCCCCAGCCAACGCACCATGCCACAAAGGTACCCTTATCCCGATGTGCGACCGTGTATCATTCGCCCGGTAGCATGGGACAGGTCCAGCCTGCAATTCACTTCAGCGAGATACCGTGTCTTTCGGAGGTCAATGCCGTAAGGGGCGAGGCGTGGACATGGCAATGCCACGACCTATCCCCAGCGCACAGACCGACGCCTCTTGCGTTTCGCCGATCGGCCCAAGGCGACCCCGCCACGGCCTCCGCGCTCGCTGTGTTTCGGCGGACCAGGGGGAGCGAGCCTCAACGTTGAGCCCGCCTCCAAGGCAACAGGATCGCGCGGCCGATGATATGGTCGGCAGGCACGAAGCCCCAGTACCGTGAGTCGGCACTGTTGTGGCGGCTGTCGCCCAATACGAAGTAGTGGTCCTGTTCCACCACATAGTGCTCCAGCGGCCGGCCATCGATCCGAAGCTCGCTGCGGTCCACCCCAAGCACGTGCCCTTCATAGTGGCTGATCAACCGATCGTAGAGCGGTAGGTTGTCCACGGTGATCCGCAGCGTATCGCCCTGCCGGGGCACCACGATCGGGCCATAGTCGTCGCCATTCCACGGATAGCGCGGACTGAACGGGAAGATGTGGCGTTGGGGACCTCTGGCCAGCCCCATGGCATCCGCACTGATCACATACGGCAGTTCCTTCACGCGTTCCGCCAGTTCCTTGTTCAGGGGCACTTCCACGAAGGCCCGGCCCGGCTGGCGCAGACCACGGGGCAGTCCGATCTCCCTGAGCAGGCTGTCGGCCTGTTGCGCATTGCGCAACCGTACAAGATAGGCCTGTGTGCCTTGGGGCGCGTTCGGAACCTCCGCGCCGTTCACGAACAACGTGCCGCGCCGAAGCTCCACACGATCGCCCGGCATGCCGGCGATGCGTTTCACCAGCAGGGGGCGTTGCATCATGGGGAGGTCGTCCTTCAGCGGGTCGCGGAACACCACCATGTCGTTGCGCGAAAGACCGGTCCATACCGGCCAGCGCTGGACCACCAGCGGATCGCCAGGCTTCAACGTGGCGAACATGCTGGTGCTCTCCACCACCACCAAGCGGATCACGAACAGGTGCAGCACCAACAACAGGAGCAACGCCAGCAAGAAGGCCTTGACCCATTCATCGCGCCAGAGCCGAACGATCCACCGTACCGGCCGTACTTCGTCACCGGATCCAGCCAGGGGGCTCCGTTCGTTGTCCATCGGTCGGCCGCGGACCAAGGGTCACTTCACCACGGTGAACAGCCGCTTCCAGCGGATGCCCGTGTGCGGATCCTTGGTGAACCACACCAACACCGCTTTACCCACCACGTGATCGTGCGGTACGAAGCCCCAGAAACGCGAATCCTGCGACCGGTGCCGGTTGTCACCCATCAACCAGTAGTAGTCCTGTTCAAAGGTGTAGCTCAGCGCCGCTTGACCGTCGATGAGGATCTCGCCGTCGCGCACTTCGAGGTCGTGCCCTTCGTACACGCGGATCACCCGTTCGTACAGGGGCAGCACGTGTTCGTTCAGCGCCACGGTAACGCCCTTCTTCGGAATGAAGAGGGGGCCGAAGTTGTCCTCCGTCCAATCATAGTCCGGATGGTTCGGGAAGTAGGGTAGGCGGGCGTAGTCGTTGTGGTAGCCGCGGGGATGGTCCTGCTGGGTCATGCTCACCACATTGTCGAAGCCCTTCATCTTTTCCGCAGCGGCGGCGGTGAGCGGGATCGAAGTACCGCCCGTCTCACTGGGCCCGATGTCCTCCGGACTGATGTCCAAGAGGTCCTTCAACCGTTTCTCGTTGAACTTGGAACGAAGTACGAAGTCGTAGGCGAGTTGACCATCCGTGGGCAACGGTTGTGCCTGCCCATTCACGAACACCACGCCATGCCGCACTTCCAATGTGTCCCCGGCGATGGCCACGCAGCGTTTGATGTAGTTCTCCTTCTTGTCCAGCGGCCTTACGAGGATACCTCCCGTAGGTACCTGGCGCACCTGCCCATCCACCATGTTCATCATGCGGAACTTGGGGTCGTGGATCTTCTTGCGGCCGTAGTTCCGCACCAACTGATAGTAGCTCTGGTTCTGGAAGTTGGCCACCACGGTATCGCCCTCCGGGAAGTTGAACACCACGGCATCGCCACGTTCCGGCGATCCGAAACCGGGCAGTCGGCGGTAGGGCTGGCTGAACCAATCCACGAAGGAGGGCGTGCTGGCGGTGCCCGGCATGGTGTGGTGCGTGAAGGGGAAGGTCACCGGGGTCATGGGCAACCGTGGGCCATAGCTCAGCTTGCTCACGAACAGGTAGTCGCCCACCAACAGGCTTTTCTCCATGGAGGGCGTGGGAATGGTGAAGGCCTCGAAGGTGAAGGTGCGGAACACCGTGGCCACGATCACCGCGAAGAGGATGGCATCGCCCCATTGGCCCAGCAGCCCGCGCTTGCGTTCGGCCACAGGGATCGGCCCCACGTAGGAGGCCGTGGAGAAGATGGTCTCCGGCACTTTCCACCACGGCAGCAGGGTCATCAGGATGTGCTCCTTGAGGTCCCGGCGTCCCAGCACGATGCTGATGTTCACGTTCATGATGATGAACATCAACAAGTTCACTCCGGGCACCAAGAACAGGAAGATCCACCACCACGGCTTGCCCGTGATCTTCAGCCATACGAAGAGGTTATAGCCCGGCACGAAGCCTGCCCACGCAGGTTGACCCGCCTTCTGGAACAGTTTCCAAAGGCTGGCGAAGAGCACGATGAAGTAGGCGAACAGGAAGAGGTAGGGGATCATGGCTGCGGTCTACGGATGGCGAAGGTGCGAACTACCGGGGAAGTGGGGGGTGGGGAGATCGTGAAATGCTGTGAACTCGGGGATGAGCGGCCAATGGTGGGAATGGACGGTCAGCCGCGCAGTACATCGTCCATGGTGAACAGGCCGGTACGCCCGCCCGCCGTGGGGTTCTTCAGCCATTCGGCGGCCACTACCGCTCCCGTGGCGAAGCCCTGCCGCCCGAAGGCCTCGTGGGTGATGGTGATGCGGTCCTCGGGGCTTTGCCAGCTGATGCGGTGCGTGCCGGGCACTTCGCCGGTACGTGTGCTGTGGATGGGCAGCGGTCCCGGTGTGGAGGGTGGCGCGGTGGGGTCCAGTGCCCAGCCGGTGTAGCGCTGGCTGGCAAGGTCGATGTCGCGCGCCAACGTGATCGCCGTGCCGCTGGGCGCGTCCAGCTTGTGGATGTGGTGGATCTCGTCCAAGCGCGCGGTGTAGGCGGTCTGCGGGTCCATCAGTTGCGTCAGGTACTTGTTCAACCGGAAGAAGAGGTTGACGCCGATGCTGAAGTTGCTGGCCCACAGCAGTGCGCCCTGGTGCTCGTCCACCAAGCCCCGCACCTCGTTCAGCCGGTCGTACCAACCGGTGGTCCCCACCACCACCGGTACGCTGTTCGCCAGGCACAGCCGCATGTTCGCCACGGCATGCTCCGGCCTGCTGAACTCGATGGCCACGTCGCAACCCGTGGGGGGGCTGCCCGCGTTCTTCGAATCAACGGAGAGGCCGATGGTGTGCCCTCGTTCCAAGGCTACGGCTTCGATGGCCTTCCCCATACGGCCCGATCCATAGAGTGCGATACGCATGTGTGTGGTGCTGTGCGCGACGAAGGTAGGGCGCACCCGGCGGGCTCATCGCCAGGCCACGCACAGGCTCAGCCCCGGTGCGCGCTGGGCGGCCAGGTCCAAGGCCGGTCGCACGTCCAGCGAGAGGTCGCGCCCCACGTCGAACCGCACGAAGTTGGCGTCGACACTGGCATCCACGATGTTGAGGAGGTACACCAGCCCCGTGGCGATGTAGCTCATGTCCCGCCATTTGCGGTAGGTGTCCGTCACATCCAATAGCTGGGCGGCGCTGTGCCGCCCTTCGAATTCGTCCACTGTGGTGGGGTCCCCATCCGTCAGGGCGATGTACGCATCCTTGTACCGCCGGTGTTCCTTGCCGTTGCGCTGTACGAAGTAGAGACAGGTGCCCAAGCCCGCCCATGCGATGGGCGCTTTCCAATACTTGCGGTTGTAGATCTGCCCCGCACCGGGCAGCACCGCGCTATAGAGCGTGGCTCTTTTCGGCGAATGCCGTTGCCGCCAGTCGAGCGTATCGGACCTATGCGGGTCCGCCGCGTTGGGCTCGATCATTTCGCCGCCGTTCACGATCAACGGGTCGGCCACCGCTGCACTGTCCACCACCGGCGTGGTGGGGATCACGTCCACTTGGGCATGGGCCGATACCCATGTTCCGAGCACGACCAGGACGAGGAGGAAGCGTGGCACGGCACAAAGGTCGTACTTCGATCAGGACCGGGGTACCTGGCCGCCAACGGCCGGTTGATCCAACGTCCAGCGGTACCGGTGGATCTTCAGCGCATGGCGAAGCCCCGTTTTGGAGGTCTTGAGGTCATCTATGTCGACCTCTTGAACACCGGATGACGCATCGTGGAACTTCAGCACGGTGCGGGAGCTCTTTCCGCTTCCGATCGTGATGACCTGCTCGTCCCAGAGATCCCCCCAGGCGAACGCACCCTTCCTTGCAAGGGTGATGCCCTCCCTACTGATGGTGATCCGGGGGCTCCGGTCCCGCAGCTTTCGCGCGGCATCGAACGTCAGCCAAGCCCCCACGGCGATCACCAAGAACGCGCTCCATGGGGGGGCATCGGTACCGCGTACCATGTAGGTGCCGAAGCCGAGCAGGGGAAGCCACATGATCAGCAGGACCACGTGATACACGGTCGAGTAGGGGATGCAGGTCCGGTCCGGGATCGCGGGATCGTCCCGGACCTCATCGTCCACTTCCATACGGAAGGCCAGCTGTTGCAGCATCTCGCGTTGTGCCCGTGTGCGGATCTCCGTGCGCCCGAACCAGCTGCTTTCGGCCCAGATCAACTTGTCATTCACCGCAAGGTCCATCAGTTCGTTGATGTTCCGCACATGGGTGAACGACCAGATGCGCCAGCGGGTGACGGCCACCGACCACCAGAGCCATGCCACGACCATCCCCGCAGGGAGGCCGACAGCCATGCTCCATGCCGGGATCACCTTCAAGCTGCCGAGCAGGATGGTTGCCAACAGGCAGAGCAGGAACAGCCCGATGGGGACGCTCTTCAGCAGCAGGTTCCCCCTGCGCAAGGCCGCTTCAACGGAGACTTGCATGGCAAGCCTGGCTAGTCCCGGATCACCGCCAGGATCTTCCGCAATTCATCCTCGCTCTTGAAGGGGATCTCGATCCGGCCTTTGCCTTCGGTGTTGTGTTTCACCACCACGCGGGTGCCGAAGTGCTGCGCCAACAGCTTGCTCAGGTCCTTGTTGGGGCGTACCGGGCTGCCGGAGGCCGCGCCTCGCGGACCTTTCACCGCCGCAGCGCGGGCCAATTCCTCCACTTGCCGCACGCTGAGCTGGCTGGCTACGATGCGCTCGAAGAGCTCCACCTGTTTCGCCGGATCGCCGATGGCGATCAGGGCACGTGCATGGCCCATGCCGATGGTACGTTGCCGCAACCCCAGCTGGATCTCCGGCGGTAGCCGCAACAGGCGCAGGTAGTTCGTTACCGTGGTGCGGTCCTTGCCCACCTTCTCGCTCAGTTGCTCCTGGGTCAGCTTCACCTCGTCCACCAGCCGTTGGAAGCTGATGGCCACCTCGATGGCATCGAGCTCCTCGCGTTGGATGTTCTCCACCAGGGCCATCTCCAACATGGCCTCGTCGTTCGCCACCCGCACATACGCCGGCACTTCCACCAGCCCGGCCAGTTGCGAGGCGCGGAACCGCCGCTCGCCACTGATCAGCTGGTACCGGTCGTAACCGATCTTCCGCAGCGTCACCGGTTGGATCACCCCCAGCTCCTTGATGCTCTGGGCCAGTTCCAGCAGGGCTTCCTCGCTGAAGTGGGTGCGCGGCTGGAACGGATTCGCCTCGATCTGCGCCACGGGTACCATGCCGATGGGGCTGGAGCTGCGCACCGGAAGTGGGCCGCCCCCCGCAACGGGCTGGTCCGTGGAAGGGGAGGAGGTGGTGATGTCCGTGGAGGGGTCCTCCAACAGGGCGCTCAAGCCGCGGCCCAGGCCTTTTTTCTTGGTCATTGCTCAGCTTGTACGGCGATGGTGCGCTCGCTATCGGGAATGCGGGTGAGGCTGTTCTTCTGCAGGATCTCGCGGGCCAGGTTCAGGTAGTTCACCGCGCCCTTGCTCGTGGCATCGTGCATGATGATGGTCTGCCCATGGCTCGGTGCTTCGCCCAGGGCCACGTTGCGGTGGATCACCGTGTCGAACACCAATTGCTGGAAGTGGGTCTTCACCTCTTCCACCACCTGGTTGGCCAAGCGCAGGCGGCTGTCGTACATCGTCAGCAACATGCCCTCGATCACCAGTTCGGGGTTCAGGCGTTGTTGTACGATCTTGATGGTGTTGAGCAGTTTGCCCAAGCCCTCCAATGCGAAGTATTCGCACTGCACCGGTACGATCACGCTGTCGCTGGCCGTGAGGCTGTTCACGGTCACCAGACCCAGGGAGGGTGAGCAGTCGATGATGATGAAGTCGTACTGGTCGCGCACCTGGTCCAGCACTTTCTTCAATTGCTGCTCGCGGTCCGGCATGTCGATCATCTCGATCTCCGCGCCCACCAGGTCGATATGCCCCGGCATGATGTCCATGTTCGGGTTGTCCGTACCCACGATCACATCCGTGGCGGCGGCGTTGTTGATGATGCACTCGTAGATGCTGGCCTTCACCTGGCGCAGGTCGATGCCCACACCACTGGTGGCGTTGGCTTGCGGGTCGGCGTCGACAAGCAGGGTGCGCCGTTCCAGTACGCCCAGGCTGGCGGCCAGGTTGATGGCGGTGGTGGTCTTGCCCACGCCGCCTTTTTGGTTCACGATGGAGATGATCTTGGCCATTGCTCTCTTGGGTGTGTTGTGTCGAAGGCCGAACGCTGTCGGCACCTTTCGGTCATTCTATAAGGTGAGGCTTTCGCCGATGGCCGGGAGATGGAGGGTGATGCCCGCCTTCCCGAAGGTGGCCCGTGCCTTTTCGTGGTCGATCCGGATGGGAGGGAAGCTGTCGTAGTGGATGCCTACCACCGTGGTCACTCCCATCATGCGTGCGGCCTCAACGGCGTCGTCAACGCCCATGGTGAAGGTGTCGCCGATCGGCAGGCACGCGAACTTCAGCTGGTACCGCTGAAGAAGCTGCATGTCCAGGGTCAAGGCGGTGTCGCCAGCGTGGTGGAAGTTCCCCTCCGGCCCCCGCACCACGAAGGCGCCTGCGCTCCCCCCATAGCTGCCATCGGGCAGTTGGCTGCTGTGGATGGCGTTCACATACTTGATCCGCAGGTCGCCGAGGGAAGTGCTGCCTCCAAGGTTCATGTGTACCCCGTTGGTGATCCCTTTGGCCGCATACCACTCCACGATCTCGAAGTTGCTCAACAACCGTGCGCCGGTGCGCTTGAGGATGGCCTCCGCGTCAGCCACATGGTCCCCGTGGCCGTGGGTGAGCAGTACCATGTCCGCCGGGATCGTGCCGATGTCGACCTTGCCCTGTGCTATCGGATTCACGCTGATCGCGGGGTCGAACAGCAGGTGCTTACCTACGGTCTCGATCCCAACACATGACTGGCCGTAGTACGTGAGGCGCATGGTCTTCGAGGCTGTTTCTATCCGTTGGGTCAACGGTTCGCGATGACAAAGAACAGGTGTTCGGGCCCTTCGTTCATGTTCGTAACTCGGCGAGTTTTGAACAAGACGGTGTGACGGCTTTGCTGTATGGTGGTGGCCCTGCGGAGACGGCCCGGTGCTGCTCCCGGTGTCACGTACCGAGGCGGTTTCCGGCATGCCTTCGGCAAAAGCTTAGTTTAGGCCGTTGGCTTGCATGCCGCTCAGTCCCATGACCCTTCGTTCCCACTGCCTTACTCTGATCCTGGTGCTGGCTTCGATCCTCGGCCAAGCACAACCGCATCCATACGGCTGCCACTATTTCCGCCAGACCCCGGGACCACTGCAGTTCACCCAAGCCGCACGGGACCAGATCGAGGAGACCATCGCGCGCAGCGACACCTTCGATATCCTCCACTACGACATCCATCTCGACCTTACCTCCCCGCAGGCCGCAGCGTTCAAGGCGTTCACCACCATCACCTTCACCCCCTTGCTGGCGGATCAACAGCATATCCGGTTCGATCTTTTCCAGCTCACGGTGGATTCCGTGGTCCATGCCGATGGCCCCTTGACCTTCAGCCACGATGGACAGTTCCTCACCGTACAGGCCGATGCACCGTTCACCGTGGGTGGCGAGTACCAGGTCACCGTGCACTACCACGGCACGCCCCATCGCGATCCGGAATGGGGGGGCTTCTATTACGAGGGGGGCTATATCTACAACCTGGGTATCGGTCTGTCCACGATCCCGCCCAACTTCGGCAAGGTGTGGTATCCGTGTTTCGACAGCTTCGTGGAACGGGCCACCTACACGTACCACGTGAAAAGCGCAGGGGGGAGGCGCCTGCACGGCCAAGGCGAGTTGGTTTCAGAAGTTCAGCTGGGGGGCGATACCCTGTTGCGCACCTTCGAACTTTCTCAAGCGGTGCCCACCCATATCAGCGCCGTGGCCGTTTCCACGTACAGGGACAGCAATTTCGTGCACTTGGGGGCCAACGGTGAGGTGCCCGTACGCCTCACCGCGCGGCCCTCACAAATGGCGGGCCTGCTGTCCAAGTTCGGCGATATCGGCTCGGCCATCGATGTGTGCGAACATTGGTACGGCCCGCACATGTACGATCGGGTGGGCTACGTGCTCACCACCGATGGGGCGCTGGAGATCCCCACCAACATCGCCTATCCGGACTTCATGACCGGCCAAAGCGTGTTGGAGAACCGGGCCTTGTTCACCCACGAGCTGGGTCACCACTGGTGGGGCGATCACATCACTCCGCACGTGCATAACGACATGTGGCTGAAGGAGGGCCCTGCCGAATACAGCGGGCACCTGATCGAAGAGTGGATCGGCGGTCGCACCCCGTTCATCAAGGCCGTGAAGGACAACCACAACTTCATCCTGCGCCAAGCGCACCGCGACGATGATGGTTTCCAGCCGCTTTCGCCCATGCCCGACCCACACATCTATGGCACGCACACCTACAAGAAGGGCGCCTCGGTGATGCACAACCTTCGCGGATACCTGGGCGACGCCCTGTTCCAGCAGGCCCTGCGCGGGGTGCAGGCCGACCATGCCGAGCGCACCATCACCGCGGCCCAGTTCCGCGATGCCCTGGAGGCCCATTCCGGGGTCGATCTCCATCCGTTCTTCGATGCCTGGGTGTTCGCTCCGGGATATTCCGTGTTCGAGGTGCGGCAGATGACCGTTTCCCCCAATGGGGGCGCCTGGACCGCCGACCTGGAGATCGGCCAGAAGCTCTACGGCGCCTCGGTCATGCACCAACAGGTACCTCTCGATGTCACCTTCCTGGCCCCGTCCGGGGAGGTGTTCGAGGCCGCCATCACCGCCAGTGGCGAGTTCGACCAAGCCTCCATCGAGGTGCCGTTCAACCCGGCCATGGTGGTGCTCAACCGCGCCATGCGCCTCAACCAAGCGCGCATGGATCACGAGATCACGCTGGTGCCTGGGGTCAACTTCGCCAATCTCCTGCCGTACGTGGAGTTCAGGCTATACGCCAATTCCCTGGTGGATAGTACCCTCGTGCGGGTGGAGCACATCTATGGCGCACCCGACCAACAACCCGTTCAAGCCGGTGTTTCGGCGATCAGCGATGTGCACTACTGGGTGGTGGATGGGCTCTGGCCCGAAGGGACCGACCTGGAAGGCCACATGTACTACCTGGGTGAGAACGCCAACCAGTACGATCACGCCTTGGTCAATGGCGATGAAACGGGCATGGTGCTCCTCTGGCGCCCCACGGCCAACGATACGTGGTCCATTTGCCCCGACCAGGCCATCACCGCAGGGAGTCTCACCAACGGCTCGGGCCTGATCCGGGCCAGGCACATGCGCAAAGGGCAGTACACCTTCGGCAAGGCCGAGGCCATCATCGGCGTGGAGGAACGAGCCGCCGACCAACCGTTCTCGGTGGTACTGGCTCCGGTGCCGGCCAGCTCCGTGCTCGCTGTTTCCGGGCATTTCGATGGCCAGGGCAACATCTGGTGGGATATCATCGGCGCCGATGGGCGCATCGCACAACGTACCACGGGGCCCATCGCGGGTACCTATCGGCAGGAGATCGATGTGCAGCGCCTTGCTCCGGGCATGTACCTGCTGCGTGCTACCCACGAGTTCGGTGGAAGGCTCTTCGAGCAGCGGTTCGAAGTGATCCACTGAGCTGGGGCGATCCAGATCCGACGCCCTTCCGGCCGCTTGCCGCCGGAACGTCCATCGCTTCGGCACCGTGAGGCGCCCGATGAGTGGTCATGTTCTTTCGATGAATTTGAAACCATGTTCGATGGATGGCGTAATAGCGCCACGAATAGGTGTTCCAATACCACCTCAACGAACATGCGTAACCGCATCTGGCTTGTTCTCTCGCTCGCACTTGGTTCCATGGTCCACAAGCAGGCCACCGCACAGTCGCTCGTTTACGACTGGCTGAACATGCCGTGCATGGATAACCTCAACTGCAGCAACGGCTGTTCAGCCTGCAACCTGCCGAGTGTCGTGCCCAGCGGATACTTCGGCACCGGCGTGCAGTGGGTGGGGGTCGATGTTTGCCCACATCCCGTAACCGTGGCGGACAACGCGGTGTCCACTTCGGCATGGCCCATCGCGCCACAACCGGGGGCTTATGTGGGCGTTTCCATCGCCACCCTGAGCGATATCCGGATCGACAGCATCGTCATTCGCCATCGCCGTTCCATGGATGGCCCTCAGCGCTTGAAGGTGCAGTTCAGCAACGATGTGATGCAGGTGCCGGTGGAGATCGGCGATGTGGATGTACCCGATGTGTTCGAGGAATCGGTGTTCACCGACCTGGGTTGCCTGAACCCTACACCCGGGAACGATTACAACGGCTTCGTACTTCGCTTCCAGGCCTATCAAGGCGGGTCGGGCGAATGGCAGGTGGACGGCATGCGGATCGTGGCCACGCCGTGTGCCGCGCAGGTCGGCATCGCCGAGGACTTCACCCGCACCCTCAACGAACCCTCCCGTCCGTATGTGGATGTGCTGGGCCGTTCCGTCGCGGGCAGGCCGGCCCCGGGCGTGTACATCGGCGCGCGCAAGCGCGTCCACGTCCTCTGATCGCCCCGCTCCTTTGTGTGAGTTGGTCTTAGACCATTTCGCACTAAGGCGTAGGCCGATCCACGCGGTCTCTTTCCGCATGACTTCTCCGTCGTGATCGTTCCGTAGCCCAAGCTATGCAACGACCCCGCCGTATCGTCCGGCGATAAGATCCCTTCGCTTTTTTCTCATGAACGCAGCCGGAACGAGGTTCTTCGAGGTACCCTTTAGGCTGTGCTCCGGGCCCGCGGGTGGTACTGTAGGATATTGCTGCGCAGGTATTCCCGGTCCAAGTGGGTGTAGATCTCGGTGGTGGTGATGCTGGCGTGGCCTAGCATCTCCTGTACGGCCCGCAGGTCGGCACCGCCCTCCACCAGATGTGTGGCGAAGGAATGCCGGAAGGTGTGTGGGCTTACGTTCTTGCGAACCCCCGCCGCGATCGCCGTGCGCTTCACCAGGTCGAAGATGGCCATGCGGCTGAGCGCACCACCACGGGCGTTCAGGAACAGCACGTCCTCTGCCTTGGGGCGGTGGGGTAGGTGTACACGTTCGTGCTCCAGGTAGTGACCGATGAAGTCGATGGCGCTCCTGCTGATCGGGACCAACCGCTCTTTGTCGCCCTTGCCCACCACACGGATGAAGCCTTCGTCGAAGTGTAGCCAGGAACGTCGCAGACCACAGAGCTCACTCACCCGCAGACCGCAGCAATAGAGCACTTCGATCATCGCCTTGTCCCGATGTGCGAGCGGTTTGCTCATATCAATGCTCGCCACCATGCGGTCGATCTCCTCCACCGTGAGGAAGACGGGTAGTTTGCGGGCTTGGCGCGGGCTCTGCAAGAGTTCCGATGGGTCTTCTCCGATCACCTTGTCGCGCAACATGCTGCGGAAGAACACGCGCACCGCGCTCAGGTAACGCGCCTGACTGGTGGCTTTGGCGCCGCTCTTGACCGTGTGGGTCACGAAGGCCTGCAGGTCTTCGAGCCGAAGCTCGTTGGGCGCCAGCGGCGGCTGTAGCGCCTCCGCATAGGCCCGTAGCTTGCCCACATCGCGCAGATACGCCTCTACCGTGCGGTCGCTGAGCGAACGCTCCAGCTTCAGGTGCATGCGCAGGTCCACGAGCGCGCTTTCCCAGGTCACCGTGCGAAGGTGCGGCACCTAAGGGCGAGGGCAGGAGGGGGCGGCCGCTGTTCTGCCAACCAAGCGTTGTTCGCCCGTTGTGCGCAACTTCGCACCATGCGCATCCTCATCCTCAATGGCCCCAACCTGGATCTGCTGGGTACCCGCGAGCCCTCGGTGTACGGCCACCGCTCGTTCAATGAATACCTGGAGGCCCTCCGAGGAGCATTCCCCGCGGTCATCATCGATCATGCCCAAAGCAATTTCGAGGGCGAACTGGTGGGATGGCTCCGCGAAAAGGCCAGTGAGGTCGATGCGTTCGTGGTGAACCCGGCCGGCTATTCCCATACCAGCGTGGCCTTGCGCGATGCCATCGCCGTGGTCGGGAAACCCGTGGTGGAGGTCCACATCAGCAACATCCACGCCCGCGAATCGTTCCGCCAGACCACCATCACCGGCGCGGTGTGCGCAGGCGTCATCTCCGGCTTCGGCCTCGAGGGTTACCGCATGGCCGTGGAGCACCTCCGCCAAACCGCTGCAGGGGGCGCTGGGCGCGCTTGAAGCACCATTGCGGCGCACCGCCCAAGGAGCGGAACCGGGCTATTCCGCCTCACGCTCCGCCTTCTCGATCTCCTTGTCCAGGATCTCGTCGATCTTCTTCTGGGTGATGGCGTCGATCCGGTCGTCGGTCTTGGCCTGTTTCTTCATGAAGCGGAACATGGCGTTCTTGCGGATCTCGTACGCCACGTACACCGTGTAGTCCTTGGTGGTCTCGTTGTACCGGATCTGCTCATCGAATTTGCGCAGGTCGGCCATCTCGGTATTCATCACCTCGCGCACCAGGCTCTGGAATTTATCGGCCACGTCCGAGGTGTTGGTGTTCCCGGTCTCACCCAGGTATTGGTCGGCCACGGCGCGCATGTTCGTTCCCACCTGCCCGGCCAACTGGTTCTTGGCATCCAGGTCGGCCTTGCTACGGGCTATGTTCTGCGCCTGGCTCACGCCCGTGCCCGTGCCCCGGAACCAGGTGCCGTTGCTCTGGTACTTGTTCCCGCTGAAGGGGTGGTCCACCTTCTGGCCTGCCGGGTTCGCTTTCTTGTTGCAGGCGCTGAAACCGCCGATCAGGATCGCGGAAATGGCCAAGGGGGCCAGGAATTGTCGCATGGTGGTCATCGTGCTGATGGACTTTGGTGGTTCACAAAGAAAAGACCGTGCCAGCGGATCCACACCATCGGTCCCAGAAGTTGGATTTCGCCTCGGCGCCATCCCATCTTTCGGAAAGTTCCAACCCCACCATGCGCATCCTCAAGATCCTCCTCATCGTCGGACTCGCCCTGCTGGCCGTGATCTGCCTGCTTGGCTTTACCGGTCCGGACACCTTCCGTTACGAACGGTCCGTTTCCATCGCAGCTCCGCCAGAGACGGTCTACCCCCATGTCGCCAGCCTTGCGGCCATGGACCAATGGAGCCCTTGGAACGCCAAGGACCCGAACATGAAGAAGACCTTGGAAGGTGCCGATGGTGCGGTGGGGGCTACCCAACGCTGGGAAGGGAACGCGGATGTGGGGAAGGGAGAGCAACGCATCGATTCGTTAGTGCCGAATACGCTGGTCCGGACCCACCTGAGGTTCTTCGAGCCCATGGCCTCCGAGAGCGATGCCCTGGTCGAACTCGTTCCGGAGGGCACAGGCACCAAGGTCACCTGGGCCATGGTCGGGGAGAACAATTTCATGAGCAAGGTGTTCAGTAAATTCATGGACATCGACGCCATGGTCGGCAAGGACTTCGAGGATGGCCTTGCCATGCTGAAAGGGCAGGTGGAGACCGCAGAGGTCGCACGCCAGGCCGAGCTCGCCGCCAAGACCTCTGGTGGATATGTGATCGAGACCGTGGATCGCCCGGAACTGGTCTATGTCGGTAAACGGGATAAGAAGGTGAAATGGGCGGATATGGCGGCCTTCTACGGTACCAACTTCGGTGCGGCGGGCGCAGCGGTAGGGACGGCAGGGCTGGAGTTGGCCGGAGCGCCTTCCGGCGTGTTCTGGGCGTGGAACGAGAAGGACCAGACCGCCGATATGATGGCTGCCATGCCGGTTAAGGGTACCAGCGCTACCAAGGTGGAAGGCTTCGAGACCCTGGTGATCCCGCCGAGTAAGATGCTCCTCGTGGCGTACTACGGAGACTACAGCAAGAACATGCCCGCCCACGAGGCCATCGACGCCTACATCACCGCCAAGGGACTAACACACTATGGCCACGTGATCGAGGAGTACGTGACCGATCCTACCGTGGAGAAGGATACCACCAAGTGGCTCACCAACATCTACTACATGGTGAAGTAGGCCCTTGACCTGCCCCTTGCCCAAGCCCCGGAGCGTTTCCCTCCGGGGCTTTTTCGTACCGGATCGTTCACAGTTCCTTCAAAGAACGATCGGTAGGCGCGTGTCCTTGTCCAACCTTCGCCCCACCATGGAACTTGCCGTTGCCCCGTTCCGCCTGCTGTTCAACCATCCGTTCGGTACCGCCCATGGCCTGCGCGATGGGACCGATTCGGTGTTCGTTCGGCTTAAGGTGGATGGCGCCTGTGGGTACGGAGAAGCGACATTGCCACCCTATATCGAATATTCTCAAAGTGCTGTTATTGACGAACTTAAAGCAATTGAATTAAAGAGTGTATTCAATCTTAGCCAAGGCTCATTTTTAGGCGGTGCAGTGCTGGATCGTCTTTGCCCGCCGACAAGAACGGCACTTACTATGGCTTATATTGAGCTGATATGCAGCGTGAAAGAATTGTCGATCAATAGTTATTTCCAAATGGACGCGAACGGCCCGAGAGCAAGAGCCATGGTTACGCTCGGGCATTCGGACATTGACGATATTCCACTGAAATTAAGCGAGTTACCCCAGTCCGAAGTGCTCAAGGTGAAGTTGGGGGCAGCCAATGACGTTGCGGTGATGGAAAGGGTTAAGTTGCTGGACAACAGGCCATTATTTCTCGATGCGAACCAGGGCTGGAGGTCGTTGGCGGAGGCCGAGGCCGCGATCCACGCAGCCGGACCGGAGCGTGTCCTTGGCGTGGAACAGCCGTTCCCAAAGGACCGGTGGGACCTGCATAAGGCTTTGAAGGATCGCCTGGGTATACCGGTCTATGGCGACGAGAGTATTCAGGGCCCGGCTGATCTGGAACGTGCACCGGAGGCTTTTGATGGGGTCAATTTGAAGCTGGTGAAATGCGGTGGCTTGGATATCGCCGTGCGAATGGCGGTCCGGGCCAGGGAGCTCGGGCTGAAGGTCATGCTCGGATCCATGAGCGAGAGTTCGTTGGGCAGCGGGGCGATGTTCGCGCTTGCCGATGCCGCCGATCTGCTGGACCTGGATGGACCATGGTTGATCAAGAATGATCCGTTCGAGGGGCTGCGGATGCTGAATGGGCTGCTGGAACGCGTGGATCCATCAGCACCGGGGTTCGGGATCCGGCTGCGGCCCGGACATGGGCTCGTGTTCGCGCCGGTCGGCGGATGATCGATCCAATTTTTGGGCACGGGCGCAGCTCGGTGGTGGACGTGTCCGATCCGGGGAGGTGCGTTGACGGGGACGAGCGCCGGCCACGAACGTGGTGATCGTTTTGCGGCGCTGTTGTGGCTTCTCGACCAACAACTCCCCTTGGCACATAATTTATATTATGTAAAGTGGTATAATTCTGTTTCTCAGGCCGTTCTGTACAACATGGCTTTCCGTCCACCTGGTGAATTTGCCCCCTTACCCCCCCTGCTGTGGTCACCACGTGTTGCATCCGATCCAGCTGTTCGCATGCGTTCCTCTACCGCACCAGCGTTCGCTCCTGACCCGCGTTGGCACCGGTCGGCGGTTCTGGCGGATCGGGCCGTTTTGTTCGGTCCGCAGTTCCGGCCCTTCCGCGGCGATCGGCCCCTTTTTCGTGGCATCGAGGCGCTCTGGTGGATCCATAAAAGACATGAGCCGGACCCCTTGGCCCGGCTCCTGTCTTAACGGTCTCCGTTCGGTCCTACTTCCCCAGCAGCGCCTTCATCTTGGCGTATTTCTCCTGGTCGCCGTTCTTGGCGTACAACTTCATCAGCTGCTGTGCGGTCTGCATGTCGTCGGGCTTCAATTCATGTGCCTTCTCGAAGTACGGCACCGCTTTCACATAGATCTCGTCGGCCACGGCTTTGCATTTGGTGTACTCCGTATCGCTCTTGATCTTGTTGCACTTCTCGTACTCGAACGCTGCGCGGTTGTTGTACAACACGCCGATGTTGAAGTAGCTATCGAAGAACTTGGGGTCCAGTTCGATGCTTTTCTTGTAGGCTTCCTCGGCCTTCCCGTACCACTCCAGCATGGCGGCTTCTTCCTTGGCATCCGATGCCTTCTTGTCGTATAGGCTGGCCAGGATGCTCCACAGGACAGCGTTGTTCGGGTCCTTGCTCAGGCCCAGTTTCACGCTTTCCTCGGCCTCGGCGCTACGATCCGCGGCGAGCAGGTAGCTCATTTCGTCCAGGATCAGTTCCTTTTCGTCGGGGAACTTGGTGCGCCCCTCGGCAATGGTGGTGATGGCACCGTTCAGATCATCGCCTTTGCGTTGCAAGCTGGCGATATACCGGTACACCTCGGCCTTGTTGTACCCCGCAGCGATGGCTTCGCGGTACCGGCCGATCGCATGGGCAGCATCTCCCTTCGATTCATACGCGAGCGCCGAATTGAAGATGGCGTTGGTGTCTACCTGCCCGAACGCTTTGGCGATCCGTTCCGAACGCGCGTAGTTGCTGATGGCGGCATCGTAGTTCTTCGCCGTGAAGGCGTCGTTGCCGGTGTTCAGCGAGAGACCTTGCAGAGCGCCGAGTGCACGGATGTTCTCCGTCTTGTAGCTGCCCTTGGTGTCCAACTCGTTGGCTTTCAGGTAGCTATCAACGGCCTTGTCCAATGCGTCGGGGAACTGCCCCTTCAAGGCGGCATCTTGGCCCATGGCGATCATGCGATAGATGTCGCCCCGGTAGCGCCAGGTCTTCTCAGCAGCACCGGTCTTGGCATCCAGAACGGCCGGCTCGATGTATTCCACGGCCTTGACCAGGTTGCCATCCTGGAGGTAGTTATAGGCGCTTACAACATTGGCGTTCTGGGCGTTCAGGTTCAGCCCCAGGTTCAATACAAGGGCACCCGTCAGTACTGTGTGCTTCATGGTTCGTTGTTCGTCGTTCTCCTATGCGTTATCCACTTCCGTGCCACTGTCATCAGAGGCCGCTTCGCCACCTTCGGGCTCACCGTCCGTAGGCGATGCATCTTCCTCCGGAAGTTCTTCTACGTTCAGGTCACTATCCACCTTGGCCACGGCGGCGATCTGGTCGTTCTTGCGCAGCTCGATCAGGCGTACCCCTTGCGTGGCGCGCCCAAGTACCCGCAGTTCGTCGAGGCCCATGCGGATGGTCATGCCACTGCGGTTGATGATCATGAGCTGGTCGCCGTCCTTCACCACCTTGATGGCCACCAGGCTGCCGGTCTTTTCGGTCACCTGGATGGTCTTCACGCCCTTGCCTCCGCGGCTTACCATGCGGTAGGCGTATTCCCATGCGTTGGTCTTCTCGTCCAGTTCCATCAGGGCCGAGCGCTTGCCGTAGCCGTTCTGGCTCACCACCAGCACCTGGCTGGTGCGTAGGTCGTCCTTGTCGATGGTGATCATGCCCACCACCTCGTTGTCGGGGCTTCCGCCTTCCAGGTTCATGCCACGCACGCCACTGGCACTCCGGCCCATGGGGCGCACATCGTCCTCTTCGAAATGCACCGCCCGCCCGTCGCTACTGGCCAGCAGGATGTGGCTCTTGCCGGTGGTCAACTTGGCCTCCAGCAGCTCGTCGCCTTCGCGGATACCCACCGCGATGATGCCGTTGGCGCGCGGCCGGCTGTAGGCCTCCAAGGTGGTCTTCTTGATGATGCCTTTCTTCGTGCACAGCACCACGTAGTGGTTGTTCACATACTCCTCGCTGGTGAGGTCGTCCACGTTGAGGTAGGCCACCACTTTGTCGCCCCCTTCCAACTGCACCAGGTTCTGGATCGCGCGACCCTTGCTTTGGCGGTTGCCCTCGGGGATGTCGAACACCCGCATCCAGAACACCTTGCCGTTCTGGGTGAAGATGAGCAGGTAGTTGTGGTTGGTGGCCACGAAGAGGTGCTCCAGGAAGTCCTCGTCGCGCGTGGTGCTGCCCTTGCTGCCAACCCCCCCGCGGCCCTGCGTGCGGAACTCGGTGAGTGCCGTGCGCTTGATGTAGCCCAGGTGGCTGATGGTGACCACCACCGCTTCGTCGGCGATGAGGTCTTCCATGCGCATGTCGCCACGGGCCTCGATGATCTGCGTGCGCCGCTTGTCGCCGTATTTCTCTTTGATCTCCAGGGTTTCGTCCTTGATGATCTTGAAGCGTAGTCCCTCGTCCGCCAGCACCTCCTTGAGGTAGGCGATGGTCTTCATCAACTCGGCATGCTCTTCGCGGATCTTGTCACGCTCCAGGCCGGTAAGGCGCTGCAGGCGCATGTCGAGGATGGCGCGGGCCTGGATCTCCGACAGCCCGAACTCCTGCATCAGCCCCTCGCGGGCGATGTCCGGGGTCTGGCTGGCACGGATCAGGGCGATCACCGCATCGAGATGGTCCAGGGCGATCAGCAGACCCTCCAGGATATGGGCGCGCTCCTCGGCCTTGCGCAGGTCGAACTTCGTGCGGCGGATCACCACGTCCATCCGGTGGTCCACGAAATGCTGGATCATGGGCTTAAGGCCCAGCAGCATCGGACGGCCACCCACCAAGGCGATGTTGTTCACGCTGAAGCTGGTCTGCAACGAGCTGAACTTGTAAAGCTGGTTGAGCACCACGGTACCCATGGCTTCCCGCTTCACGTCATAGGCGATCCGGATCCCCGTGCGGTCGCTGTAGTCGTTCACGTCGCTGATGCCCTCGATCCGCTTCTCGTTCACCAGTTCGGCCACACCCTTCACGAGCTGCACGGCTTTGTTGGTCTGGTAGGGGATCTCGGTGCAGACGATCGTTTCGCGTCCGGTCTTGTTGTCCTCTTCGATATGGCAGGCGGCACGGAGCACGATCCGGCCTCGACCGGTCTCGTAGGCTTCTTTGATGCCCGCGGTGCCCAGGATCACCCCGCCCGTGGGGAAGTCGGGGCCTTTGATGTGTTGCATCAGCCCCTCGGTGGTGATGTCCCGATCTTCGATGTAGGCCATGATCCCATCGCATACCTCGCTCAGGTTGTGCGGGGGCATATTGGTGGCCATGCCCACGGCGATGCCGGCGGCACCGTTCACCAGCAACTGCGGGATCCGCGTGGGCATCACGCTGGGCTCCTCCAACGTGTCGTCGAAGTTCGGCCGCATGTCCACCGTCTCCTTGTCCAGGTCGGCCAGCACCTCCTCGGCGATCTTCTTGAAACGGGCCTCGGTGTAACGCATGGCTGCCGGGCTGTCACCGTCCAGGCTGCCGAAGTTCCCCTGGCCGTCCACCAAGGGGTAGCGCAGGCTCCACTCCTGGGCCATGCGCACCATGGCGTCGTACACACTGCCATCGCCGTGCGGGTGGTACTTCCCCAGCACCTCCCCGACGATCCTCGCGCTTTTCTTGTAGGGTCGGTTGCTCAACACCCCCAGGTCCTGCATGCCGAAGAGCACCCGCCGATGCACCGGCTTGAGCCCGTCACGCACGTCCGGGAGTGCCCGGCTCACGATCACCGACATCGAATAATCGATGTAGGCGGTCTTCATCTCGTTCTCGATGTTGATCGGTATGATCTTCTCTCCTTCTGCCATGGCTGTCAGTTCGTCACACTGGCCCGATCCTTGTGGACAGGCCTCCCGAAAAGGGAGCCCGAAGGTACTCCGATCGCACACGACACCCCCCCCTAATTATTCACAAACCGACACTTGCATGTGGATAATTGAAGCACCTTGGAACAAGCCCTCGGCAAGGCCGTTCAATAGCTTGCCCCACCGTGGAGGGATGGCATCAGGTATGAACGGAAAGGGAACCCCACCCCACCAGCGAGCTGGGCTCCCGGCCGAGGCTTCGAAGGCAACGGCCGAACCGCTGCTTTCCGGTGGAGGGCTGTTCGGTCCCCTAACTTCGTACGGTCCCTGCACACTTCGGCCACACGCTCCCCTAAAGCAGAAACCCAACTGAATGGACGCCAAATTCTCACCCCGTGTCCGCGACGTCATCACCTTCTCTCGGGAAGAGGCGTTGCGGCTGGGTCATAACTACATCGGCATCGAGCACATCCTGCTCGGCCTTATCCGCGAAGGCGAGGGCAATGCCATCCGGATCCTCCAACGCCTCGAGGTGGATATCGACGAACTGCGCAAGATGGTGGAGGGGGCCATGGAGCCGGCCAGCGCCATGCGCCCGCCGGACAAGGAGAAGATCACCCTGGTGAAACAGGCCGAGCGCATGCTCAAGATCACCTTCCTCGAGGCCAAGCTCTTCAAGAGCCCGAACATCGATACCGAACACTTGCTGCTGAGCATGCTGAAGGACGAGGATAACCTCGCCACACGCACCCTGCACAAGTTCAGTGTGGATTACGACAGCGTGAAGCACGAGGTGGACGCCATCCTCGCCGCGGGCAGTGAGACCAAAGGGGCATTCAGCGCCAAACCCAAGGCCCAGAGCTCGCAGAGTGCCGACGATGATGATGACGATAGCGGCAGCTTCCAGGGGGGCGGAGGTCCACAGCGCAAGCAAGGCGACAGCAAGAGCAAGACACCCGTGCTGGACAATTTCGGCCGTGATCTGACCAAACTCGCCGAGGACGGCAAGCTCGACCCGATCGTGGGGCGTGAGAAGGAGATCGAGCGCGTGAGCCAGATCCTCTCCCGTCGCAAGAAGAACAACCCCGTGCTCATCGGCGAACCCGGCGTGGGCAAGAGCGCCATCGCCGAAGGCCTGGCCCTGCGCATCATCCAGCGCAAGGTGAGCCGTGTGCTCTTCAACAAGCGCATCGTGGCAC
>SSGN01000204.1 GCA_008016945.1 Flavobacteriales bacterium
CTGCAGCATTCCGCGGTTTCCTCCTTCGCGCTTTATTCAACGTCTGCCCGCAGGCGCTTTCGCGTCATCCACCGTTTTCTCGTGGAGGGCAGACATCGAACAAACCTAAACCAAAGCAGACAACCGCGGTTAAAAGGAACTCTGGCAGCTATGGGTGTGAAACCAGACAAAAGCAACTGGCCAGACCTATTGATTGGAAGTTATTCCTAACTCCTGTCATCCCAGCGGTGTGTCCCCGAAACATGGCAGTCGGTTTTCCCTTCACGAAGTGGAGTCTCTGACAATCCGTTGAGAATGCCGCAGCTAGCGGCGCGGGTCTCGTCGTTGCAGTTATCACGCAGTCGCTGCAGTTCGCTTTCAAGCGCTCTCAACTCAGTAATTCTTCGCGCCACGTGCTCAATGTGTTCGTCGAGCAGCCGATTCACTTCCCCGCAATTCTCCTGCGGTGCATCCTTGTAGTGCAGAAGCGTGTGAATTTCATCCAGCGTCATGTCCAGATTCCGGCAGCGCCGGATGAAATTCAGTCGGCTCAGGTGCGCGCTGGAATAAATGCGGTAATTGCCGTCGCTGCGCCCAGCTTTTTGCAGCAGTCCCTCCCGCTCGTAATAGCGGATCGTTTCCGGGTTTGTGCCGGCCTGGCGTGCCAGTTCTCCAATCTTCATGGCCATATCTCCTGAGCATCTTGGCGGAAAATTTCATTCTACCCGTTGACCTTGAAGTGGCTTTAAGGTTTCAAATGGCGTCAAGGATCAGGAGCTCAGAATGAATACCACCGCCAATGAAAGTCGGGCCGATACCGTTGAATCTTGCACATGCAGGAAAAACTGCTCGGCAGTAGCCAGCGAATCCGAAGTCAGCCTGCCGGCTGCCGCCGGACCGGAGGTGTCCGGGCATCTCTATCGGATTGCGTCGATGGATTGCCCCACAGAGGAGAACGATATCCGCAAGGCCTTGGCCGACATCGCCGATATTCGTTCGTTGCGCTTCAACCTCACGGAACGCACACTGGCCATTGATGCCGACCCGTCAACACTCGACATTGCGCTAGCCGCGATACGCAATCTCGGGTTCGATCCGTTACCGGTTCAACCAACATCGACAGCAGTTCCGTCGAGCGCAGGCAGCGACTTCCGAGGCGCTGCGATTGCGCTGGCACTCGCCATCGGCGCCGAAGCCATCGACTACCTGGCACCGGAAACGACCGCGATGAAGGTATTGGGAATGTCCGTCGCTGCTGCGGCCATCTGGTTTTCCGGCATCGCAACTTACCGCAAGGGATTGGCTGCCCTGCGGCGCGGTCAGTTGAACATGAATGCCCTGATGGGCGTGGCCGTGACCGGCGCCTTCCTCATAGGGCAGTGGCCCGAAGCGGCAATGGTCATGGCGCTCTATGCGATCGCCGAGCTGATCGAAGCGCGTTCAGTAGATCGCGCGAGGAACGCTATCAAGGGACTGCTCGCACTAACGCCGGATAGTGCCGAGATTCGGCAGGCTGATGGCACTTGGGTCGAGGTTCCCGCCACCCAGGTGATACTGGGTGCGCTGGCAAGGGTGAAACCTGGCGCGCGGATTCCGCTCGATGGTCGCGTCGTCGCTGGAAACAGCGCCGTCAATCAGGCGCCGGTAACCGGCGAGAGCATCCCGGTCGACAAGGCGCCGGGCGATTTGCTCTTCGCGGGCACGATCAACGAGACCGGCACCCTTGAATTCGAGGTGACGGCCATTGCGGCGAATACCACGCTGGCGAGAATCATCCATGCCGTCGAGCAGGCGCAGGGTTCGCGCGCGCCGACGCAACGCTTCGTCGATCGCTTTGCGGCCATCTACACGCCCGCCGTTTTCGTAATTGCTGTCGCAGTGGCACTCATCGGGCCGTGGCTGTTTGGCTGGGATTGGTCGCAGGCGATTTACAAGGCGCTGGTCCTGCTCGTCATTGCCTGCCCGTGCGCGCTGGTGATCGCGACGCCGGTCACCGTTGTCAGCGGCCTCGCAGCTGCAGCAAGGCGCGGCATCCTGATCAAGGGCGGCGCCTACTTGGAAGATGCGCGCAAGCTGCGCGCCTTGGCATTGGACAAGACCGGAACGATTACCGAAGGCAAGCCGCGGCTGGTGGCGACCGAGATACTGTCTTCGGTGATACCTGAGTCCTCGGTGCTTGCCTGGGCGGCCAGTCTCGCCAGTCATTCCGATCACCCGGTCTCGAAGGCGGTCGCCGAAGGGCTGTCCTTGCCAGAGAATGGCCTTGTCGATTTCAAGGCGTTGCCCGGGCGCGGTATCGTAGCCAAGGTCGATGGCAGGACGCTGATGCTGGGCAATCATCGCCTCATTGAAGAGCAGAAACTGTGCAGCCCGGAGATCGAGCGTCGACTCGACATCCATGAGCGCCAGGGGCGGACGGTTGCATTGCTCGCCTCCGACACCAAGGTGCTGGCGATCTTCGCTGTTGCCGATCGCATCAAGGAGACTTCTCGGGAGGCGCTTGCCGAATTGCATCGCCTCGGCATCGCGTCGGTGATGCTGACCGGCGACAACGTGGCAACGGCGGCGAGCATTGCCGCGCAGGCGGGCATCGACGATGCGCGGGGCAACCTGTTGCCGGAGGACAAGCTGGCGGCAATCATGGAGCTCCAGCAAACACACGGCCTCACTGCGATGACGGGCGACGGCATCAACGACGCTCCCGCGCTGGCGAAGGCCGACATCGGCGTGGCTATGGGGGCCGCAGGCACGGACACGGCGATGGAAGCTGCCGACGTGGTGATCATGAACGACGACCTGCGGCGCATCCCAGAACTTGTGCACCTATCCCGGCGAACCCATGCCGTGCTGTGGCAGAACATCTTTGTGGCCTTGGGAATCAAGACGGTCTTTCTGGTGCTGGCGGTTGCCGGCGATGCCAGCATGTGGATGGCGGTATTCGCCGACATGGGGGCAAGCCTGCTGGTGGTGGCAAACGGTTTGAGACTTCTCGGAGAACGAAAATGAGCATTGAAATCATCGAGGCGAGCGACACAAAACCGGCACCGAAGCAGATCGCGCTCTGGCTGCAAGCGACTACGTTGCTCGATTTTTCAGATCAGTCGATCCGGAATCTGGTCGAAATGCGACGCTGGATGCAGCTACCGCCGAAGGAGCGACTTGGCGCTGCCTACGACTTCGTCCGCGACGAAATTGCCTTCGGCTACAACGCCTCCGACGACCTGCGTGCCTCGCAGGTGCTGGCGGACGGAATCGGCCAGTGCAACACCAAGGGCACACTGCTGATGGCTTTGTTCCGGGCCGTGGGCATTCCCTGCCGACTACACGGTTTCACCATCGACAAGCGCCTGCAGAAAGGAGCCGTTACCGGAATCGCCTACGTGTTGGCACCGCAGAACATCCTCCACAGCTGGATCGAAGCATGGCTCGACGATCGCTGGTTCCGGCTGGAGGGTTTCATCCTCGATCGTCGCTACCTGAACGCGTTGCAGCGCCGCTTCTCTGCGTGTCAGGGGCCTTTCGTCGGGTATGGAGCGGCCACACCGGATTTGCAGAGCGCCCCCGTCGAATGGCGTGGTTGCGATACTTTCATCCAGAAGGAGGGCATCAACCGGGATTTCGGATTCTTCGATGCCCCCGATGATTTCTATGCCAGTTATGGCGTCAACCTCTCCGGGCCGAAGCGCTGGCTGTTCCAGAATGTTGTGCGTCACCAGATGAACCGCAACGTCGAGCGCATTCGTGGTGAAGTAGCGGGACTTGATGTAGTGGATGGAAACTGAGCTACAATCCGCCCCTATGCGCCGCTGGCTTGCCGTCCTCCTGCTTGTTCTCCTGCCGCTCCAGTTCACCTGGGCAGCGGCAGCGGCCTATTGCCAGCACGAAACCGGCGCTGCTGCACAGCATTTCGGACATCACGAGCACAAACATCATCAGGATTCGACCGATTCGTCCGATGTGCCATCCTTCGCCGTCGATCTGGATTGTGCTGCCTGCCACGCCGGTTGTGCTGCCGCTACGGTGAATGTTGCGGCCCTTGCGCTTGACCCTGCTCCTCCTGCCCTGACTCCCTGGTATCCGCATGCACCGGCCTCGCCGCCGGCAACGCAGCCGGAACGCCCCAACTGGTCCTTCCCCGTCTGATCGACGGGGCGGACGTCCAGACCATAACCTGACGTTTCCCCGCGTGCCTTCGGCCTGATTGCCGAGGCACCGACCGGCCTTTTTCTTGGCCGCGCTCCGTCGATTCTCCGCACGGCAAGACCCGTGCGTCAGTTCATCAACGGAGAATCGGATGTCGAAAGAAACACGAAAACCCTTCCTGTCAGGCCTTGTGCTATTTGCCTGCAGTCTGGCCATGACCGCACCGGCCGCTCAAGCCCAAACCGGGCGCGACGTTCGCAAGGTTCATGATGCGGCAAGCACCGTCAGTTCGCTGCCGCAGGCCTTCGACGCCGCCTGGCAGCGCCAGCCCGAGGCAAAATCCGCCGAACTGCGGCGCGAAGCCGCCGATGCCCGGCGGCAGACGGCCGAGAGCTGGACGGCGGAACCGCCGTCGCTCGAACTGTCGTCCAAGACCGACCGCCTCAATCGCAACGATGGCAGCCGCGAGTATGTTGCCGGCGTCGCTGTGCCGCTCTGGCTTCCCGGCGAACGTGCGCGTTCCGGGGCGCTGGCCGAAGCCGAGTCGCGGGCGGTCGCCAGTCGCGTGCTGTCGGCGCAACTGCGTACCGCCGCGGCCGTGCGCGACGCCTGGTGGGGCTGGCACCGCGCGCGCGGCGAGCAATTGCTGGCTCAGGAACGGCTGACCAATGCCCGCCGGATCGCGGAGGACGTGCGCCGCCGGGTCAGGGCCGGCGATCTGGCCCGTGCCGACCAGCATCAGGCCGAGGGCGCCCTGGCTGGGGCCGAAGCGGCGCAGGCCGAAGCGGACAGCGCCGTGCTGGCTGCCGCGCGTCAGGTGCGCGCCTTGGCCGGCATGATGCCGGGCGAAACGGCGACCGATACCCCGGAAATTCTGCCGAAACTGCCGAGCAATTTCGGTGCGCCGGAAGCGACGACCGAAGCGACGCATCCGGGGCTTGCCGAACTCCTCGATCGCGCCGAGATCGCGCGGCGCAGTGCCGAATTGGCGAGCGTGCAGACGCGCAGCAATCCAGAACTGCTGCTCGCCACCACGCGCGAGCGTGACGGCTTCGGCGATTCCTACGCACAGACCGTGACCATCGGTGTGCGTATCCCCTTCGGATCGGAGAGTCGCAATCGCGCCAAGGTCGGGCTGGCGCGCGCCGAAGCGCTGGAGGCCGAGGAGCAGCTGCGGCTGGAGCGCGAGCGTCTGCTGGCCGATCTGGAGGCCGCCGACGCGCGTGTGCAGGCCGCACGCAAGCAGTTTGCCGCTGCCGAGAA
>SSGN01000208.1 GCA_008016945.1 Flavobacteriales bacterium
GAAGCACAGCGGTCATCGCTTGCTCTCATTCGCCCATACTTTGTTGCTCCTCAGTCGGATACTTCGATCCAGTATCCTCTCTTCGGAGCGCCTCGTCTGGACGAATGATAGCGGCGCGCGCCATCCGTTCGAGGTTCTTCGAGGCACCCTAAAGCCCATCGCTCTCCGTGTGAAAGCCCCGGCGACCCGGGGCTTTCGCGTGTGCATCGTACCCGGAACGGATATGGCTCGCCGTTCCACGATACGCCCCATTCGCGGTCCACACTCGCCGGCACTCCTCGCGATCCTTGGCCACGGGATGCCATACCTACCGAAGGGCACCTGACCGACTCACGATGACACCGGTCGGCATTACTGAGCCGGTGATGAAGATCCGGCCGAGCTCAGCGATCTGGACCACTGGGGTGATAGCGTGAAAGGGTGCGAGGCATTTCACCTTCTCACGCTTTTCACCATTGGATAGACCGGTTCTTTCATGCCGTCTCAGTATACCATTTCACATAAGGATCGGTCCAGAGATGCGCAGCCATTTTTTCGCAGGACGAACCGAAGAGGTGGTTGCGTAGCCGAAGCCACGAAGCCACCTCTTCGGTGAAGTAGGTTGGAAAAAGAGCAAGTGGATCGGGCCAAGCTTTATGGCGAGATGGTATTAAACCACCTCACCATGCGTGGCCCGATCGGCGGATCCGTTCTGGACCGCATGTGTGCCCACGAAGTACATCTCCAGGGCCCCCTTGCCCTTTGCCATCACCATGCCCCTCGGTGTGAACACGAACCCCGGCTCGTGCATCACCATCGCATGGGTGGCCCGGCTGATGTTCACCTCGCCCACCGCCCCGGACGATTCCATGTGCGCCGCCGTGTTCACCGTATCGCCCCACACATCGTACTGGAACTTCGTATCGCCCACGATCCCGGCGATCACCGGCCCCGTGTGGATCCCCACCCGCATGCAGAAGCATGGCAGGTCTTCCTCGGCGAGTTCCACCGCGCGTGCCCGCACCCATGCCTGCATCTCCAATGCCGCCCGTATCGCCTTGGCCGCGCTGTGCGGGTCGGCATGGAGCAGGCCGCTCGCCGCCATGTACGCATCGCCGATGGTCTTGATCTTCTCCAGGCCATGGCGCGCGCTGATGGCATCGAACGCCCGGAAGCACCGATCGATCTCGGCGACCAACTCCTGGGCGGCGAAACATTCGCTCATCCGGGTGAACCCATGGAAGTCCGTGAACAGAAGGGAGACCCCCTCCACCTCGCGGGCCTGCGCCCGGCCGGTGGCCTTCAACTCATCGGCGATCGGCTTGGGCAGGATGTTCAGTAACAGTCGGTCGCTGCGGTCGCGCTCCTGTTGGATGATGTTCCGCGAACGACGCATGTGGTGCAACCGGCTCCACAGCCCACCGGCCACCATCAACACGGCCACCGTGCCGAACAGGAAGAGACGCTTCTGATCACGTTCTTTCGTGAGCCGCTGTTGGTACACCACTTCCGCCTGGTGCTGTGCCTCCACCTGGGCCAGGCTATCCGCCAGCTGTTGGCGTTCGAACTGGTACTCCATTTCAATGCGGATGTTCTCCTTCCCGCGTTCCACCGCGAAGAGGCTGTCCTGTGCCCTGCCATGAGCCTCCAAGGCTTGCAAGGCCTCGGTGGTGCGCCCTTGGCCGCGGTAGGCTTGATACAGGCATTCGTAACAGTCCTTCTTCAGCAGGAGGCTCTTGATCGCTGTGGCCAACACCAATGAACGCCGACAATGACGCACGGCATCGGCAAACGCACCCTCGTGCAGATGGACCATGCCCAGCAGCCGCAGCACGTGACTGCGCCGATAGTCATCGTCCTTGCCTTCCAACAGCGCCAAACTCGCCTCCAAGTAGTGGCGGGCGCTATCCCCCTCTCCCATCTTGTCGAAGCATTCGCCCAGGTTGGCATAACAGACCGCGATCCACGACGGCGCGCCCAGCCCCTTGCGGATGGCCAGGTTCGCACGGTGGTAATACAGCGCGCTATCGAGCTCACCGAGCTGCTCCATCGCCGAACCGAGGTTGCCGTACAGCACAGCCATCTCCTCCGGCACCGCACGAGCCTTGCGCAGGTCCAAGCTCCGGCGGTAATAGCCCAAGGCCCGCGCGAAGTTCCCGTCGTAGTGATGGATGGACCCGATGGCGTTGAGCACATCGGCCCTACCCGTGTCGTTGGCCGCCGCCTCATAGAGGCTGAGCGCATCGTGCAGGTCGGTGAGGGATCCGTTGAGGTCGCCATTCTTCTGGCGAACCTCGCTCCGCCGCACCAGAACGGAAGCCAGCATGGTGCTATCACCCAGTCGCTCCGCCTCCTTCATCGCCCGATCGGCGAAGCGTAGCGCATCCAGATAGGCTCCGGCCTGTTCCGCCTCGTCACAACTATCCAAGCAGGACCGCAATACGTTCCGGTCCTGTGCACACAGCCCGATGGCGGACAGCATCAGGCCACAACAGATCGCGATGTGCGGGAACCTGGCCACCATGATCCACAAGATAATGCTCGGCAGGGCGCTTCCCAATGGTCCTGCGGAGTAACTTTCGTATACCTAACCACCCCCTCATGGCAACCCAAGACCGAAAGTTCAGCGCTCCCTCACTCATCGCCAGCCTGGTGGCGGGCGTCGTGGTCGGCGGCTTCCTCTATTCGCTACTGAGAACACCCCTGGAGCCGGTGGAATGCGATATGCCCGAGCTCCTCGCCGTGTTCGACAAGGACGATGTGCAACGCCTGCTGCGCGAACCGGATGCCAGCGGCGCCCGCTTCTACCTGGCCAAGAACAACGGCATGACCGTGGTGGCAGGTCCGATCAAACGTGACCTGAGCCATTGTCCGGAGACCCATAACACCGTGTTCCAGAGCTTCGTGAAACTGAGCGGTGTAGATGCGGAGGTGGACATGCTGAAGGAAGCCGAAGCCGAACGCGACGTGAAGAACTCAGGTACGGCGAACAAGCCCACCTGGTCCATGGATGCGACAAAGGACGAACTCGACGACCTGCTCGCGGTCAGCGGAGCCAACGCCATTGGGGTCGTGGAGCGCCGGACGACCACAGGCGGATGGTCCTTCGACCTGGTGGCGGTGCGGATCAGCAACAGCATCGGTAAGGTGGTGGGCACGCTGGAAGACCAGCGGACAGGAGCGCCCTGCCCCCTATTCTGCGGTGCTGATCCCGCGTTGTATCTGCATCTGCGATGACCCGCGAGCACTGGACCGAAGGCCACGGATGACGCTCGATGGCGGCCCTGTTCGGGCGACCGTCCGTGATCGAGCATCTTTGCGCCCTTCTTCCGCCGCACATGAGACCTGCATTCCTGCTCGCGCTGTTATCCGCATCCCTCGCATCCACGGCATTGCGCGCCCAACGCGACACCCTGCGCCTGGACACGGTGGCGATCACGGCCACGCGCATTCCTGGAACCCTGGAGCGGGTGGCGCGGCATGCCCAAGTGCTGGATCATCGCACCCTGGATGGTGCAGCACGTCCCGAAGTATCGGAACTGCTCCGGGAGCATACCGCGATCGACGTGCGGCAGCGTGGCCCCTTCGACGCCCAGACCGACCTGAGCATACGCGGAGGTACTTACGACCAGGCACTGGTGCTGATCGATGGCATTCCCATGAGCGACCCTCAGACGGGGCATCACCTGATGGACCTTCCCGTTCTGGCCGACGCCCTTGAACGCATCGACGTGTGTTATGGCGGTGCATCGCGCACCTTCGGCGCAGGTGCCTTCTCCGGTGCGGTGAATCTGATCACCCGGCGCCCCACCAGCGATCGCGGCAGTCTTACCCTGGAAGGTGGCGAGTTCGGCACCTGGCGCCTTCGCGGCATGCAGGAGTGGACACACAACGACCTGGGTATGCGCCTGACCGCATTCCATGGACGCAGCGATGGGGCCGTGGCCAACAGCGATCAGACACGAACCGGCGCACACCTGGGAGCGACCAAACAATGGGACCATCTGGAACTGCGTGGGCAAGTGGGCTGGACCGGGAAACGGTTCGGTGCACAGAACTTCTACTCCACCGCCTATCCGGACCAACAGGAACTCACCCGCACCCTCCTTGCCGCCGTGGAACTGAAGCACCGCGGTCGGTGGAGTTGGAGCCTGCGCGGATACTTCCGCCAACATCACGATCGCTTCGAGCTCTTCCGTGAAGGCGACGGCTATTATCGCTTCGACAACGGCTACTTCATCCGTGGCAACGCCGACACCGCCCGGTTCACGCCCACCTTCTTCTACACCTTCCACAACGTGCACCGCACCCAGGTGTTCGGCGCTGAGGCGGAGGTGCACCGTGCATGGATAGCGGGCACCACCGCGATCGGCGTACATGCCCGCGACGAAGGGATCCTGAGCAACGTGCTCGGAACACCGCTCCATACGCCGGTGCCGGTGCACGGCTCGCGCGACCCGTACACGCGTAGCGATGGCAGGCGCAACCTCGCCATCCACCTGGACCATCGGTACAGCTGGAAGAAACTGACCATCGAGGCCGGCGTTCTCCTGAACCTCAACACCGCGTTCCGGCCGGAGTGGCTCCCTGGGATCGACCTCAGCCATGTGTGGAACGGACACCACACCACCTACGCCTCTGCCTCGCGCGCCTTCAGACTACCCACCTACACCGACCTGTACTACAACCGTGGCGGGGCCGTGGGCAGCCTGGACCTGTTGCCCGAGCATGGCGACCAGGTGGAACTGGGGCATCGCTTCCGAAGCGGGCGGTGGGGCGCGACCGTTAGCGGCTTCTCTCGCCGTGGGCGCGACCTGATCGATTGGGTGAAACGCCCTGGCGAAACGACCGTACGTGCCTCCAACCTCACCGCGGTGGATCTGCACGGGATCGAACTCAGCCTGCAGAACACTTCCGCCGATGATCGCACGTTGATAGGCGCCATCTACGCCTACCAATGGACCGATCGTGAAGCATTCGACTTCACCTCGCTGTACGTGCTCGACCACCTTCGCCACCGCCTTTCCGCATGGGGTGAACGACGCGTGTCCCGTTTCTCCTTGCGGGCGAACCTCTCCTGGCAACAACGTGTCGGCTCCTATGTCGACCTCAACGAAGGTGTGGCCACCAGCTATCCGGACAACTTCCGCGTGGATGCCAAGGTGAGTTGGCACAACGGGCCCATCCAACTCTTCGTGAGCGGATACAACCTGCTGAACGCCGAACAGATGGACCGCGCCAATGTGTGGTTACCGGGGCGGTGGATCACGGGAGGCATCACCGTGACGTGGAATAAGGGCGGGGAACACGATCGGTAATGCGAAGAACGGGGTCGGCATGGACCCGCACCGTGCTCTTGCCATCGGGCAGCTTCAACACTAACCTATCAGTCGTTTTAATGGCCTGGTAGCGCGGCGCCTCCATCTTGTGCTTCTTGGGCCGGTTCACCCATCATTGCGCCATGTGGAAGGTGCCGCCTTTCTTCGAGAATTCCGCTTCGTGGCACTCCATATACCATTGGGAAATTCAATAACGGCCGAAGATGCGCGGCCAGTTTCCCAGGCCGATACGAGCGACCTGTTGCGTAACGGAGCTACGTGAGTCGTTCAGAACGAATCAGGGGCCCGAAAGGCGTGTTCGCCGCCCGAAGGATCATTTTGAGATGCCATATTAGCAGCGCGCGAAAGCAACCCGCTGTCCCGCTCATCGTCTATAACGTATGAGGCTGCTCCTGTACACCTGCATCATCCTTCTTCCTACTGGCCTTTTGCGTGCGCAATTCGTCGACCCCGGCTTCGAGCAGAGCGGTTCCTCACCATGGTTGCGGTCGCATCCGGAATGGATGGGGGAGACGCCCTCCGACGCACCCTACGGTGGCTCCTTGTGCATGGCCGTGCGCGCCACCTCGCAGAACTTCGCGACCTATCCCTACTTCTACCAGGCCCTGCCCGCAGCGCAGCCCGGCGACGTGATCCGCTTGCGCTATACCTGCCGCCCGGGCGTGGACCCGGGTGCGCCGCCTGCGGTAGCGAACTCGATCGTGAACTACGTCGTCATCAACGGATCAGGAGTCCCTTCATTCACGAGCGAGTACCAGCTATCGCAGCCTGCGGAATGGACGATGCAGGACCTGACCTTCACGGTGCCCAGTTTCCCGGCGGGCAGCACCTTCGGCATCGGCTTCGGTGGTTACTCCGGCTTTGAGGACTTCTACCTGCTCTTCGACAACGTGCATGTCACCATCAGCGGCACCGGGGCCAGGCTGAGCGCCAAGGCATGGCTCGATGGCGCCTACGTCCCGGCGCAGGGCCTCATGCGTGACGACCTGCGCGCAGCGGGGCTCGTCCCCACCACGGAGATGAACACGAGCATCCTGTACACCTGGCCGCAGATGCCCGTGGGGGAAACGACCACGCCCGCGGTGCTCGCCGTCACCGGCCCCAATGCCATCGTGGATTGGGTGCGCATCGAGCTGCGCTCCGGACGACCCGAGGAGCACATCCCCATAACGAGCCGCAACGCGTTGATCCAGCGCGATGGCGACATCGTGGACACCGATGGTGTATCGCCGGTCACCTTCGCGGTGAAGGGCGGCAACTACTACGTGCTCATCCTGCACCGCAACCACCTCAGCGTGCTGGGCACCGATGTCGTCACCCTGTCCAGCACACCGGTCATCTATGATGCGCGCTCGCCGTCGACCACCTTCTACACCCGCACCGGACCGGAGAACGGGCCGCCGCGCAAGACCGTGGGGGCCACGCGCACACTCTGGCCGGGCAATACGCTGGACTCGGGCTACTTCCTGCGGAACATCCGGTACACCGGCGCGGACAACGATCGCGATCCGCTCCTGTACGCCGTTGGCGGCAACACGCCCTCGAACACCTTGAGCGGGCAATACCGGAAGGAGGACGTGAACATGGATGGCGTGGTGAAATACACCGGCGAGAACAACGACCGGGACATCATTCTGCAGACCATCGGGGGCACCACACCCACGGCGGTACGCTACGAACAAGTACCCGGCCCCTAGACCCATGACCGCGATGATCAAGACCACTTTCGCTCTCTCCGCGCTAGCCCTTGCATGCACCGTGGAAGCGCAGCTCATCAACCCCAACTTCGAGGACGGCCTTTAGGGTTGGACATCGCCCTGCGGCGAGCAGGCGGAACTGAGCACGGACGTGCCCACGCACGGCGGCGCATACAGCCTGCGGATCAGGGCACGCGATCCGACCAGCACACCGTGCGTTATGGTCGAAGACCCGGACGCGCCCCTGCTGCCTGACATCTTCGCATACCAGCCGCTGCCCATGGCCGTGGCGGGTGGTGTGGTCACCCTCACGGTAACCGCCAAGATGGAGGTGGCCGTGCCGGACCAATGGGGCTACGGGATCCGGGGGGACTTCATCGCGATCCTTTCGGATGCCTCGCTCACGGCGTTGCCAGGTGGACAACTCGGGGTTCCCGCGCAAACGACGTGGTACAGTGGGACTGGCAGTTTCACCGTGCCTCCGCTGCCCGCGGGGGCCGTGCTTGGTGCGGCCCTCAGCGGCCCTATGTTCGGCCTGGGAGAGGGTTATGCGCTGTTCGACAACGTGATGACCTCCATCACCGGCAGCGGTGCCGCGCTCAACGCCAGGGTGTGGCTGGGTGGCCCCTACGTGCCGGCACAGAACCTTATGCGCGATGATCTGCGCGCGGGTGGATACCTCCCCTCCTCCGATCCCTTTCCGCTCAACCCCCTCCCCGATGTGCTCCCGCCAGGCGCGTTGTCCGCCACCGGACCCAATGCGATCGTGGATTGGCTGCGCATCGAGCTGCGGCACACCATCCCGGGCGTCGGCTGGCTCATCCGCGTGAACGGATCGCTTCAGCGCGACGGCGACATCGTCGCGCTCGACGGCGTCTCGCCACTCAGCTTCCCGGTGAAGGCCGGCAACTACCTGCTGGTGGTGAGGCACCGCAACCACCTGTCCATCATGACGCAGCAGGCGGTGTCCATCTCATCCGCATCGCCCCTCGTTGATCTGCGCTCCGCCGCCACGGCGCTGCACACGTTGCCAGCGCCGAACACCGACCTTCCCGCGAAGGTGGTGGGCAACC
>SSGN01000014.1 GCA_008016945.1 Flavobacteriales bacterium
CGCGTGATCGTGCGCCGCCGCCACCCCCCCCCGCCCGCGCACCCCATGAAGCGGGCCCCCTCGCCCCTCACCGACCGGCACCGCCCCCCCCGCCGCGCCCCCCCCCCGCCCCGCCCCCCCCGGCCCGGCGGGGGGGGGGGGGGGGCCCCCACGGGGGGGGCGCGGGGGGGGGGGGGCGGGGGGGGGGGGGGGGGGGGGGGGGGGCGGGGGGTGGTGAACATGAATGCTCTTGAATTTGCCACAAAAGTAGATGGCTGCGGCCGGGGTACTCTGAGGTTCGTCAGTTCGCCCGGGTCACGATATGTGGAAGGTCCTGGAGCAACTGGAGGCCCTGGACCTGCGCTTACCCGGCCTGGATGCCCAGGGGCGCGAGGGGCTGCGGACCGGTCGCGAGCAGTTGATGAAGGAGTGATCGGAGGCGGTCCTGCCCTTACCTTCACACCATGCGTGCAGTACGAACGAAGCGTTGGCGGTTGAGGCCACAGGCCGATGAAGCGGTTCTTGGCCGCATGGTGAATGATCGATGCCCACCCGTGGCGGCCGCACTGCTCGTGCAGCGTGGCCTGCAGGATCCCGCATCGGCCTCGATCTACTTCCGGCCCTCGTTGGAGCAACTGCACGACCCCTTCCTGATGGCCGACATGCTCGTGGCCGTCGAACGCATCGAAAGGGCTTTGGGCGAGAACGAGCGCATCATGGTGTACGGCGATTACGATGTGGATGGCACCACGGCCGTGGCCTTGGTCTATTCCTTCCTGCAACGCTTCACCGGCAACCTCACGTTCTACATCCCCGACCGTTATGCCGAAGGTTATGGCATCTCTTTCCTGGGCATCGATCGGGCGGCCAGCGAGGGTGTGGGCTTGATCATCGCGCTCGACTGCGGGATCAAGGCCGTGGACAAGGTGGCGTATGCTGCGGAACGCGGTATCGACATGATCATCTGCGACCACCACCGACCGGGCGATGTGCTGCCGAAAGCCGTGGCCGTGCTTGATCCGAAACGTTCCGACTGTGCGTATCCCTTCAAGGAGCTGAGCGGCTGTGGGATCGGTTTCAAATTGGTGCAGGGTCTGGCCCAGCGCAACGGCATCCCACGGAACGAGGTGGAGCCACTGCTCGATCTGGTGGCCGTGAGCACCGCGTGCGACATCGTGCCGGTGACCGGGGAGAACCGGGTGCTCACCCGCTTCGGGCTGGAACGTGTGAACCAGGACCCGCGACCCGGCATCAAGGCCATGATGCAGATGGCCAATGTGAAGAAGCGTCTGGGCGTATCGGAACTCGTGTTCACGATCGGCCCACGGATCAACGCGGCGGGCCGTATCGAGCACGGCAGGCAGGCCGTGGAACTCCTGTTGGCCAAGGACCTGGCCCAGGCCGAGCAGATCGGCCTGCGCGTGGATGGTAACAACACCGCACGTCAGGAGCTGGACAAGCACATCACCGAGTCGGCCCTCGCGCATATCGCACAGGACGATTTCGTGCGCGATGCCTGGAGTACGGTGATCTTCGATCCAAGCTGGCACAAAGGCGTGATCGGCATCGTGGCCTCGCGATTGATCGAGCAGTACCACCGGCCCACCATCGTGCTCACCGAGAGCCAGGGCAAGGCTGTGGGCAGTGCCCGAAGCGTGAAGGGCTTCGATGTGTACGAGGCCATCAGCGCATGCAGCGACCTGTTGGATCAGTTCGGCGGCCATACCTACGCCGCTGGTCTCACCATGCCCCTGGCGAACGTGGCGGCCTTCCGCGCGCGCTTCGAAGCCGTGGTGCGCGAGACCATCGATCCCGCATTGCGTACGCCCGAGGAGGAGGTGGATGCCGAGGTGCACCTTGCCGACCTGAACGATCGCCTGGCGCGGATCCTGCACCACATGGCGCCATACGGCCCGGGGAACATGAAGCCGGTCTTCCTCACCCGTGGTGTGGTGGATACGGGCAACGCGCGCATCGTGGGCGAGGATCACTTGAAGATGACCTTGCGCATGGCCGGTGCATCCGGACCCACCATCGATGCCATCGCCTTCCGGATGGCCGGGTTCTACGAGCAGGTGAAGAGCGGCGAACCCTTCAGCGTGATCCATACGTTGGAAGAGAACGAATGGAACGGACGTACCACGCTGCAGCTCAACATCAGGGACATCAAGTTCCAGGTGAAGGAGGTGCTGGTGAACGAATCCGATAGCCGTGCCGTGATCACCGCATGATCCTGCAGACGAACGACGAATACTACATGCGCCAGGCCCTGAAGGAGGCCGAACAGGCGTTCAAGGCCGATGAGGTGCCCGTGGGGGTGGTGGTGGTGTGCAACGACCGTATCGTGGCACGGGGCCACAACCTCACCGAACGGCTCAACGATGTCACGGCCCATGCGGAGATGCAGGCCATCACCGCCGCGGCCAACGATATGGGCGGGAAGTACCTGCGCGATTGTACCCTCTATGTGACCCTCGAACCCTGCGTGATGTGCGCAGGGGCCATGTACTGGGCACAGCTCGGGCGGGTGGTGTTCGGTGCCTTCGACGAGAAAGCCGGCTACCGGCGGATCGGTGGAGCGTTGTTGCACCCGAAGTCCCAGGTCACCGGCGGTGTGCTCGAAGCCGAGTGCGCCGATCTGCTCAAGGCGTTCTTCAAGCGGAAACGGGCGTTGTGATCCGCGGTGCGGCGCGGGTTCGCGCTGCTGGCGCTGCGGCGTTCGCACGCTCCAAGGGGCTCGGCGGGCCTGCGTGCCATTTCCCTGTACGCCCGCCACGGTCCCACCGCGGATCGCCGGGGGCGTGGCGATCGCCTTCCGCATTCACCATCTTTGTACCGCCCATCAGCCTTAACCTCGATGTTGATGCGGTCAGAAACCATGTATCCTCCAGAGCTCGTAGCCCCCATGAAGACGGACCTTGTGTCGGCCGGCTTCGAACAATTGCAGACCCCCGAACAGGTGGACAAGGCACTGATGCAGCCCGGCACGGTACTGTGCGTGGTGAACAGCGTTTGCGGTTGTGCCGCAGGTGCGGCACGCCCAGGAGCCAAGCTTTCGCTCTCCGGTGCCAAGCGCCCCGCTCACCTGGTGACCGTGTTCGCCGGGGTGGACACCGATGCCACCAACCAGGCACGGAAGCATTTCCTCCCGTACCCCCCCAGCAGCCCCTGCATGGCCCTGTTCAAGGACGGCAAGCTGGTGCATTTCCTCGAGCGCCATCACATCGAAGGCCGCAGCGCCGAGATGATCGCGGATAACCTGAAGATGGCCTACGAGGAGTTCTGCTGAGCTCGTCGATCCATGCATCGGAACCCCGTTAGGCAAGCCTGGCGGGGTTCTTTGTTCGCCATGGCCGGGTGGTGGGCGGCACAGCACCCCGTGGTCGTTCGGTCTGCTGGAGGGCCATGGCCGTGGTGCGCTCAATTCACCTGATACATCTTCCCCGGCAGGCTCCGGATCACCCCGTTGAACTCCATGTTCAACAAGAGCCCGGCCACCTTACCCTGCGCCCATTGGCTGCGCACGCAGAGCTCGTCGATATGTGCGCTGCCCTGCGCCTTGATGATGTCCACCAAGGTCTGCTCATCGGGCAGCAGCTCGGTGAAGAGCGCGGCCTGCACGGGGGCTTTCTTCTTCTTCGGAAGCCATTCCATCAAGGTGATCACGTCCTGTGCGCTGGTGATCAGCGCGGCCTTGTTCTGTTGGATCAATCGATTGCAGCCTTCGCTGCGCGCATCGGTGGGGCGGCCCGGGAACGCGAACACCTCCCGGTCGTAGCTGCTGGCGATGTCGGTGGTGATCAGGCTGCCGCCCTTGGGGCCGCTCTCCACCACGATGGTGCAGTCGCTGAGGCCGGCGATCACGCGGTTACGCGCCGGGAAGTTGCCGGGTGCGAAAGGGCTGCCGCTGGTCAGTTCCGAGACCAGGGCGCCCTTCTCGATCATCTCCTTCGCCGTGGCGGCATGGTCGCTGGGGTAGAGACGGTCCAGCCCGTGGGCCACGCAGCCGATGGTGGGCAGGTCGTTCTTCAACGCTTGGCGATGGGCCACGATATCGATGCCGTAGGCCAAGCCGCTCACGATGGTGGCCTGGCATGCCTTCAGCCCTTCCACCAGGTCCATGCACAGGCGTTTGCCCGGTTCGGTGGGCGTGCGGGTGCCAACGATGCTCACCATGTGCGTGGCGTCCAGGTCGGCCTCGCCTTTCACGAAGAGGATCACGGGCGCGTCATCGGCCTGTTTCAGCCGGCGTGGATAGTCCGAGTCGAGGTAGAACAGCGCACGTATGCGATGTGCGCGCAGGTAGGCCAGTTCCTTCTCCGCCGCCTGGAGCACGCTCCTGTCGGTGATGCTCGCGACCAGCTTCGGCCCGATGCCCGGCACCTTCTCCAAGGTGTTCTTCAACCGACGGTCGGTGAAGATGGGATCCACGCCGCCACAATAGGCCACGAGGTTGCGCGCGTGCACCGGACCGATGCCCTTGAGCAGGCTGAGCGCGATGCGATGGATCAGTTCCTGGTCGCTCATAGGGGCGGATGTCCCTTTTTCTACATTTACCCACACCCGTTGAAGAGACCGGGGCCGAAGCGCATACGAATATATACGCGACATGATGAGGCTGATCGCGGTGCTCCTCGCACTGTTCGGTGCCGCGGGCACCTTTGCCCAGACCACCTTGTTGAAGGGTGTGGTGCGGGATAGTCTGAGCGGCGAACCGCTTTTCGGGGTGAACGTGATCCACGCACCGGGCAAAGGCGTGGCCACCGACCCGTCCGGTGCCTTCAGCATGCCGCTGCCCTTCGGCGAATACACCATCGCGTTCTCCTGCGTGGGGTATGTGAGCGTGACACGGCACGTGGTGCTTTCGGGATCGACCACAGGGACGTTGGATGTCCGCATGCGACCATCGGTGGCCCAGCTGGACATGGTGGTGATCAGCGCGGGAAGGTTCGAACAGCGGGTGGGCGAGGTCACCCAGTCGTTGAGCGTGATCCGGCCGGAATTGATCCGTAACAAGAACATCACCAGCCTGAACGAGGCGCTGGACCAGGTACCCGGTGTGGTGATCGTGGATGAGGAACCGCAGATCAGGGCGGGCAGCGGATTCAGTTACGGCGCGGGCAGCCGGGTGCAGGTGCTCGTGGACGATGTGCCGATCCTCAGCGGCGATATCGGGCGCCCCAACTGGAGCTTCCTGCCCATCGAGAACCTGGAGCAGGTGGAGGTGATCAAGGGCGCCAGCAGTGTGCTCTATGGCAGCGCCGCGCTCAGCGGGGTCATCAACGTACGCACCGCCTTCCCGAGGGAGAAGCCGAGCACCAAGGCCACGCTGTTCTCGGGGATCTACGACACGCCGGCGAATACCGGTGCGCGTTGGTGGGGCGATAACAACCCGAAGGTATCCGGTGCCAGCTTCAGCCATTCCCAACGCTTCGGCAAGTTCGACCTGGTGTTCGGTGGCAATGCGTTCTCCGACAACGGCTACATCGGCCCGGAGCCCATCGCCGCGGACAGCCTCGCGGCGGACCCCCTGCGCACCGGCCCGGGCGGTTACGACAACCGCGTACGTTTCAACATCGGTACACGCTGGCGGAACGGAAAGGTGAAGGGCCTCAGCTACGGCATCAACGCCAACGCCATGAAGAGCCGCAGCACCAGCGTGTTCATCTGGAACGACATCGACGACGGCCTCTACCGACCCAAGCCCGGAACGGTGACACGCACCCGCGGTACGCAGTTCTATGTGGATCCGTACGTGGAATACCTCGCGCGTACAGGCACCCGCCACAGCCTGCGCACCCGCGTACATCGCCAAGTGTTCGACAACGACAATGGACAGGGCAATGCCAACACCACGGTGCATGCGGAGTATCAGGTGCAGAAGCGCTTCGATCTCTTCGGCGAGACCGTGGCCACCGCGGGTGTGCTTTGGCGGAAGGTGAACTCCGACGCCGAACTGTACGTGGGCAACGCCGATGGTGACCCGCGCAACGAGGCGCTGAACACCGGGGCCTACCTGCAACTGGATAAGAAGCTCTTCGACAAGCTCGCCCTGAGCGCCGGAATACGCTACGAACGCTTCGTCGTGGAGAACGCCGAGGCCAGCCAGCCCGTGCTCCGTGCCGGTGCCACCTACCAAGTGCTCCGTGCCACCTACCTAAGGGCCAGCTATGGACAAGGTTTCCGGTTCCCCACCATCGGCGAGCGGTTCATACGCACCGGCGTGGGCAACCTGCGGGTGTATCCCAATCCTGATCTGAAACCCGAGCGTAGCTGGAACGTGGAGGGGGGACTCAAACAAGGGTTCAAGATCGGAGGCTTCATGGGCTACGTGGATGCCGTGGTGTTCCAACAGGACTTCGAGGATTACGTGGAGTTCACTTTCGGCCAATGGGGACTACCGCCTTACACCATGGAGAACATGATCGGCCTGGGCTTCATGAGCGTGAACACCGGAGGCGCACGGGTCACCGGGTATGAACTGGAACTGGCGGGGAAAGGCGACATAGGTGCGGTGGAGCTTTCCGCACTGATGGGCTATACGCATACCTTGCCCGTGAGCACCACGCCCGATGAGCGATATGGGGTGTCGCCCAACCCGGCCAGCGCGTTCCCACCCAGCACCTACCTCAATACCAGCTACGATACCACCGACCACCTCCTGAAGTTCCGGATCCAGCAGTTGTTCCGGCTGGACCTTCAAGCGCGGTACGAACGTTTCTTCGTGGGTGGTAGCGTGCGTTACAACAGCCATGTGCGCAACATCGATCTGATCTTCGTACAGCTCGATACCTCGCCACCGCCGATCAATTTGTCCACCGGCGTTGCGCAGTGGATGAAGGATCACCGCTCCGGCGACACCATCTTCGACGCCCGCATCGGTTTCGACATCACCCCGCAGCTCCGTGCGGCGTTCATCGTGAACAACCTGTTGAACCGCGAGTATTCCATGCGGCCGCTCGCGATCGAGGCGCCGCGTACCATGCAGGTGCAGATGAGCCTGGACCTCTGACCACCGCTGTTGATCCCACCACGCATGAACCTGCGCATCCTCGGTATCATCCCAGCGCGCTACGCCAGCACCCGCCTGCCCGCCAAGCCCCTGGCCGATATCGGAGGCATGACCATGATCCAGCGCGTGCTGGAGCGGGCCGCACAGGCTCGCTCATTGCAACAGGTGGTGGTGGCCACGGACGATGAACGGATCCTCCAACATGTGCGCGCCATCGGCGGCGAGGCGGTGATCACCAGCACCGACCATCCCAGCGGCACCGACCGTTGCCACGAAGCCCTGCGGATCCTGAGTGCGGAACGTTTCGATGCCGTGGTGAACATCCAGGGCGATGAACCCTTCCTGGTGCCGGCGCAGATCGATGAGCTAACGGCTACGCTGGCGACCGCTCCTGGTGGCCTCGCCACCCTTGCCCATGCCCTTACCGACGACCGTGACCTGGACGATCCCGGGAAGGTGAAGATCACCACCGATGTGCATGGCGATGCCCTCTACTTCAGCCGGGCGGCGATCCCGGTACTACGCAACCACCAGGGCGGAACACGGTGTACGAGCTTCCCCTTTCTGAAACATATCGGCCTGTATGCCTATCGTACCGAGGTGCTTGCCCGATTGGTCGCCCTGGAGCCTTCGCCGCTGGAGCGAGCCGAGTCGTTGGAGCAGCTGCGCTGGCTGGAGAACGGCTACAAGGTGCGTGTCGGCTTGACGAAGCATCCGTCGTTCTGCGTGGACACCCCCGCGGACCTGGAGGAGGCAAGAAGGCTCGTGCGGGCCGAAGAAGGGTAGGGCCGCCGGACCGTACCAACACGCTTGTGCCGATCCCCCATGCCGGTGGTGCAAGTCCTTGGCCCTGTGGAGCGTTCGTGCATCCCGGAAAAGACCATCACCAGCTCCTTCGCAGAAGGCTCTCGGAGCAACGAACAACGGTTGCGGCGCAAGCGGTCCTGGTTCTCTTCTTCCCCGTTATCTTGCACGCCGGATCATGGCCCTGGAACGCGACCTCCATCAACTGCTTTTCGAGCACGACTGTGTGATCGTACCCGGATGGGGCGGCTTCTTGGCCCAGTATCGCCCGGCCCGGCTCGACGAGGCCCGTGAGCTGATCCACCCACCTGGCAAGGAGGTGGGTTTCAACCGCCACCTGTTGCGGAACGATGGGCTGCTTTCCGATCATATCGCCCAACGCGATGGCATCGGGTTCGCAGCGGCCAACGCGGTGATCGAGCAAGAAGTGGGTGCGTGGCGCGACCAACTGAACAGCACCGGCCGCGTGGAGCTTCCTCGTATCGGTATCTTCTACCGCGATGCGGACCGCAACCTGCAGTTCGACCCCGATCACCGGACCAATTTCCTGAAGGAAGCCTTCGGCCTTCGGCCGGTGTCGGCCGTGGTGCGCGCAGTGCCCGAGCCTCGGGTGATCCCATTGCCCGAGCGCCTTCAGGAGCCCGTGGCGCCGGAGCCAACACGGCGTTGGAACTGGGCCGCCGCCGCTGCCGTGGCCCTGCTTCTGGTCGGCGGTAGCGCAGCGGTTTTTCTCGGTATGAGCGGCACCACTACGAGGTTCGCTTTTGGTCCGCGACCAACACCCACCTACACCTCGAGCGCCGTGCCAGTGCCACCGTTGCAGGCACAAGCCGCTGTGTTCGCCCTGCCTGAAGCCACCTTCGGTGTGCAGACCCTTCCGCTTACGGACAACGATAGCGTTTCCCTCACCGTGGACCTGGGTGCCGCACCTGCCGATACCACCGCCGTGGCCGTACCAACGAAGGCCACGTTGCAACTGCGGTTCCATGTGGTGGGCGGCTGTTTCGCACAACCCGAGAACGCAGACCGTCTGTTGAGGGAGCTCCGGGACAAAGGCTACCACGCCACCCGGCTGCCGCGCTATGGTGAATTGCATCCGGTGGCCTATGGCAGCTATGCCGATCGCCAGGAAGCCGTGGAAGCATTGGCCTCGGTGCGCCGCGATGGAGGTGGGCAAGCGTGGCTGCTGGTACGATAGCTCGGGTGCGCGGTCCGCAACGCACGGCCGAGGTCTTAGAGCCTGTTCGGGGTCTCCGCTGATCCGTCTCCCGGTCTCTTTTTCGCCCACGCTTCGCCTAAAGAGGTTCCCGTGAATACCGCTGCACGATGTCCTTAGGTCATGCCTGATCGATACTGAGCCGGTGATGAAGATCCGGCCGAGCTTAGCGATCCGGACCACTGGGGTGATAGCGTGAAAGGGTGCGAGGCATTTCACCTTTTCACCATTGGATCGATCAGTTCTTTCATGCCGTCTCAGTATGACCTCGGGTTCCTTCGTTCAGGAGATCCCGAACAGGATTTTACTTTCGCACGCGATCTTTGGTCCCGATCCGATCGAGAACGGTGAACACGCCATGGACAGGACTTGAATGGGCCGTTGTCCAGGCGCGCCGATCGCCCAAAGGGTCGCCCGTGCCACCGCCCACTATACCTGCTTCGGCCTGGCACGATTGATGGAATAGGAACAGCGCATTGAACCAGTCTGAAATGAACCTTCGCACACTTCTTCTGGCCGCAACGGCCACATGGGTCCAACTCGTAGCTGCACAATCCGTTGCAGAAACCCCTTCAAGGACCATCAAGACCGGCAAGGCGGCGGTGACCGCCCTGGCCATCGCACCCAAGAACGATCGCGTGTTGGTGGGTACCAGCAATGGTGCGGTGCTGCATGAGATCGAGAGTGGGAAGAAGCTCTATGCCTTCGCCTATGGCGAGGATGGCGCCACGGCCGTTTATCATGTCGGCTTCAACGAGAACGGCGAATTCGTGGTGCTCATCGGCCCCAGTGGCAAGCGTACGGTTTGGAGCGCGGCGAATGGCCAGCAGGAGAAGGTGATCACTCCGCACCGCTGGATCCCCGACCCCCGTGCCGTGAAGGCCATGGGCCTGGAGA
>SSGN01000039.1 GCA_008016945.1 Flavobacteriales bacterium
CTGCCCGCGTTCAATCGGGTGCCAGGTGGTCTTCACCTCCTGCGTATCGAGGATGAAGTAGGGAAGGTTCATTTGGTGTACAACAACAAGTCCAATTCATCCTCGATCTTCTTGAAATCCTTGTCGGCCGTCATCAAGCGAGCTCCCAGAAAGCGGGCACTGGCTGCAATGAGCGCATCAGGCACCTGTAGCCCTGACTTCCGACGTAGCTCGATCGCATCCGCATTGATCACCGGATTGCTTTCCAGCACGGGCACCTGGGCTAAGAACCGCTCGATCAGATCGATCGCATTGCCATCGATCCTCGGGAAGCTCAGTAGCTCGATCCGGGTTATGAAGGAGATATACAGGTCCTGATCGTGGAGCATCTCCACCAACGCCTTGTCGCCCTTCAATGCATACAAGACGATATTGGTATCGACCAGCAATCTACTTCCATCCATCGCGCATCTTCTTCTGTATGGCCAACGGATCTTCGTCCAACTTCAACTTGCCCGCGAAGCTCTTCACGTCCACGCCCTTCTTCTTCGTCGGCACACGTTTGCGGCCCTTCAGCAAGGCGGCGAGCTGCTTTTTGGTGGTGGTGCGCTTCACGATGATGGTCATTGCACTGGGTTGAACGAAGTCAATGATCAATACCCCCCGCCCCCGCCCTGTCCGCGTTCGATGGGGTGCCAGGTGGTCTTCACCTCCTGCGTATCGAGGATAGCGTACGGGCTCTGCGCTTCATCGCTGCTCCAGTCGTTCACCTTCGGATACACCACGCGCTTCAGGTTGCACGTCGCTTCCTGATCGAGCATGCCGCGTTCTTCCGCCGTAGCCGCCGCGACCACCACCGCGTTGATGTCCATGTACGTGGCCAACGGCTTGAGGAGCTCCTTGCGTTGGCCGGTGAGCAGGTTCACCACGCCGCCGGGCAGGTCGCTGGTGGCGAGCACTTCGGTGAAGGTGACGGCCGGGAGCGGATGCTGTTCGCTGGCCACCACCACGCACGTGTTGCCACCGGCGATCACCGGCGCGATCAGGCTCACCAGCTCCAGCAGGCCGTTGGCTCCGGCGCATTGTATGCCCACCACACCCGTGGGTTCGTACACGCTGAAGTTGAAGTGCGAGGTGTTCACGGGGTTCACGCTGCTGAAGAGCGCCTGGTACTTGTCGCACCAGCCCGCATAGTGTACCCAGCGGTCGATGGCCGCGGCCACCTCGGCCTCCGCCTGTTTCGGCGTGGCACCATGCAACACCAGCTCGTGCACGAACTGCGCACTGCGGCCCTCCAGCATCTCGCCGATGCGGTAAAGGATCTGGCCCCGGTTGAAGGCGCTGCGTCCGGCCCAGCCACCGAACGCGCTACGTGCGGCCACCACGCTGTCGCGCACATCCTTGCGGCTGCTGCGGCACACGTTGGCCAGCGGTTTGCCGTCGGTACCCTTCGGCTGGTAGTAGCGCCCGCTCTCGGTGCGGGGGAACTTGCCACCGATGAAGATCTTGTAGGTCTTCATCACGGGCAGGCGTTCAGTGGCTGCACTTGGGGCAGAGTGGCCGTTGCCGTTCAATGATGGCTTGGTAACGCGAGGCTTGGTCAGGGTCTTGCTCATCGGACTTCGAGCCACGGCTTCCGGCCATGGTCGGTAGCCAAAGCTACGTCCTTCGCATGCAACCCTCAGCGCTCCACTACGAAACGCAGTGCAGCAGGTGCCCCGACATGTTCCAGCAATAGCATATACATACCTACGGGCAGCGCGGACACATCCAACACGTGATGGGCGGGCCCCATGGCACGCACGGCACCCAGGGCATCGACGATCGTGTACGTCTGCGATCCGACCGGATCGATGTTCAGGCGATCGCGAGCGGGGTTGGGGTACGGCGGGCGGGCGATCTCCAGCGCATTCGCTGCTCCGGTCGGGGTGTCCGGTGTGAAGCGCCACGTATCGGACAAGACCGGTGCCTGCCCGTTGCCGCCCACGATGAAGGCCTCCAAGCCCGTGCTGAAGCAGGTGCCGTTCTTGCATGCTGTCAGCGGGAAGTTGCTCACCGGCACCCACGCGTCGGTGTCCGCATCATACCGGTGGAAGTCGTTCCAGTTCTGTGTGAAGTCCTGCCCACCACCCGCATAGCCCTGCCCACCGATCACGAATGCGTAGCCGTTGCGCCGGTTCGTGGTGCCCAGATCGGCGCGCTGCTGCCACATGTCGGTAGCTGGGTCGTAGGCGTAGAAGTCGCGGTAACGTACGCCACTGCTTTCGCCGGTGCCGATGTAGCCCTTGCCCTCCATGCCGAAACCCACGGCCCAACGCCGTCCGTTGCCCGGGAAATTCGGCTTCTGCTGCCACGTATCGGTAGTGGGATCGTAGGCGTAGAAGTCGTTGTACCACGTGGCGTTCGCCGCCCCAGTGCCGAAGTAACCGATGCCATCGAGGCTGAATGCCACGCCCGCATACCGCGGAGGACCGGGAAGTGAAGCTTTCTGCACCCACGTATCGGTATCCGGGTGATACGCCCATAGATCGTTGTAGTCCGTTGAGGTGGAGTTGTTCCAGCCGCACATCACGTAGCCGGTGTCTCCAATGGCAAAGGCGCTGGCATACTGGCGCGCACCGCCGGGCAGCATGGCTTTCTCCATCCACACATCGGTGGCCGGATCATACTCCCACAACCGTGCGGTGTTCTGGCTGGCATTGTATCCGGTGCATACGTAGCCCTTGCCGCCCACGCTGAAGGACGCTTGGGCATACCACTGGCTCGGATGGTCGGCGACCTGTGTCCATGTGCCCTGGCAAAAGGCCGTAGTAGTCAGCGCGAGGACAAGGGCAACAAGGAAGGTACGCATCATGATCATGTACTGTGATGAACGCAAGTGCAAAGAACGTTCGATCGCATCGGGCGATAGCTGCAGATCGTCCACGCATCCCTTTATCTTCACCTCATCCAACACCAGTCCCATGTCCCGACACGTCACCGGCATCGGCGGCTTCTTCTTCCGCGCCAACGACCACAAGGCCTTGGCCAAGTGGTACAACGACCACCTCGGCATCAACGACCAGGAGCATGGCTGGATCTGGCAGCAGGATGCCGGGCCCACGGTGTTCTCGCCCTTCAAGAAGGACAGCGACTACTTCGACGCCAAGCAGCAGTTCATGCTGAACCTGCGCGTGCAGGACATCGACGGGTTGTTGAAGAAGCTGGAGGCCGCCGGTGTGCGCATCGATCCCAAGCGCCAGGACGAGGAGTACGGCCGCTTCGCGTGGGTGTACGACCCCGAGGGGAACAAGATCGAGCTGTGGGAGCCGAAGTAGACCTCAACCCATCCACAGAGCCATGGGGCGGCAAGGCAAAGATCCACCCCACATGCTGGTCGGCGCTCCGTGGTGGCTCCGGGGCCCTGTTCACCACGGGCAGAGGACGGGATGACGCGCCGCCTTCAACCCGCGTCCGCGCCGATATGCGGGGAGTCGAATGGCCCGGCTGGGGAGGTGTCCTACGCATTCGGATCAAGGCGTAGGCCCGTGTTGGGAGGGGGCTACCGCTTGCAGGTCAAACCCGCACCACCCGGCCATCCTCCATCTCGATCACCCGGTCCGTGCGTTCAGCGAAGTCCCGGTCGTGGGTCACGATCAGCAGGCTGCGCTTGTGCTCGTCGGCGATCCGGCGAAAGATGTCGAAGACCACGGCACTGTTGTGGCTGTCGAGGTTGCCGGTGGGTTCATCGCCCATGATGATGAGCGGATCATTGATCAGGGCACGGGCGATGGCCACCCGCTGCTTCTGCCCACCGCTCACCTGGTTGGCCCCCTTCAGCGCCTGATCGGCGATCCCCAAGGTGTGCAGCAACTCCATGGCCCGGTGTTCCACCTCCCCGGGTTCCTTGATGCCCAGCTTCAAGCCCGGCAGCATCACGTTGTGCAACACGCTGAACTCCGGAAGCAGGTAATGGAACTGGAACACGAAGCCGATCTTCTCGTTGCGGATACGCGCCAGCCTTCCCGGGTCGGCCTGTCGCGTGGGTTCGCCATCGATCCGCAGCTCGCCCTGATAGTCCGTGTCCATGGTGCTGAGGATGTACAGCAAGGTGCTCTTCCCGCAACCGCTCTTGCCCGTGATGCTCACGAACTCACCTCGTGCCAGCTGGAAACTCACCTCCTTCAGCACCTGAATGGTCAGGGGATCGTGGAAGGTCTTGCTCACCTTCTCCACCTCGAGCACGGGTCCGGCTGTGTTCATTTGCCTCGGATGATCTCCACCGGATCCACCGTGGCGGCGCGGCGTGCCGGGAACCAACCGGCCACCCATGCGGTGGCCAGTGCGAACCCGATGGCGATGAAGTAGAACCGTGCACTGAAGTCCACGGGGAAATGCGTGAGGGCCGGTATGGCTTCGGCGTGGAAGGGTATGATGCTGATGATGTGCTGCAGGAGGGAGCCGAGGATGGCACCTCCGATGGCCCCGCTGATGCCGATCACCAGGCTGAGCAAAAGGAAGATCCGCTGCACATCGCGCCCACTGAACCCCGTGGCCTTGAGGATGGCGATGGTGTCCAGCTTCTCGTTGATCATCATGTTGAGGATGTTGTAGATCCCGAAGCCGGCCACGATGAGGAGCACGATGCCCACCGCATAACTGATGATGCTGCGCACGTTGCTGCCGGTCTCGAACTGCGCATTGGCCTTCTGGATGTCCATGGCCTGAGCGGGGAACCTCGCCGCGCATTCCCTGGCCATGGCCGGGGCTTCCTCGATCCGGTGCAACTTCACGTTGATGTCGGTGATGTAGCCGGCCGGTCGCGCCAACAGCCGCTGCACGGTGCCTATGTTGGCATAGCACTGCGACTTGTCGAACTCGGCGATCCCGCTTTGGAAAAAGCCCACCACGCGGAGCATGGCGCGTTCGCCCATGGCGGTGGTGAGTTGCACCTGATCGCCGATGCGGGCTTGCATGATGTCCGCCAACTTCTTCCCGAGCACGATGGTGTTATTGCCGCGCATCAGGTCCGTGGGATCACCGCCCACCATGTGATCACCGAATCGATAGTAGCGCATCTCGTGGCGCACATCGATACCGACCACCTGCCCGTTGAGGTCGGTAGTGCCCACGTGGAACAGGACCTGAGCTACCACACGCGGGGTCACGTTCATCACGCGCGGGTCCTGTTCCAAGGCCTGCATGACGGCTTGGGCGTTGCGCAATCGGGGCAGGTCATCCTTGGGCTTGATGGACCGGACGAAGTGGTGGATGGGCCCGGCCACACTGTCGGCGAAGGCCCGTTGCACCGGCTGCCGTGCCGATGGGGTGGGTTCGTGGTAGAGGCGGACATGGGCGGTACGGTTCAGGATCAACCCGTCGAGCAGGCCGTTCAACCCGTGCATGAAACCGAGCAGGGTGACGAACATGGCGATGCTGAACATGACCCCTCCTGCGGCCACCAGGCTCTGGCGCATCTTGGCACGCAGCAAGGTGATGGCGATGTTCAGCAATAGCCGCATGGATCAAGGCTTGTGGAGCCGCGTTCCCGTGGTGATCCCCTCCAGCACCTCCACCATATCCATGTCCCGCGCACCGATCCTCACCGCTGTGCGTTCATCCTTCCCCGTGAGCACGTAACCACCGTCCACGATGTAGGTGGCAGGCACCAACAGGGCATCGGCCTTGGTGCGGATCACGATGCTGGCCTCGGCCGTGAGGTTGGGGTACAGCCGTGGCGGACGTTGCACGAACCGGGCCTCCACCGTGAAGGTGCGCGACCGTTCGTTCATCATGGGGATGATGCGCGAGACGCGCGCTTCGTACACCTCCTCGGCATGACTGTCCAGCGTGACCATGGCGACCTGGCCCACTTGGATCTGGCGGATGTCGAACTCGTCCACTTCCAACTCCAGGTAGAGGTCTTCCGCGCTGCCCACCACGGCCACGGGCCGCTGCGGCGTGGCGAGCTCGCCGACCTCGATCATCAGGTCGTAAACGAGGCCATCGATCGCGCTCGCGGGCGTGCGGTCCACTTGCCCCGCCCGGTTGACGATCGCATTGTTCCGCGCCACCTCCAGTTGCGTGCGGAGCTCGTCACGCGTTTCGGACAGGACCTGCCGGGCCCGCACCCAAGCCCCACGGCTCGCCGTGAAGGCCAATTCGCGCTGCTCCAGATCCACCTTGCTGCCGATCCGCTGGGCCCACAAGTTGCGCTGCCGTTCCACATTAAGGCTGTCCAACAAATACTTGTCCCGTGCCTGCTCCACGGCGTCGCGCAGTGGCACCAACACCGGCCCGTGTTCCGCTGCATTGCGCTCCAACAAGGCCACCTGCGCCATCGCGCTCCGCTCACCGGCACCGCTGGCCCGATCATCGATCCGCATCAACGCTTGCCCGGCCGACACCGTATCCCCTTCGCTCACCAACAGCTGCAACACGGCGCCCGATACCGTTGGGTACACCTGGTACTGACCTTGTGCCTTCACGAAACCGTTGGCGTACACGCTCTCGGTGATGGGCCCCATGGTGGGCACGATGGTGTCTTCCTCGCCACGACAGCCGAAAGCGAGGCTGAGCACGAAGAGCGGAATGGACCAATGGTGGCGCATGGTAGGCTCGCCTCATCACCGACCGTGTAAGGCGCTGCGAAGATCGTGGGTGCGGGCGGATCCCGACACGATCGGCGGCATCCGGGCCGTACGCGGCCGATCCCGGGTACCTCCATGCGTTGCTCCGCCTCACCGCCTACACGTCCTTCGCGCCCTCCCCAGCGCACGTTCCTGCGGGCCATGGCGTTCCTTTGTACCATGAGACCCTACCTCGGCATCCTCGGCCTGGCCTTGGCCGCCTGCACCACCTCCGAACAAGGCGGATCCACGGAACCCGACCACATGCCCCCTGTGGCCACCACCAGCAACGTGCTTCACGGCACCCGCTGGGAGCTGGTCGAACTCCAAGGTGCCGCCATCGCCAAGGGAACCGACCGACCCACACCTCACATCCAGTTCAACGAAGCGGACAGCAGCGTGGCAGGCAACACGGGCTGCAATGGGTTCGGCGGGCCCTACCACACGACCGCCACCGGCGGATTAAGCTTCGGGGAGCTGCACTCCACTTTGATGGCCTGCCCAGACATGGAACATGAGACCGCCCTGTATGCGGCATTGCCCACGGTGGACGGATTCGCGGTAAGCAACGACACCCTGGTGTTCAACCAAGGCACCCAGGAGATCGCCCGTTGGCGCAAAGCGGAGTGAGCCGCGCCCAACACCGACCCGGAGATGGCCTTGGGATACGGGACCGGAACGTCCGAGGTGCGGTCTTGTCGGCGATCACTTTGGCGATGCCCTTCTCAGCGTATCCCGTGAGCCAGGTGATCACCGTGTGCAGCTCGCGATGGCCCTGACCGAGTTGGGACTGATCGATGAGTACCAGATCATGGTGCATCCACGCATCGTTGGTCGCTGCCCCACCTTGTTCGCAGGGCTATCGCAGATGGTGGACCTGGATCTCGTGGGCCGGGAGGAGTTCGGTTCCGGAGCGGTGGCGTTGCGGTATGCGGTGAAGCGGTAGATCCACCTTATCGAGAACCTCTCGAGAACCAGGCCATCAGACCCGTTTCGGTACGTTTCTGCCGCTGTGGCGCCGTGCCCACTCGTTGAGTCGCATGAAGCAAGGACTCGACTGCCGCCACCTCAACAGGGTCGCGGCCTACCGCACCACCACCAGGCGCACTTGCGATCGTGTGCCTTCGCGCGCGACCACCTCGATCCACCAGATCCCCGCTGCGAGTCGATCGCGCAGCTCCATGCGGATCCGTCCGGGAGGCGCATTGAACCGGTGGCTTTCCGCACCTGATGCATCGCGGATGATCACCTGCGCGGGGCCTTCCACGCCCATCAAGATCACCTCGCCGCCGGTGGCCGGATTGGGCATGCAGCGTAGCTGGTCATCGAGCGCGATCGTCGGCAGCGAAACGCTGATCTGGC
>SSGN01000084.1 GCA_008016945.1 Flavobacteriales bacterium
CACCACCCACAATTCATCGTGGTGCCAGAGCAGGTCAAGGGCTGCGCCGCTCATGGGTGCCGGTTCGTAGAAGAGTCCCCCGCCCATGTTATCCCAGGTGCTGCCGTCGAAACGGGCGATCAGGTCACCTGGCGCGCCCATCGAGCGGCGGAAAGTGCCTGCGATGTACAGGGTGTCGTTGTGGATGCTGAACTCCTTGATCGGTGCCAGCAACTGGCCCCAACCTGGCACATATTCCCAATCACTTCCGTTGTAGCGCATTAAGCTGCAAGAACCTTCAGTATATGGATCGCGGAACAGGCCTGTCATGTACCACATGCCCCGGAACTCGAAGACGAAGCCGACGTAATTGTTGTGATGATAGGGGATCTGCTGATAGGGTGCCCAACTGGCGTAATTGCTGCCGTCGTAAGTGAACACATTGGCGGCCGGTAGCGAACACGGATCACCCCGGTGGCCGGTGAAATAGAACCCTGTTCCATCTTCCCGGAAGGTCATGGTTCCCAGGCCGCTGAACTGGGGGTTGTAGCACCCCAGATCGCTCGAGCGCAGGGTGTTCTCGTCAAAGCGGGCATAGCCGGTGGTCCATTGTCCGGCATCGTTCTGAAAGCTCCAATTGCCACTGGCATAGAGGGTGCCATCGTAGCGCTCCAGGCAATGGGTCTGCGCTGCTCCTGGCGAAAGGCGATGCCCCAAACTATCCCAACGCTGGCCGTTCCACGCGGCGATGCTGGTGGCTTCCACGGAATCGTTCTCGTTGAAGATGTCCGGGAAGGGCCCTGCGCCTATCAAGCGGTCCAATACGCTATCCCCGTAAAGGAGTTGCACGTCGCCATGGACCTGAACTCCCCGGCCAATACCACGCCAATGCTGCGCGTCCAACGTAACAGGCACGAGGATGAAAGCCAAACAAAGCGTTCTCATGGCCGCAGGAGTTTGGCCGCGTAGTCGAGAGCTGTGATCTTTCGTGCGATCATTCATTCAGTCGATAACGAATGTAGGAATGCTCGCGCTCAGCACCTCGTCCCCATGGCCCTCCGGAAATCCGAAGTCGTAAAGGGGCGTCAAAGGCGTACAACGCTGCTCACCGTGCCCATGGAAGGCCAAGCTGGAGTTCGGGTGTTCCACTGCCTTACCGGCAAGCTGCCTTTTCATCGGCTCGTTGTATTCCCACAGTAGTACTTGGGGCCTGCTCGGTCGTTCCGCCTTTGAGCCGTTCCACCTTTTCCGTGAAGGTGATGGAGGACCGCACCATCCTCATGCCTGCGGAGGTGAGGACCCGTGGAAGGTCGCGAACGGGTGTCACTTCATGCTCAATTCCTTCACGTTCCCGTCCGGGGTGATCAACATGTACTTCATGATCTCCTTGATCTCTTTCTGCTTCTCCTTCTCCTTGAAAGCTTCGGGCAGCTGGCAGTACATGGTGAGGTTGTAGGTGTATTGCACCGGCGGCTCGGTGATCTCGGCGTGTAACACGATGTCGAAGTGTTGGTAGGGCACCTTGTTGTAGAACAGGGTGTTGCTCTTCTTCACATCGTTCACCACCTGCCCTTTCCGACGGCTGTTCAAGCTGGTCTGCGAACGGCTCTGGTAGGCGGTGTAGCGGTCCAGCGGGAAGTAGGCGCCGTTCTTCTCCGCGGCGGTGCGGTGGCTGTCCTTCACCTGCAAGCCCAGCTTCTCGAAGGCATCGAGCTTCTGTTGCAACAGCTTGGTGGCGAACAGGCGCAGGGTGTCGTAGCAGGCGCTCTGTTGATGCACGAAGAAGTCCACCTTCACCAGGTCGTAGATCTCCTCCTTCGCGGCGGCGGTCACGAGCTTGTCCAGGATGCGCGCATCGCGGAACTTCACATGGATGTTCTTCTGGATCTCGAAGCCGGCGGGCACTTCCTGGTAGGTGGTGCTGAAGAGCTTACGCGTGGTCTCGATCTCGTACACCGGTACGAAGGAGAGCATGTCCGCGAACACGTCGGCTTCCTTCACTCCCGCCTTTCCCACCCGTGCCGCGAACCCGTTGATGCGTTCGTTCATCAGGCTGTCGGCCTCTTCGGCGGTCTGCCCCAGTTGCGTGATGTGGAAGATGGCGAGGTAGCTGTCCGCCCGCATGTTCATCATGGCGTTCACCTCCAGCACCAGCATGTTGCCCTGCACCGTGGCTTTCACCGGCTGTTCGGCCTGCTGGAAGAAGATGCGGCTGTTCTGTTCGTACAGGAGGTTGCCCATGGCCTGGGGCCGGCCCACGGTGGCGAGGAGCAGGGTGGGAGCAAGGAGAAGCGCGCGGGTCAGGATGTGCATGATCGGTGTTTTGGCGATCGGTACACGCCACACACCATCGCGTTCATTCCGAGCTATCCGTGATAGACCCGCGACGCCACGATCATCCCTTCGCGGATCTCGAGCACCTCGCCTACGCGCAGGTCCTCCTCGCCCTGCACATGCCGGATGTATTCCATGAAGACCAGCTCGTCATCGGCGGTGAGCCGCACCACTTCGTAGCGCAGGGAGGGAAGGCGGTCGAAGGCATCGCGCCACCACGCTCGCAGGGCGGCCTTCCCCGTGATCAGCCCGTTCGTCTCCGGTTGGCGCACTTTCAATTTCGGGCTGTAGTGTTGTGCATCATCCGCATACAGCGCCAGCAAGGCTTCGAGGTCGTGCGCGTTGAACGCGGCGAACCAGCGCTGGGCGATGCCTTTGTTGGCGGTGCTCATGCCGTGGGGGAGGGCCGCGGGGTGAGCCGGCGGGATCCTTCGTACAGGTCGTACTTCATGAAGCGGCAATCCAACGCACCGTTGAAGAGCTGGATGCGCGGCTTCGGGGTGAGCTTGATGTGCTTGGCGGCTTCGAGGTTCGAGGTGATCACCCACGCCTGCCAGCCGGCCCAGCGCTTCTTCAAGGTGTCGCCGATCATCTTGTAGAGCGCCTGGATGGCCTCAACCTCCGCCTCGGCCTCCGCGCCGCGATGGTCCATGCGTTCGCCGTAGGGCGGGTTGATGATGAGGGTCCCCGTGCCGGGCGGTGGCTCCAGCTCTTCGAAGGGCGTGTGCCGTACCGCGACCGTATCCTCCAGTTGCGCGCGGGCCACGTTCTGACGGGCCATTTCGAAGATGGCTTCGGATCGTTCACCGGCCACGATCACCGGTCGTTCCTCGCTGATGCGTTTCAGCAGCGCGTCGTGGATGGTGCCGTAGAGGTCCTCGTCGTAATCGTTCCACTGCTGGAAGCCGAAGCCCTTGCGGAACAGGCCCGGCGGGATGTTGCACGCGTACAGGCCGGCTTCGATGGCGATGGTGCCCGAGCCGCACATGGGGTCCACCAGGGGTTTGCGCGGGTCCCATCCGCTCAGCGCCACCATGCCGGCGGCCAGCACCTCGTTGATCGGGGCCGGGCCGGTCTCTGTGCGGTAGCCCCGTTCGTGCAGGGAGGTGCCGGAGCTGTCCAACGCTACCTGGCATTGGTCGCCGTGGATGTGGATCTGGATCCGCAGGGTGGGGGCGTCGGCATCCACCGAGGGCCGCTGGCCGAATCGTTCCCGGAACCGGTCCACGATGGCGTCCTTGGCCTTTTGCGTGGCGTACTGGGAATGGTCCAGATGGGGCGTGTTCAGCGTACTGCGAATGGCGAAGGTGTCCTGCGGGGTGATGAACTCCTCCCACGGGATCCGGTGGATCCCGCGATACAGGTCCTCGGCCGACCGCATGGCGAAAGCGTCGATCGGCACCAGGATGCGGATGGCGGTACGGATGCAGAGGTTGGCTTTGTACAGGAAGCCGAGATCGCCGAAGAAGCTCACCGCCCGGTTGTGCCGCTCGATGTCGCGAGCGCCCAATTTGAGCAGTTCGTTCCGGAGCACCTCTTCCAGTCCGAACTGGGTCTGGGCGATCATGCGGAAGGAGGACATGGTGGGGGCAGGTTGCAAGACCCGAGGATCAAGACCCAAGGTTCAAGGTGCGGTTCTCGCGCATCGGGACGGATCGAAGGAAGCGGTCCTTGCCATGATCCGACTCAATCCTTCGCCTTGAAGGCGCCGCTCTGCCAAGCTTGCAGGAACTGGGCCCAAGCGATGGGGTTGAACAGGTTGACAACCGGTGTCCCGCCCGAGTAGTACAGCTTGGTATGGTCCATCGCCATCTGGTACTGGAAGCTCTGGTAGGCATCCGGAGGCAGGTTCTCCATGCGCTGGATCATCTCCGCCGGCGAGAGGTTGCGCATGGCCAGCTGGTGGTCGTCGGCCGGTAGGCGCAGCGCCAGGAAGGCTTCGCGGAACTGCTCGCGCGAGGGCCAGGGGTACACGGTGTATTCCTTCAACGTGATGGTGTCGCGGCTCATCACGTGGATCATGGAATACTTGTTGTCCGTGAGGCTGTCGGGGATCACGTACTGGTTCCGCTGGAACCCCACCGCGCTGAAGAGGATCGTGTCGCCCTCCTGGGCCACGAAGCTGAAGTATCCGTACACGTCGCTCATGGTACCCCGGTAGGTGTCCTTCACCAGGATATGGGTGAAGGGGATCGGCATCAAGCTATCGGTGACCACCACCCCGCTGAACTGGACCAGGTTGGGCTTGGGTGTGCCGGGTTGGGCGTAGGTACCGCCCGCCAACAACAGCGCCAGGAGAAGGATCAGGTTGCGCATCGCCCCAAAGGTACAGGCTCCGGGGTATCGGCTTCGGGACCGGGCCGGTCGCCTCCCCGGCTTCACATTTTTTGGAACGGGGTCGGGGGTTGTTCTTTTCCGCTGAAGTCCGGTAGCTTTGCTCAAACTGCTCAACTCCATGCGGCTATCGTTACTCGCTCCTGCGCTGTTCCTCACCTCAGGCCTTTTCGCCCAGATCTCCATCGGAGAGGCCGACATGCCCAATGCCAACGACACCTTGCGCTACCGCACCACCCTGGCCACCGGCGTGGATGTGGCCTTCACCGGCGCCGGTGTCACCTGGGACATGCGTACCCTGCAACCCCTGTTGGAGCAGGCCGACACCACGGTGAGCGTCTCCGCCACACCCCTGCTGTACCAGTTGTTCTTCAACAATCCGTTCCTGTACCCACAGAACCGCGCCGACTATGGGGTGAAGGGCACGGACTTCAGCCTGATGGCCTTTTCGATGACCGATGTGTACGATTACCACCGGGCCGATGTGAACGGCTTCTTCAACGTGGGTTTCGGGGCCAATGTGAACGGGTTGCCTACCAGCGTGCGCCGCCAACCCACCGACCGGATCTTCGCTTTCCCCTTGGAGTTCGGCGCCACCGATGTGTCCAACAGCGCCTTCAACGTGTCCATCCCCGCCGTGCTGTACTTCGGACAGGACCAGGTGCGTACCACCGAGGTGGACGGCTGGGGCACCTTGATCCTTCCGGCCGATACCTTCGAGGTGCTGCGGGTGCGTAGCGTGCTGCAGCGCACCGATACCATCTACGTGAACCAACTGAACATGGGGTTCCGTATGCCTGAGCCGGAGACCATCGAGTACAAGTGGATCGCCCTAGGCATGGGTAAGCCCGTGCTGGAGGTCACCACCATCGCGGGGGTGCCCACCGCGGCCGAGTTCTACTACGATCCGGAGGATATCATCACCAGCGTGGCCGGGACCGAAGCCCCCTCATTCCGCGTGTTCCCCAACCCGGCCGCACAGGAGTTGGTCGTTCCCGTAGAGGCTCGGAGCTTGATCCGCGTGTGCGATGTCGCCGGACGGGTGGTGTTGGAGCACCAAGCGATCGGAGGGCCACGGGCACGCCTCGACCTGTCGGGCCTTGCGCCTGGCACCTATGTGGTGGAGCGCATCGGCGAAGGCCGCACGGACAAGGCCACGGTGCTGGTGGTGCGTTGATCCGCTGGGGCTACGCCCGGCCCGGCCATGGCGCCAGGTCAGGCGCGCCATCCCGGGTATGCGCGGTGCAGCGCGCGGATCGAGGCCTCGTGCCGAAGGAGCCATTGCCGCATGGTTTCCGCAGTGTGCAACTGCTGTTCTGGCGGGTCGGTAGGCGTGTCGTGGATGAGCTTGCTCAACACCCAACGGCCGCGCTCGGCTTCCTGCTCGATCCGTGCGCGACGGTGGGCATGCCGACCGTGCCGCAAGGCGCTCATGAGGTAGTGCCCTGCTGCCCAAAGAACGAACCGCGCTCTTCCCACCGCGCCAAAGCCGAACGGGGCGGCGTGGGGCAGGTGCCCCACCTCATGGGCCAACATCAGCAGCAAGGCACGCCCATCGCCGGGGCGCAGGAAACGCCGGTGCACATAGATGCGGTGGCCCAGGACGAAGGCTCCTCCACCTTGCGCCGTGGGGTACCATGGGAACCGGAGCCAGTTCTGCTCCTTGGGCCGCACCTGCGCCAAGGCCAACAGCGTGTCCGGCACGCCGCTGGCTGCCCCCAGCAACAGCCGCGTAGCATGGGTCAGCCGCCCGTCAGCTTCCAAGAGCCGCATGGCGCGAAGTTCGATCAATTCCACAGTTGGCCTGGGTCTGCGACCACCCTGCCAGCATGGCAGCCGCTCATGGATCGGCATGCGGGTTGAAGACCCACGGCCCACGCGCCATACCTACATTCGTGCGCTAAGAACCACTACCCAATACCATGAGAAAGTACCTCGGACTCTTCGTCGCTCTCGGTGTCATCGCCATGATCGCGCTCTGGGCCATGAACTTCTACAACGGCAGTGTGGGCTTGAACGAGGATGTGACGAAACAATGGAGCAACGTGGAGAACGCCTACCAGTTGCGCGCCGATAAGACCAAGAACCTGGTGGAGATCGTGAAAGGAGCCGCCGATTTCGAGAAGGAGACCTTGACCCAGGTGGTGGAGGCCCGGGCCAAGGCCACCAGCGTGAACATCGCCCCGGGCGACCTTACCCCCGAGAAGATCAAGGCGTTCCAAGAGGCCCAGGACCAGTTCAGCGGTGCGCTCTCGCGCCTGATGGTGACCGTGGAGCGCTACCCCGACCTGAAGGCCGTGCAGGGCTTCCGCGATTTCCAAGCCCAATACGAAGGCATGGAGAACCGCATCGGCGTGGAACGGAAGAAGTACAACGATGTGGCCCGCGACTTCAACACCCGCATCAAGCGGTTCCCCGGCAACATGCTCGCAGGGATGTTCGGCTTCAGCGAGAAGGGCTACTTCGAGGCCAAGGAAGGCACCGAGAACGCACCTGATATCTCCTTCAAGTGATGCCGACCCTCGCAGCGGAGGATCTGCTGACCGAAGCCGAACTGAAGCGGGTCCGTCTGGCCATCGCGGCAGCGGAGGAACGCACTTCGGGCGAGATCCGCGTGCACATGGAGGACCATATAGAAGAGGATGTACTGGACCATGCCGCCTTCATCTTCGAGGAACTCGGCATGCACCGTACGCGCCACCGCAACGGCGTGCTCATCTACCTGAGCGTGGCCGACCGTAAGCTGGCCGTGATCGGCGACGAAGGCATCGATCGGCGTGTGCCCGCCAACTTCTGGAACGATGTGCTGGGCCTGTTGAAGCTGCATCTGGCCGCAGGCCGCCCGGCCGACGGCCTGGTGGAGGCGGTGCATACCGTGGGCGAGAAGCTCAGTGCCCTGTTCCCCCGGGAGGCCAACGACCAGGACGAACTGCCCAACGACATCAGCTTCGGCTCACGATGAGGGCGATCCTGGCGACGCTGATGTTGGTGCTCGCCGTGGGGGCGCAGGCCGCCCGGTTCGATTGCACCCTGGCCAAGCCATCCCAGGCCGAACAGAACAAGCTGGTCTGGCAGTATACCGACTTGCTCGAGCCGCACGAAGCGGAGCAGCTCGATGCCAAGCTTACCCGTTTCGCCCGGGAGACCAGCAACCGGATCCTGGTGATCGTGGTGGACACCCTCTGCGGGCTACCCGAGTCGGACCTCGCGTTCGATATCGGTGAGCAGTGGGGGATCGGCAAGGCCGGGTTCGATAATGGCATCGTCTTCCTGATCAAGCCCAACGGCACCCCCGGCGAACGCAAGGTGTTCATCGCCACAGGCTATGGCTTGGAAGGCGCCATCCCCGACCTGCGGGCACGCCAGGTGATCCAAGGGTATGTGATCCCCAACTTCAAGGCCGGTGCGTACTTCACGGGGGTCGATAAGGCCACCGATGCCCTCATGGCCATGGCCAAGGGAGAGTTCAACGAGGCCAGCACCGACAGCCCGGCATTCCCCTGGCCGGTGCTGGTGTTCTTCTTGATCTTCATCGTGGCCATCGTGCTCTCGTGGCAGGGAGGGGTAAAGCGGTATGCCCATACAAACAATGTGGATTTCTGGACAGCCA
>SSGN01000205.1 GCA_008016945.1 Flavobacteriales bacterium
CTTCCTGGGGCTGAAGACGCTCACCATCATCCGCGATGCGCTGCGCATGATCAAGGCCAACCACGGGGTGGACATCGCCATCGACGACATCCCGCTGGACGACCCCAAGACCTTCGCCTTGTACCAGCGCGCCGAAACCAACGGCACCTTCCAGTTCGAAAGCGCGGGCATGCAGAAGTACCTGCGCGAACTGAAGGCCGACCAATTCGGCGACCTCATCGCCATGAACGCCCTGTACCGGCCGGGGCCGCTCGAATACATCCCCACCTTCATCAAACGCAAGCACGGGCTGGAGCCGATCCTCTACGACCTGCCCGAGATGGAGGACCTGTTGAAGGAGACCTACGGCGTTACCGTGTACCAAGAGCAGGTGATGTTGCTCTCGCAGAAGCTCGCGGGCTTCACCAAGGGCGATGCCGACGTGCTGCGCAAGGCGATGGGCAAGAAGGACCGCGCCACGCTGGACAAGATGAAGGGCAAGTTCCTCGAGGGCACCAAGGAACGCGGCTTCGATGCCAAGGTGTGCGAAAAAGTATGGACCGACTGGGAGGCCTTCGCGCAATACGCCTTCAACAAATCGCACAGCACATGCTACGCCTTCGTAGCCTACCAGACCGCATGGCTCAAGGCCAACTACCCCAGCGAGTACATGGCCAGCGTGCTCACCCACTCGGGCGGGCAGATCGACAAGATCACCTTCTTCATGGAAGAGTGCCGCCGCATGGGCATCCAGGTGCTGGGCCCCGACGTGAACGAGAGCCAGCTGCAGTTCAGCGTGAACAAGAAGGGCGAGGTGCGCTTCGGCCTTGGTGCTGTGAAGGGCGTGGGCGAAGCCGCCGTGGATGCGATCGTGAAGGAGCGCAACGAGCACGGTCCGTATAAGGACATCTTCGATCTGGTACGCCGTGTGAACCTGCGCTCGGCCAACCGCAAGGCTCTGGAAAGCCTGGCCTACGGAGGTGCCTTCGATGGACTTCCCCGCACGCACCGGGCCCACTACTTCCACAGTCCCGGCGAGGGCAAGCCCACGTGGATGGAAACACTCACCCGATACGGTCAACAGTGCCAGGACGGTGCCGACAGCGCGCAGGTGAACATGTTCGGCGAGGCCGACGAAGGCGCCGCCATCCCCGAGCCGACGATCCCCGCCATAGACCCGTGGAGCGCACTGGAACAATTGCACTACGAAAAGGACGTGATCGGTTTCTACCTCAGCGGCCATCCGCTGGACGACCATCGCTTGGAGATCAAGCACTTGTGCAACACCACCCTGCCCGATCTGAAGGAACTGGACAAGTTGGCGGGCCGCGACCTCACTTTCGCGGGGATCGTCACCAAGGCCGAACACCGCATCGCCAAGAGCGGCAAACCCTTCGGAAGTCTCTCGTTGGAGGATCACAGTGGCACCCACGAATTCATGTTCTTCAGTGAGGACTACATGAAGTTCAAGCTCTACCTGCAGACCGGCGCCTTGCTGCTGGTGAAGGGGAAAGCGATGGCACGTACCTGGGGGCGCGATGAAGGACAAATGGAGTTGAAGGTGTACAACATCGACCTATTGGGCGACGCGCGGGAGAAATACATCACCAAGCTCAATCTGAAGTTGGATGCCGACCGGGTGGACGACGCCTTGGCCCGTGAACTTGGACAGCTATTGAAAGCGTCTCCAGGCAAATGCAAGGTGAGCATCCAACTCGTGAGCGAACAGGAAAAAATGGCCCTTGAAGCGCCCACGAAAGGGATCAGCGTGGCGGTGAGCGAAGATCTTATCCGGTCATTGGACGGCCTACCCGAGGTTTCCTACACCCTCAACTGACGGATCGTCAGATTAGTTTCCATGGCAAGGATCTTGTCTGGGGGCAGTACCTTTGCGGTCATAACGCGTGGAAAACTGATCGGATCACATGGTAGATCGATCGTCAGCGATCCACAACTTGCACGACCAACGAACCGTAACAAAAGAGGCATCGCAAGGTGCCCACCCAACAACAATGGCACTCGAATTCACCGACAGCAACTTCGAAGAACTGGCACTGAAGAGCGACAAACCCGTGATGGTCGACTTCTGGGCGGAATGGTGCGGTCCCTGCCGCATGGTGGGTCCCGTGGTGGAAGAACTCGCCAAGGACTACGAAGGCAAAGCCGTGATCGGCAAGGTAAACGTGGACAACAACCCGCAGGTGGCCATGAAATACGGCATCCGGAGCATCCCCACGATCCTGTTCATCAAGAACGGCGAAGTGGTGGACCGCAGCGTGGGCGCAGTTCCCAAGAGCCAATTGAGCCAGAAACTGGAAGGCCAACTGGCCTGATCGACGAACGGTCTCGAAGAACCCCGCCAGGCAATACCTCGGCGGGGTTCTTTCTTCCTGATCGTCGTATCGTTGTGGCCCGCACACGGCATTCGGCATCCGCCTTAGGCCGTACGGGCACCGCCTGCTGACCACGACCGTTCCCAGCCGAACCAGGACCATGGAAGACCACGACGACTACCGCCGCACGCCCCTGTTCAAGAAGGCCGAAGAGATCCGCAAGCTGGCCACGGCCATCGTAGAGGGTGCTCCTGATATGGCCTCGGGCGAGGATCCTTCGGACGACCAGAGGTCATTCCAGCACCACATGCTCGAGCAGAGCAAGGGCGACATCATGCAGAACGCGTACACCATCGGGGCCAAGGTGGCGGGCGCCTATGCCATGGACCTGTACGACCTGAAGATGGAGAACGCCTGCCTCATCCGGCGGGCCTGTCGCGAAATGATCGTTGCCCTCCGAGGGCTGGAAATGGCGGGGTATTCCGAGCAGCCCTACTTCGACCTGTTGCGCACCGCCGTGGAGGAATTCCGCCCCTTGTTCGTCGAATGGGTGGCCACCTTCAAGGATTCCTTCCACCTCTGGGACGATTGGGAGCTGTTCAACCCACCCGGCGCCGTGCGCGACTGAACGGCCTCCGAAGCCGACATTTGCACCATCGGTCGCCCGTGCCAAGGCTAACGCGTGAAGATGCCCATCGAACAGAAAGCCCTCCAAGTCCTTAGCCCGCTCGAATTCCATTCGCGGCAGGTGGTGGAAGGCTTTCTCGCGGGCCTGCACAAGAGCCCGTTCCACGGGTTCAGCGTGGAGTTCGCCGAGCACCGCTTCTACAACCCGGGCGAAAGCACGCGCCACATCGACTGGAAGCTGTACGCCCGTACGGACAAGCTCTTCGTGAAACGCTATGAGGAGGAGACGAACCTGCGCTGCCACTTGGTGCTGGATGCCTCCAGTTCGATGTACTACCCGGAGAGCGTGCCGAACGGCGGCTTCAACAAGATCCAGTTCGCCGCCCATGCGGCTGCGGCCTTCATCCAGCTGCTGCGGAAACAGCGCGATGCCGTGGGCCTCACCACGTTCAGCGACCGCGTGCTGGTGAAGGAGGAGGCGCGAAGCAGCGCCGTGCATCTGCGCCACCTGATGCAACACCTCGAAGGACTCCTTTCCACGGACGCTCCGGCGCGCGGGCAGCAGACTTCGGTGGTGGAGGCCTTGCACGACATCGCACAACGCGCCCACCGCCGCAGCCTGGTGGTGATCCTGAGCGACATGCTCGACGGCGCGGACCGTGAGGCCCAGGTGTTCGACGCCCTGCAGCATCTGCGGTTCAACAAGCACGACATCATCCTCTTCCATGTGGTGGATCGCCGCCACGAACTGGACCTCGACCTCGCCGACCGCCCCTACACCTTCGTGGACACCGAGACCGGCGAACAGGTGAAAGCCCATCCCGCCGAGGTCCGAGAAGCGTACAAAGCCGCCGTGGCCGAACGGTGGCACCGCCTAAAGCTGAAATGCGGGCAGTACCGCATCGATCTGGTGGAAGCGGACATCAATGCCGGATTCGAGCCGGTACTGCTGGAGTTCCTGACGAAGCGGGCTCGGCTGTACTGAGGAAATGCGGACTTTTTCATTCAGCACTTGCAGGAATGCGACATAGCCTTACATTTGCACCCGCCTCGCAGGAATGCGAGGCTGAACGGACCGGTAGTTCAGCTGGTTAGAATGCCGCCCTGTCACGGCGGAGGTCGCGGGTTCGAGTCCCGTCCGGTCCGCAAGAAGCCCCTTCCCAGGGGCTTTTTCATTTCATACCATTTCGCATCAAGGCGTGGCTAAAGATGCGAAGGGGGCTTTCGCAGGACGATACAGCGGGTGCGTTGCACGGCCGAAGGCGTAGACCGCAGGGAGCGAGGCGACCGAGGGCATGGGCCACGGAACGGTGACGACGGAGAGGCCATTCCGGAAAAGACCGAATGGATGTGCCAACTCCTCCGGGGGAAGTGGTAGCCGGCGAACCCTCAGAACCAGCGCATGGCCAAGGACCCGCACACGGCCTTCAGCAGGAAGAGACCATCCACCACGGCCAGATAGAACAGGATGGACCGCCGTTTCCGCAGCGCGTAGACCACGGCCACCAGCGCCACGAAGGGAATGGCATTGAGCAACAGTTTCATGGCACTGAAATCGTGCGCGGCACCATAGCCCAAGAAGGAAAGCAGCCCCAGCAACGTGAGCGGCAGCACGATGCGGAACAAGGTGGTACGCAAACCACGCTGCACGACGAAGGTGCGTAGCGCGTTGCGATGATCGTCCGCATGGTCCTTGATATCGAAGAGCACCGCCAACATGGCGCAGAACATCATGTTCTTGAAGAACAGGCGTGCGGTAAGCGCCATATCGGGCATGGGAGCACGGGTGATGATGGCATGGACCAGGACCGGATACACGGTGGTTATCCCCGCCCAAACGAAGCCGAGCACGAAGGGTTTGCTCCAGCCGATGTTGCGGAGGGCCACCCCACCCCATCCGTTGTACGCCAACGCCACCAGGGGGAAGATGAGCAACAAGGCCCAAGGCAAGGGGCCGGCGGCCAACAGCGCATCGCGGTACACGTAGAGCGCACCTGAAGCACCGAGCACCAAGGCCAACACCAGCACCCGGCGCACCACCCGGCGGCGCTCCGCATGGCGCACGTGCCAACGCATGCGATCGTCGGTGGCCCGTTCTGCCGTGGCCCCGCGGTAGGCGTGGTTGTAGAACACCACGCAGGACAGGAACACCAGCACGTGGTACCACGCCCCGTTCAGCGGCACCTCCTGCTGCATGGCCGCCTCCACGCCCAATGCCACGGCACACAGGCCGATGAACCAATTGCCGTAGAAAAAGCCGTGCATGCTGGCACGAAGTAAGCAAGGAGGAGTACAGTCGGCAGCAGGTGGTCGGCAGCGTGGTCTGCGATCCACAGCGGAAAGCCGAAACCTATGGCGGTTCAGCTACACACGCTTGCCGCAGGTGCCACGCTGCCTACTGCCTCCCGTGAACTGCCGACCTCTCCTCCCGCCGTAGCTTCGCCCGCACCATGAGCCGCGGCTTCGTACGGGAGGACGACAAGGAAGAGCCTCCATTCATACCCCCACGCGCCCCCTTGCCCGACGGTGTGGCCAACTACGTTACGCCCCGCGGGTTGGAACAGCTCCGGCACGAACGTCAAGTGCTGGAACAGGAGCGCCAAGCGGCCAAGGGAAGCGAGTACGACCGGAGGCGACGGCACGCGGAGATCGATGGTCGCCTGGCCTTGTTGCAAGAACGCCTCAGCACGGCACGCGTGGTGGAACCACCGACCACGTATGACGAGGTGCGCTTCGGATGCACCGTGACCCTGCGTTACCTGAACGGGGAAGGTCCCGGCGATGAGCGCCAATGGACCATCGTGGGCGTGGATGAAGCCTCGGTGAAGGAACAGCGCATCGCATTCACCTCCCCCCTGGCCCGTGCGCTCATGGGCAAACGGGTGGGCGACGAGATCCTCTCCCCGGGCGGGCCGCGACCGATCCGAGCCCTCCTCCTCCATATCGCATGAAAAAGCAGACACAGAGCTTCGAGGTGGAAGGCGACCACATCGAATTGAACCAGTTGTTGAAGCTCGCCGGTCTCTGTGGTTCGGGCGGCGAGGGCAAGCATCTGGTGGCCGCCGGGCTGGTCCAGGTCGATGGCCAGGTGGAACTGCGCAAGACCTGTAAGATCAGACCGGGCCAGCGCGTGCGATTCGACGGCCACGAGATCGAGGTGAGGGCCGCGGGGAGCTGATCACATGGCGCGGCGCGTGATCCGCACGTAGGTGGGATCGAGCTTGCGCCCGGCGGGGTGTTCACCCACCAGTTGCAGTGCTCCTGCCCGCTTGCCGCTCTCATCGGGCGTATCGGTCACCACCAGTGCCTTGTGGCAGGCATCGAAGTTGATGTGCGGCACCGGGTGCGTGGTATGGATCTGGAAATCGGGGTTCCACCAGCCGATGTCGGACACGTTCAACTGCCCGGACATGTACAGGATCACAGGTGCGCCGATCGGGCTGTTCCAGTAGATGTTCTCCAGGTTCACGGTGGCCTTGGGCGGCATGTTCACGTGGATGCTGGCCTGGCGCGACCGGTGCTCCACGTGGAAATTGGAGAGGGTGAAGGTCTTCACCACCGGATTGTTCGCCGGCCGGGTCTCGTCGCCATCGGTCCGTGCCGAGAGGAAGAGGTCATGGTCCGCAGGCGCACCTTCGCTGATGCAGTCGGATAGGCGCACCCCACCGCTATTGAGCACAGTGAACGCATCGGTGGTGGTCTTGCTGCAATACACCCTGCACTGCTGCAACACCGTGTGATTGCTCTGGCTATTGCTGGTATTCGCGCCGGGCCAATCGCCACAACGCACCACGAACCCGCGTTTCGCCGGGTTGGTCACCAGCACGCTCTCCAACCGTGCCATCAGGCAGAAGCGCAGGTCCACGGCCACCTCGGTCTGGCCGGTGAGCCTACAGTTGACCACGGTGCTGTTCAGCGTGGCTTGCAGATCGATCGCCTTGCGCCCGCCGGTGATCGCCGCGAAATCGCGGATGGTATAGCGGTTGCCGGTGCGTTGGGCGGCCATCTTCTGATCGGCGATCGGGTTGGTGAAGCCGTTGGAGCCGGGCGCCAAGGAGAGGGTGCATCCTTTCCCATCGATCAGCAGGTAACGCACCGCTGGGAGCACGATATCGCCGCTCGCATGGTAGGTATCGCTGGCGGAGAACGAGACACAGGTGGCATCCTTGGGCAGTTCGGCGAAGAACGCCGACACATCGCGTCCTGCGGGCACGATGTATTCGGTGGCCCGTGTGGCCATGGGCAGTGACGACGCCACGAGGCAAACGACAACGCACGATCTCAGGTCCATGGTCACAGCGGTGTTCGGGTATCCGGTTCGGTCGGGCGGAGGAACGCCCTGCGGTAGGCACCATCCATCAGGAGCACCACCGTGGCCAGGAGCGCGATGGCGATGCATCCCGCGATCCCTGCCGGCGATGCCACGAGCACATGGCCTCCCTCTGCGAACAACAGGTACGCGCCCGCCGAGCCGTTGATGATGCCATGCAACACGCACGGGGCCCATACACTGCCGGAGCGCCAGCGCGCATGGTCGAACAACAGGGCGAGGAGAACGCAGAACAGAACCATCAGGAGGATCCCCACCACGGGGTGGCCCGGATAGTTGTGACCCATGGCGATCAACGGTGCATGCCAAGCCCCCCAGACCGCACCGGTGAACGACACCCGGCGTATGGGCGGCCAGGACCGCAGGGCGCCGAACAGGTAGCCGCGCCAGCCCAGCTCCTCGCCAAGCATGAACGGCAGGTTGATGGTGAACGCCGCGACCACGGCCACGGCGAGCAAGGCGAATAGGATCCCAGCCCCGGGCAGACCCGCCAGCCGTTCCACCACCCCTCCACGCGCGGCCAGGCCCTGCTCGCTCATGATCGCCGCGACACGCTCGGCGAAACGAGCACCCGACACCTCGACGTGGCCGAAGGCCCCCACCGCCAAACCATCGCCGAAAAGGTGGATCACCGCCAAGGTCAACGGCACGATGCACACCCCCACCAGGACCGTGGACAACAGGCCATGCCACCGGATCCGCGCCGGGTGAAGGCCCACGGTGCTCCATGCGGCGCGTTCCATCAAACGCCACTGGACCAATGCGGCAATGGCCGGCCCCAGCATGCAGATCGCGGCGACCGCGGGGTAGGCCGGATGCGCGGTATCCACACCAAAAAGCGCACCCACGCCCGCGATACCCCAACTGATACCGAATGCGATCAACAGGAACGAGCGCACCGGTGGTCCTACCATGGAACAAGTATAGGAGGACCAAGACACCTCCGGAAAGCACATAGTGGGCATCTTCGGCCGTTAGCGAATGTGCGAATGATATTATCCTTATCGCCAAGAGAACCCATGCGCCCCACCCTCCTGCTTCTCCATGGCTTTCCGTTGGACCATACACTTTGGGACCCGAACATCGCAGCCTTGAGCACCGTGGCCAATGTGCTCGCACCGGACCTGCCGGGATTCGGCGAAGCGCGGAACACCACGCCCATGCGGACCATGGAGGCCACCGCAGCGCACCTCCTCCACCAGCTCGACGCACGAGGCATCGACCGATTCATACCCTGCGGCCTTTCCATGGGCGGCTACATCGCCATGGCCCTTGCGGAACGGGCTCCTGCGCGCGTTGCCGCACTGATCCTATGCAACACGCGCAGTACCGCCGATACGGAGGAAGGGAAACAAGGAAGGGAAACGACCGCGCACGATGCCCTGGAGAAAGGCATGTCCGTGATCGCCCGGGCCATGGTACCCAAGGTACTGGGTGCCACCACACGGCGCGAGCGGCCTGCGGAAGCGGCCCGGATCGAAGCGATGATCGCCCGGCAGGACCCGGAAGCCGTGGCCGCCGCCTCCCGTGCGATGGCCTTGCGACCCGACCGAACCGCGGTACTGCGCGACTTCCAGGGTCCAGCGCTGGTGATCACCGGCGATGAGGACGAATTGATGCCGCTGCCCACGAGCGTTCACATGGCCGAAGCACTGTCCCATGGCCAACTGGTCGTCATACCCGGCGCCGGCCACCTGAGCAACACGGAGCGGCCGGATGACTTTCATCAGGCGGTCCTGCCATTCCTTAGGGCGATCGCAGCAGGCAATACTGCGACCATGTAGCAAGGCCGCTACCGCACTCGACAGGCCGGATCGCGCCTTCGTCGGAAGTATCGGCGTATTGATCGGACAGGGCGACACGAAGCCTGCGCCTATCCTTCCAAGGAACGGCCGTATTCACTTTTGGAAAAAGGATGACGATCGTCAGTCTGCGGTTAGATTCGGCGCCTCGACCGAACAAACCAGATGATCAGAACCTCCCCCCTCAGCCTTCTCGTGATCGGTGCCTTGGTGCCGACGTTCGCCATGGCCCAATGCGAAGCCGGCGAATTGGAAGTGAGCATACAAGTACACACCGACCAGTATGGGAACGAGACCATGTGGCAATTGGTGGCTGCGGGTGCGGCGTGCGGCGCATCGCCCCTCTTCGTGGGTGGCAACAGCGCGGTGACCTGCGCCAGCGCGGGCAACTTCAGCTCGCCGGCGGGTGGCTATGCCAACAGCGCCACCATCACCGAAGGGCCTTGGTGCCTGGTCGAGGGCACGCAGTACGACATCATCTGTCTGGACTCTTACGGCGATGGCCAAGCGGGCTTCACGGTCTTGATCGGCGGAACCTATGCGGCCTCGTTCCCCGCCACGGGCGGTGCCATGAACCGGTACACCTTCACGGTACAACTGCCGGAAGCGCGTGATATCGCGGTGGTATCCAACCAGACCAGCCTCTTCGCCGAGGCAGGCCTTCCGGTGGCCATCGCCGTAACGGTGAAGAACGTGGGTTCCGATGCGGTGAGCTCCTTCGGCATCGGTTACAGCGTGGCCGGCGGTGTAGAGACCACGGAGACCTTCACGGTGAACCTTGCTCCTGGCGCGGAACGCGAGGTACTGATGACCGCCCCGTGGATCCCCGCCGCCGAAGGTGCGCAGACGGTGGACCTGCGGATCACCGCGGTGAACGGTGACACCGACCAGGACGCTTCCAATGACCAGGTGAGCCGCGATGTGATGGTGAACCCCGCGATCCCCGATCTGGCCGATGCCTACCTGCAAGACCCACCGGTGCTGACCCAGGTGGCCGATGCCGACCAGGACATCCTGGTACCGCGCGACCTGGACTTCCACCCGGACCGCAGCCGTAACGAGCTGTGGGTGATCAACAAGGACGTCTTCAACACCGGTGGCAGCACCGTGCGATTCACCAACCCGGGCGGGCAGGACCAGAGCTTCCTCTACCAGCGGGACCCTGCGGCGCGCCACTTCCTCAGCCTCCCCACGGGCATCGCCATGGGCGACAACAACGGATTCGCCACCTGCCCCGGGGTGTACGACGCCAATGGAAATCAAAGCACCACCACACCCTTCACGGGCCCCACGCTCTGGAGCGCCGACCCGGCGATCTATGCGCAGAATCAGTTCGGGCCCTTGGGTAGCCACCTGGACATGCTGCATGTGACACCGCGTAGCCAGGGCATCGCCCATGAACGGTGGAACCGGTACTGGGTGGTGGACGGCACCAACCGCGATGTGGTGATGCACGATTTCAAGGGCGACCATGGCCCCGGACAGGACTACCACGGCAACGCCATCATCCACCGTTACACACAAGTGAGCATCACGCGCGATCCGAACAACCACATCGTGAGCCACTGTGTGATGGACAAGAGCAGCGGCTGGCTGTACATCGTGGACCACGGCGGGCAGCGGATCCTGCGCCTGAACACGCGTACGGGAACCTTGGCCGGCAACCCCACGTTCGGTCCCTTCGAGCAATACGTGCAGTACCGGAACGTGACCGGAGCCACCGTGGAGGTGATCGTGAACAGCGGGCTTCAGGAACCCGCCGGCATCGAGGTGGTGGGCACCACCCTCTACGTGAGCGACCATGCCACCGGCGAGATCATCCTGTACGACATGGCCAACGGCTTCGCCGAACGCGGGCGCCTGGCCGCCACGCCGGGCATCATGGGGATCAAAGCGGGGTTCGATGGTCGCTTGTGGTACGTGAACGCCACCAACAGCACCTTGGTGCGTGTGGATCCCGCCAGCATGGTGGTGGGTCTTCCTGAACAGGCAGCAGCCACACGTGGAGCATCCACCCGAACCCGGCCAGCAACTTGGTCACCATCCTAGCACCGGGAGCACCGCACGACACGCGCATCGAGGTGAGGGACAGCGCTGGCCGGCTGTGCAGCCAAGGCACCCTGGCCATGTACCGGCAAGGGATCGATGTGCAGGCCCTTCCGAACGGGGTCTATACCATCGCCCTGGGCGGCTCCACGGTACAGCGCTTGGTGATCGCGCGGTGAGCGACGTGTAGAGGATGGCGCCCTGGCGCCACGAAGCGACGGCCCGCGCCGAACACCACCGTGTTCCGATCCGGGACCCGACCTTCGTCGGTATTCGGACCCACATATCCTGAATTTTCACCCGGAAGCTGATCCCGGTCACGTTCGGGCGGCCCCATGGGTCTACATTTGGCCGTTCCACATCGCCCCCATTCGCATGAGCAACGTCTACTACCCCGACTACCTCCAACTCGACAAGATCCTGGGTGCGCAAGCACCGGAGAGCGACAAGCACGGCGTGCAAGCCCACGACGAGATGTTGTTCATCATCATCCACCAGGCCTACGAGCTGTGGTTCAAGCAGGTGTTGCACGAGGTGGGGAGCGTGATCGGCATGTTCAGCGACCATCACGTGGACGATGGGCGTGGGGAGCTGAACATCGCGGTACACCGCCTGCAGCGGGTGAAGACCATCCTGGATGTGCTGGTGCACCAGATGGACATCATGGAAACGATGACCCCGTTGGACTTCCTGGACTTCCGCGACCTGTTGCGTCCGGCGAGCGGATTCCAGAGCATGCAGTTCAAGATCCTGGAGGCCCGCCTGGGGCTGCGCATGGAAGCGCGTTTCGGCAAGCAGTATTACACCAGCCAACTGCGGCCCGACCACAAAGCGGAGATCGAGGCGTTGGAAAGCCAGCCCACCTTGTTGGAACTGGTGAACGCCTGGCTGGAACGCATGCCCTTCCTGCGCGAGGAGTATTGGCCCCAGGGCGAAGACCCCTTCTTCGTGAAACTGGAGAACCTGTACACCGCCGGGCTGGTGGAAGGCGAGCAAGGCAATGCCGGGCTGTGGCGGAAGATCTTCGTGGATGGCAGTGCCGAGCGGCGCCTGTCGGCCGCGGCCTGTCGCAGTGCGCTCTTCATCATGCTCTACCGCGACGAGCCGATCTTCCAACAGGCCTTCCGTTTCCTGGACGCGTTGCTGGACATCGACGAGGGGATGGCCGCCTGGCGCAGCCGCCACGTGAACATGGTGCACCGGATGATCGGCCTGCGGGTGGGCACGGGAGGCAGCACGGGCAAAGCCTACCTGAAAGGCGCCATGGACAGCCACTACATCTTCAGCGAGATCGCCGACCTGAGCAGCTTCCTGTTCGAGCGCCGGAAACTGCCGGTGCTGCCGGAGCGGCTGCGGAGCGCGCTGGGGTTCGGAGGCTGATCACCACCTGACCGTTGGAACTTCGACGTGCCGGCCTTGTGGGCAGCACTTTCGGCCATTGCGTTGTCTACCTTGTCGTACCAACACCGATGCCCATGCGGACCGTTATCCTACAGGTGATCGCTTGCGCGGCCGGTTGTGCGCTAACGATCCGTAGCACAGGCCAGCTCGTTCTCACCACCGCACCTGCGAGCGGCGACTTCAGCACCATACACCATACTTCGTTGGGTGCGGACGGTGGGGCCCTCCTCGCATATGGCAAGCAGGGAGAACCGGGCCTGACCATTCAGCGATTCTCATCCGAGGGCCAGGTCCTCTGGAGCAAGACCTTGATACACCCCAACGCCGGTAACTGGTACCGCTCCACCTACATGGATGATGGCCAGGGCGGGCTCTGGTGCGGCGTGCTGAGCAACGAAGGTCATGACCTTCTGACCGGGATCACCACCAGCCACATCCACCTTTGCCATGTGGATGCCTCCGGGAGCCTGATCGGCGCCTGGTCCCATGCACGGACCTGGACCACTCCGGAGTTCCCCATCACCGAGCTGACCGCATTGGACATGGCGCTCCTTCCCGATGGAGGGCTCATCCTTAAGGTGATCGGTAGTACCCAATCCTTGGCCGACTTCCTGGACGTTCTCAAGTTCCAGTCGAATGGTAACATGGATTGGGCGCGGAACATCGGTGACGTCCCTGCATTGGAGCAAGAAGGTATTCCGTTCAATTTATCTCCGATCGCCAGTAGCGTCACCCGTCCGGTGGTGTCCAGCGACGGATCCATCACCCTCGGTCTCGGCCATGGAGGGTTCGCTACCCAAACCCTGGTCCAGATCGATCCATTTGGAGAGATCACCTGGAAGAGGCAACACGCCTACACGAACTCCTCCTACTACGGTGAGCTCCGGGACATCGGGGTGGACGACCAGGATCGGATCCATGTGGTGGGCAGGCTTTCGTTGCCCACCGGGCAATTCTTGATCCTGCCGGTGTACCAGTCCGATGGCACCTGGCTGCGTACGGACTTGTGTACGATCACGGAGTACCAGAGCTACACGGTCGGCAGCGCCATGGTCATCGGTCCCGGTGATCGGCGGACGATCCTGAACTCCGGAACGAAGTGGGCGACCACCGTCATTCCCAGCCTGGGTTCAGCCACGGCCACACATCGCCATTCGACCATCGTGACCGAAGGCTCGGAGAACGTCACCCACAGCTGGACAAAGCTGGCCACCCACAATGGCATGCTCCTCCGTGCCGGTGTTCAGCGGCGCCAGCACAATATCCTGGCCTACACCACCAACGCACCAGCACTGGCCTTGGAGCCTATCGACACCTTCGCCTCCTGTTCCGACTCGGTCTCGACGAGCGCCATGGTCGAAGTGCCTGCTTCGATCCTTGATCTCAGTGAGCCGGAACTTCACATCGCGGACATCGGGAGCTGGTTGGAAGGCCCCCACAGCAGTCCATGGGCGTTGGAGGAAGGGCCGGTACCGATCACCACCCCGGCCTGCGCCATCCCTACCGGTGTGGATCCGCTGGATCGCACCTCATGGACCACGACCACCATGGTGCGAAGCGGTGAGCCCATCGAGCTCACCGAAGCCCACACCGGCGTGGTCGATGTGCTTTCCATGACCGGGGCGGTCGTGTACAGCCTACGCCTCGCCGGGGCACAGAGCATTCCGACGGCGGGTTGGAGCCCTGGCAGCTACCTGGTGCGATCGGCGAACCTCGGTGGACACGAGGTACGCATGGCACGCCTGCTCGTGATCGACGAGCGTTGAAACCGTTTGGACGATCCATAACGGCCCAAGCTGCGCGACCATTCTTTCACGAGCCGATACGAGGGACCTGTTGCAACGCCGAAGGCGTGGACCGGAGGGAACGGAACGACCGAGGGCCTAGCCACCGGAACAGGTCTATCGGAGAAGGCAAGGGGAGAAAGAGCATGGGGATCCGCTGGTGGCGGATGTTCAAATGGCATGACCCCTTCCGGTCCCTGTTCGAGGCGGCCTCACAACTCGTACCGTTCGCCGCGTTCGGGGATCACCACCTTTTTGAATCCGCCCTCCAGCAGCCGTTCGCGCAGGCCTTCGAGGGCATGGTCCACACCGTGAACGAGGAAGACACGGCGCACCTGCCCGGGATCCTGGCACTGGAGGAAGCGGACCAGTTCGCCCCGGTCGGCATGGGCGCTGTAGAAATCCATGCGCAGGATACGGGCCTTCACCGGGATACGGTCGCCGAAGAGGCTCACCTCCTCCGCGCCGCGCAACAACTTATCGCCGAGCGTGCCGGGCGCGCAGAACCCCACCACCAGCACGGCATTGGCCGGATCGTGCAATGAGTTGCGCAGGTGGTGGCGGATCCGGCCCGCCTCCATCATACCGCTGGCTGCGATGATGATGCATGGTTCCTTGAGGCCATTGAGCTGCTTGCTGCGGTCGGGGCTGCGCACGAACTCCACACCGGGGAAGGTGAACAGATCCGGATCGTGCTCCAGTTCGTCGCGCACGGCATCGCGGAAGAGGGTACTGTGTTCACGGGCGATCACCGTGGCGCTGATGGCCAAGGGGCTGTCCACGTACACGGGGATCCGCGGCAACCGGCCATCATTGTTCAGCGCGTTCAAGGTGTAGAGCAGTTCCTGTGTCTTGCCGATGCTGAACGCCGGGATCAGCAACTTCCCCCTCCCCTTCACGCACACGTCGGTCACATGGCGTAACAGGGTATCCTCGGCCTCCTTCACCGGGGCATGGTCGCGGTCGCCGTAGGTGCTTTCGCACACGATCACATGGGCCTGCCGGAAGGGTTGGGGCTCGGGCAGCAGGCGGTCCACATAGCGGCCCACATCACCGGTGAAGCTGAAGTGCAGGGTGCGGCCCTCGTTCTCGATATCCAGGTGGATGGCGGCGCTCCCCAGGATATGGCCGGTATCGGTGTAGGTGAGCGTGATGCCGGGTCCGATCACGGTCGGCGTGGCGTACTCCACGGTGCGGAAGAGCGCCATGGCGGGCGGCACGTCATCTTTGGTGTACAGCGGTCCTTCGACCTCCGCCTGGCGCCCTCTTTCGCCGGCACGTTTCACCTCGAAGGCATGGTCGTACTCTTGGATATGGGCGCTGTCCAGGAGCATGATATCGCAGAGGTCGCGAGTGGCCGGCGTGCTCCAGATGGGTCCGTTGAACCCTTCGGCCACCAGCCGAGGTACCAGTCCACTATGGTCGATATGGGCATGGCTCAGGACCAGGGCATCGATCTCGCGGGGGTCGAAGCCGAAGCTGCGGTTGGGGTCGTGGCGCACCTCGCGGAGGGCCTCTCCCTGGAACATGCCGCAATCCAACAGGAGGCGGAACACACCTTGGTCCCCGCGGACCTCGATCAGGTGCTTGCTGCCGGTGACCGTTCCGGCCGCGCCGTGGCTGGTGAGGAAGATGGACATGGGGCAAATGTCGGGGTTGGAGCGGTGGTGCGCACCAAGAACGGTACGGGCCATTGTGGTGAGAAGTTTTCCTATATTTCGCAAGCTCCTCCCGCATCCATCCCCTTCGAATGACCGATACCATTCCACGTGTCCGTATCCTCCGATGGCCGCTACTGCTGTGCATGCTGTGGTTCCCTATCGCCGCCAACGCCCAAGCCTACAAACTGCGCGGGACCGTACTGGACCAAGGCACGGGTGAGACCCTGATCGGTGCCAGCGTGGTGCTCAAGGGCACCACCACGGGCGCGACCACCGACATCAACGGCCGCTTCGAACTCCTCACCAACGAGCTGCCGCCGTACACCCTGGTGGTGAGTTTCATCGGCTATGCGGCACAGGAGGTCCAGGTGAAGAGCATGGACCAGGAGTTGAAGTTCAGGCTGAGCACGGACCAAGTGCTGCTGAAGGAGGCGGAAGTGATCGGCAGCCGGATCAGTGAGAAGCAGAAGCAGGCCCCATTGACGGTGGAGAGCATGGACCTTCTCGCGATCAAAGAGGCCCCGAGCGGGGATTTCTACGAAGGCCTGGGGACCTTGAAGGGCGTGGACATGACCGCGGCGAGCTTGGGGTTCAAGGTCATCAACACCCGGGGGTTCAACAGCACCAGTCCGGTCCGTAGCCTGCAGCTGATCGATGGGGTGGACAATCAGAGCCCGGGGTTGAACTTCTCCTTGGGGAACTTCCTTGGGGCGAGCGAACTGGATGTGATGAAGGTGGACTTGATCGTGGGTGCCAGTTCGGCCTACTACGGTCCCAACGCCTTCAATGGAGTGATCAGCATGACCACGAAAGACCCCTATCAATTCCGGGGATTGAGCGCGATGGTGAAGACCGGCGAGCGCAACCTGATCGAAAGCGGGATACGATACGCCCATGTCTTCCGAGGATCGAAGGGGCGTGAACGGTCCGCGGTGAAATTCAACCTGTACTACTTGCAAGCGTTGGACTGGACCGCGGATAACCTGAGCGCCACCGACGGCAGTGACACGAACAAGGACGATCCCGGTGGTTACGATGCGGTGAACCGGTATGGTGATGAAGCCTCACAGGTGAACGGGATCACTCCGGAAGGGCTGCGGATCATCCATCGGGACGGCTACCACGAGAGTGACTTGGTGGATTACGACACCCAGAACCTGAAATCATCGGTCGCCTATCATCACAAATGGAGCGATAGTCTGCGGGTGATCGCCATGAGCAGCTTCGGCACAGGTTCCACCATGTACCAAGGGGACAACCGCTACCGACTTCAGGACATCCTCTTCTTCCAACATCGGCTGGAACTACATGCCGGGGAAAGAGGATTCGTTCGGACGTATTTCACCCACGAGGACGCCGGGCGGAGCTACGATGCGGTCTTCTCCGCCTTCCGCCTTCAGGACATGGCCAAGACGGACTCACGGTGGTTCCAAGACTACCACGCACGGTGGGTGAGCAGTGGATCCGATAGCCAGGTACGGAACGCCCCGGGCTATCCCCAACCCGTGTTCGACCCAGGCCCCCCGCCCACCTTCATCATCGATCAACAAGGTATAGCCCAGTGGGAGTTGGAGAACCGCGCATTCCTCCAAGGCCTGCATGACCAGGTAAGGTCGTATGCCAACTCCGCCCAGACGAGTGCGGGTGCCCAGGAGGAGGTCCGTGCCCGCCTGATCCCGGGCACGGAAGAATTCAAAGCGGCTTTCGAAGGGATCACCAGGCGCCTGTTCAGCGAAGGCGGCACAAGGTTCTACGACCGATCCAAACTCTGGCACACCCAGGGTGAACGTCGCTTCCGCATACAGCACTACACCCTCACCGTGGGCGGCAACTTCCGCTACTACCTCCCCGAGTCTCGCGGCAACATCTTCTCGGACACCACGGGCACCCGGATCACCAACCACGAATTCGGGGTGTACGTGGGGGGTGAACGACGCCTGCTGAAAGATGAGAAACTGAAACTGACCGCCACCCTGCGCTTGGACAAGAACGTGAATTTCCCCGTGGTCCTTTCCCCCGCGATGAGCGCGGTGTACAGCTTCAACCCGGAGAACATCCTTCGCCTGTCCTTCTCCTCGGCCATCCGCAACCCGACCTTGCAGGACCAATACCTTTACTACAACGTAGGCCGCGCCATTCTGTTGGGCAACCTGCACGGGATCCAGGATCTGGTCACGGTGCCCTCTTTGATCAGCTCGTTGAGCAGTAGTGCCAGTGTTTTGGAGTATTTCGACGTGGCACCGGTGGTCCCCGAGAAGGTGAAGACCGTGGAGCTCGGATTCCGGCATACGCTCTGGAAGAACCTGTTCATCGATGGTTCCTACTACTATAGCTTCTACCGTGATTTCCTGGGGTTCCAACTCGGCGCTGATGTGAACGTGCTCGGCTTCAACAACCAAGTGGACCTCGCATCGGTGCAGGTGTACCGCGTGGCGGCGAACGCTAAGGAGCAGGTCACCACCCAAGGCTTCTCCTTGGGAGCGAACTACTTCTTCGCGAAATACTTCGCCCTTGGCGGGAACTACTCTTGGAACCGGTTGAACACGGTGCAGGATGACCCGATCATCCCGGCGTTCAACACGCCGGAGCACAAGTACAACATCACGTTGAGCGGGCGCGACATCAGCAAGGTGGTTCTGGGTATCCCCATTCAGAACTGGGGCTTCAACCTCAACTACCGTTGGATCGAGAGCTTCGTGTTCGAAGGATCGCCGCAATTCACGGGCACCATACCGAGCTACGACATGTTGGATGGCCAGGTGAGCAAACGCGTACCGAAGATCGACTGTACCTTCAAGGTGGGCGCCAGCAACCTATTGAACAACAAAGTGTACATGGTGTATGGTGGACCACTGGTGGGCCGTATGGCATTCCTTTCGGTACTGTATGAGCCCCGTTGGAACAAGAAATGAACACCCCACGGCGAAGGACACGAATTCACTTAGCTTTGACAGAACCCAGAACCTTAACGAAACCAACGATGAAAAGAACGTTACGCGCATTTGCGGCCATCGGCTTGCTGACCACCGTACCGGCCAGTGCCCAGCGCTACCTCACCGAGCAGTTCTCGGCTGTGGACGTGCAGTCCAATGTGGAATACGGACAGAACTACACGGTCATGTCCGGGGCACCGGTGCTCGCTCCGCTGCTGATGGACATCTATACCCCACAAGGCGATACGGAAACGGACCGCCCGCTGATCGTGTACCTGCACACGGGATCCTTCCTTCCTCGTTACATCAACAACCTGCCCACCGGCGATAAGACCGACAGCGCCACGGTGGAGATGTGCCGGCGGTTCGCGAAGAAGGGATATGTGGTCGCGGCTGTCTCCTACCGGAAAGGATGGAACCCCGCATCGCCGAGTGAGATGACCAGGAAAGAGACCATCATCCGAGCGGTGTATCGGTCCATGCAAGACGCCAAAACGGCGGTGCGGTTCATGCGCAAGAGCATCACCGAAGGCAACCCCTATGGGATCAGCAACGACAAGGTCGTGATCGGTGGTCAGGGATCCGGCGGATACACGGCCTTGGCCTACGCCACTCTGCAGGAAACGAGCGAGATCCAACTGCTCAAATTCTTCAACACCGAAACCAGCACCTTCATGGTCGATCCCGCGATAATGGGTGATTCCGAAGGGCTCGGTGGAGTTGCCTCGCTGAACCACGACAACCATACCGGATATTCCACGGAGATCAACATGATCTTCAATATCGGTGGTGCCCTGGGCGATAGCACATGGTTGGAGGCCGGGGAGGTGCCGATCTGCAGCGTACATGGGGTGAACGACCCGTTCGCACCCTACATGAACGGCACGGTGTTCGTTCCCGGAACGGCGTTGGCGGTGGTGAATGTGGATGGCAGTGGCCGAGTGACGCAGCTGGCCAACGAATACGGGAACAACGACATCTGGTTGACGCCTCCGTTCAGCGACGCGGTGACGAACTATGCGCAAGGCGCATTGACCGGCACGGTGAACGAGGGCAATGAAGGGCTGTTCCCGATCACGGCACCTCAAAACGCATCTGGTCCATGGGAATGGTGGGATACCACCGCCGTGGTGAACGGCTGTGCCGTCTTGGGCATTGACCAGGCTGGCGCCTACCAGCGCATGGCGAACGGTTACTTGAGCAACCCATTGTTGTCGGCGCTGGGTACGGTGGGTGGCCGTGCACGGGCACACGCCTATATCGATACCCTGCAGAACTTCATCACCCCGCGCATGTACCGCGCTTTGGCACTCAACGTAGGATTGGACGAGCATTCCGCCATCGCCCAAGGGGTGACCGTGTATCCCAACCCCGTTGCACGTTACACGGAGATCACCAGCACGGAGACCATCATCCGCAACTACGTGGTGTACGACAACCAGGGCCGCATGGTACGTAACGGCCAGGTGAACAGCGACCGCTTCACCTTCGATCGCGAAGGATTGAGCGCGGGATCCTACTTCATCGAGTTGTTCTTCAAGGAGGGGAGCCTCACGCGTAAGTTGATCTTGGAATAAAGGGTCATCCAGCTTCAGTCCGCAAGGCCGTCCACCTACCGGTGGGCGGCCTTGCTTTTTGCACAACCTTTGAGCACCGGATCCACATCGCCAAGAACCAAAGAACGCCCATGACCGCGCAGAAGATCACCGAGAGCACCTCGCGCTACGACCACCTGGAGCGGATGTCCACCGCGGAGTTGTTGCAGAACATCAACACCGAGGACCGCACCGTGCCCGTGGCTGTGGGTGCGGCCATCCCGGCCATCGAAGCCTTGGTGGAAGCCACCGTGGAGCGCATGCGGCGCGGCGGACGTCTCTTCTACCTGGGCGCGGGTACCAGTGGCCGCCTTGGCATTGTTGACGCGAGCGAATGCCCGCCCACCTTCGGCGTGCCCCAGGGCATGGTGGTGGGGCTGATCGCGGGTGGCGATGGCGCCATCCGGCAAGCCGTGGAATTCGCCGAGGACGACCGCGAGCAAGGCTGGAAAGACCTGTGCGAGCACCATGTCGGGGCGGATGACGTGGTGGTGGGCATCGCCGCGAGCGGTGGCACACCGTACGTGATCGGTGCGCTCGAACGCTGCAACGCGGCGGGGATCCTCACCGGTGGCATCACCTGCAACCCGGGCAGCGCCCTGGCCACCACGGCACGGCACCCCATCGTGGTGGTGGTGGGTCCGGAGTTCGTTACGGGAAGCACACGCATGAAGAGCGGCACGGCCCAGAAGCTCGTGCTGAACATGATCAGCACCAGCGTGATGATCCACCTGGGGCGGGTGAAGGGCAACCGCATGGTGGACATGCAATTGAGCAACAACAAACTCATCGACCGTGGCACACGCATGGTGATGGACGGGCTAGGCGTGGACTACGACACGGCCAATGCGTTGTTGAAGAAGCACGGCAGCGTCAGGAACGCCATGGACAGTATGCGGTAGGTGGTTGGCGGTCCGCCGGAACTGCGTGCTCCGCCAACCGCCTGCTGCCAACGGCCAACCTCACCCGGAATGCACGACATCGAACCCTACTGGAACTGGCGCCACCGCTACATGGCGGAGGAGGATGAACGATCGCCCTTCTTCGGCACGGAGCACAGCGAGTTCGAGTTCACCCATGCCGTGTACGACCATGTGATCCACCCGCAGTGGGACAACTTCGGCAGCAGCACCCTGTACCTGAAGATCCTCCACACGGACTACGACGAAGGCTATTGCATCATCGAGTTCATCGGCGAGTGGAACGATCTGCTGCACAACGACATCATGCTGCTCAAGCGCAACATCGTGGAGCACCTCATGGGGCATGGCATCCGCCGGTTCATCCTGATCGGCGAGAACGTGCTCAACTTCCACTCCAGCGACGAGGAATACTACAGCGAGTGGTTCGAGGAGGTGAGCGATGCGGACGGCTGGATCGCCCTGTTGAACTTCCGCCCCCATGTGTTGGAAGACCTGCAGCGCGCGAACATCGACCAGTACTTCGTGCTGGGAGGCCGATTGAACGCGGTGACCTGGCGCACCCTGGAGCCCGATGTGGTGTACGAACGGGTCGCGGAACAGGTACAGCGCCGGATCGGCGTGTGAGCAGGGCCAATCGGCAAATACATGGCACAGCGACGACGCGGATGGAGCGGACGAGCGCTGTTCGACGACGATCCCAACCGCGTCATCCGCGTCGAGGTCCGCAGCGACCGTGTAGCATCACCCCACCCGCAACATCCCCCACAC
>SSGN01000201.1 GCA_008016945.1 Flavobacteriales bacterium
CCAGATGGGGCGCCTGATCGGTGCTACCTATGCCGAGGGGTTCACCGTGACCCGCCCGCCCGGGGTGAAGGACCTGTTGGACCTCGCCTGAGCCGTTAGTGGAAGAGCGACCACAACCGCTGTGTGTTCCGGAACCCCAGGATCCGATACAGGGCCAGGTAGTTCCGGCCCGTGGTGGGCGATACCGTCGGATGGAAGTCCTTCGGTAGCTGTTCGCGGTGGAAGGTCAGCGCGGCTTGGGGGTCGTGTTCATACAACACGCGGATCGAATCGAACAGGAACTGATGGAAGGCCTTGAGCTGTTCCGGGCTCCGCTGGTCGCGCAGGTGTTCGATGATCCGCGTACGCAGGTTCACGTATCGGATCCAGTTGCCGCCCAGGTTCGTCTGGGTGATGGATCCCGAAGCCCTTTTCCGTACGATGCTGTATAGCTCCGTATCGAAGAGGACCCGCTTTGTGGTCTTCAGTACACGGAACATCAGGTCGTACTCCTGGCTGCTGCGCATGGTCTCGTCCCAGCCGTGTACCTGCTCCACCACGTCGCGTTTCCACAGGTTGCTGATGGTGTTGCCCAGGTCCGTGCGCATCAGGTGTATCCACAGGTCGCCGTGCCGCGTGTAGTAACGCTCCTGCTGCACTCTGCCGTCGGCTTCGATGATCCGGAAACTGCCCACGATCAGGTCCGGCAGGTCGTTCTTCTGAGCCAACCGCACCTGGTGGCCGATCTTGCGCGGCATCAGGAGGTCGTCGGCATCCATGAACTGGATGTACGTTCCGGAGCTTTCGCGAAGGCCATGGTTGCGTGCGGCCGTGGCACCACGGTTCTCCTGGCGGATGGTCCGGATGATGTGTCCGCGCGGTGCCGTTCGGGCTATGGCGGCGATGCGCTCAACGGTGTCGTCCTGGCTGCCATCGTCCACGCAGAGCACTTCCAGGTCGGCATGGTCCTGTGCTAGGATGCTGTCCAGGCATTCCCCGATGAACGCACCGACGTTGTAGCAGGGAATGATCACCGAGACCTTCATCGGGCGCTTGGGCGGCTTGGGTTCATGGGCAAGGGGCGTGGGCCTTCTCCCCGCAGCGGTCAAAGATAGGAGCCGCCATTCCTGCGCTTAGCACGGTACACGTGGCCGAGCCAACGAACCCTGCGCAGGTCATCCGCCTGTGGCAGCAGCAGGCTCAACGGCGATCCGGTGATCCGCAGGAAGACCACCGTTTGGTACACCATGCTGGTGCCATACGCTAACGAGGCGGTGAACGCGCTCCCTGCCAAGCCATGGCTGGAGATGGCCGGCCATCCCACCACCAGGGTCACCACTAAGCCCAGCCCGCTGCCGATCATGTTATGTCGGATACGCCCCGTGCCGCTGAGGTAGTGGCTCAGGACCTGTGATCCCGACATGGCCACCAACCCAGGGGCCAGCAACAGGAGCAAAGGGCCAAGGCCGCGAACCTCCTTCCCGAACAGCAGTCCGTACCAGGCGTCGGGCAGGGCGATCAGTACAACACTGCAACACAGGCCGAAGACCACCGCCACCTTGAAGAGGATCGCCGTGAGCTGGAGTTGGCGCCGTTGCGCCTCGAGGTTGCTGATCCTGCTGTACAACACCCCGCCGATGCTCTTGGGCACCAGCCAGGTGCCCTCGGCCAACTGGGTGGCCACGCTGTACACGCCGAGTGCCGCGGTGCCACGGAAGGCCTCGATCAGGTAGTACGCGGCGCGGTAGTTGAACAGCTGGAACAGGTTCGCCAACTGCCCGATACCGCCCTGCACCATCAACGCTCGGAGGTGTTTGCCGGGTTGGTGGGCAAGGCCCCCTGAGGTGGTCCGCGCCACGTACCAGAACGAGAACACCACCACCAGGCCATAGGCCAGGTAGGAGGCATGTACATGGTCCATCAAAGAAGGGCCATCCTGTTCCAGGAGGATGGCGAACGCCGTAAGCTGCACCAGGCTCTGCGATACCAGCAACGTGTTCTGGAGCCCGATGCGTTCTTGGGCCACGAGGATGTTCAGGTGGATGCTGTTGAGCGCTTGGAGGAAGGCCAGGCCCACCACGTGGAACGCGAAGCCTTCCGGGGCGATGGGGATCCTGCCCACCACGGACAAGGCCACCAAGGCCGTGACGAGGGCCCACGCATACGCGGGCAGCAGGAGCGGCCCCACACCGAACCGGGGTACCAGGTACACCAAACCGCCTCCGCCCACCACGTGTGCCAGGATCAGTACGAGGGTCACGCCGAGGATGATCAGGCTGATGCCCCCCAGGCCTTCGGCGCCCAGGGCACGGCCGGCCAACGCCACCATGAGCAGGTTGGTCCCCGTGATGAGCACGCGGGCGCCGATCGTGCCGATCACCGGGCGGATCATTCCGTATAGGCCTTGGCTTTGCGCACCGTACGGCGCTCTTCGATATCCACTTCCCGGCCTACCTGGGTGGGTCGGAGACCGTCGATCAGGGTGATTTTGCCCAAGGCGCAGACCGTGCGGATGCCGTTGGGATAGTTGGTGCCCGGAAAGCCAGCGAAGGTGTGCATGGGTTCCTCATGGAAGCGTTCGGTATCGAGCACGTTGATCCGGTTGAAGATCACCTCCGGTCCTCTCGGGTCCGTGTTGTCCACGGAAGGCCGCCAGAGATATCCGTCATGGATGAAAAAGGTGCCGGCAGAACGGCAACCCGATCCGGCGACCCGGACCGGGTTCAGTGCGTGCGGCTGGTACGGACCATGCAGTTGAGGGGCGTGGTATGCGCGAAGTACCGTGTCCGGCTCTTCCATATCCGTGCCGAAGAGCCACCAACCACCGGCGTGTTCCACACAGGTGGGGTTCATCAGAGCCCGTTCCAGCAAGGTCCCCACGTGATCCAGACTTTCATTGTTCTCCGCCACGCGGAACAGTTCGATCCGGTCCTGATGCGGATAGCTCACCACCACATATACGCCATCGGGCCGTTCCACGGTGTACGGATAGCCTAGCGCATGCACGGTGGAGAGCATGTTGCGCGAGCGTTTCAGGATGCCATCGTTGCGGGGGCGCACCCGCGCTATGCTGTCGTTGCTATTGAGCTCGCCACTTTTGCGATAGAGCACGCTCAACTGACCGTCGGGGGTCCGGTAGCCGAACGGCTCGGTACGCTGGCTTCCCGGAGAAGGACTTGAGAGCCAACGTACATTGGTGTTGTGCGTATCGGAGAGCAAGGTGCTGATCGGATGCGGGTAGATGCCCAAATTCCATTCGCCGATGCGGGCCGTACGGCCGGGTACTTCCCGGTTCGGACGAAGTTCGAGGCGCAGCCATTGCCGGAACAGGTCGAAGAGCCCTTCTTTTCTGCGTGTTGGATCGGCGGTCTCCTCCACGGGAGCCTTCCATTGGCCGAGCCGTGCACGATGCATCTGGATCGGCAGCCAGGCGCTGGCCTGTAGCATGCCTTGCACATCAAGACGGCCATTGTGCAGGCTGGTGCGGTAGGTGGTGCTCACCGCGGTGCCGTCCGAACCCCACAATCGCAGGCATGCCGTGTCGTCCTCCAGCATCCATCCCGTGTGTTCGGGAAACCCATCGCCGGCGAGTCCCGAACCATGGAGGTCGAATTGCCAGATCACAGGTGATGGCGTTCCGGGGGGGGGGATCCGGCCGGGGAGAAAGGAGAGCAGCACGTTCGCACCATGGCCTTCCAGGTTCCGCAGTTCGTTCGCGTCGGGGCTTTCGCCACGGATCGCTACCACCGGTAGGGTGTTCAGGAGTTCGGAAAGGTCCTCTTGTGCCTCCGCATCCGGGCAGAGCAGCGCCAGGATCCGTGATCGGAGAGAACCATGGGTGCTACCCTCGTGAGAGGGAACTCCTTGGATGGGTACGCCCAACACCATCACTTGGATGTCAGGCTGTGCAAGGAGGTGCCGGATGCACCGGGCGTGCCATGCGGGCATGGTCATCCCACTGCAGAGGATGCCGATACGGATCTCGTTGTTGTGGTTCATTTCCCGGTGTCCAAACTACGCCGATGGATCCGTAAGAAGGCTTGGCCAACGGCCTCTGGACTGGATCGAGCATTCACGCTCGCACGGATCCGCTCGGGGTCGTACTTCGTGGCTTGTTCCATCAAGGTGTACATGGCCGCGGCCAAGGCGTCGGTGTCTCCTACCGGGATCAGGATGCCGTTCTCTTCGGTCACGAATCCCTGTGGGCCACCGCATCGCGTGGCGATCACCGGTTTCCCTTGGGCCAAGGCTTCGCCCGTGACCACGCTGAAGGTCTCCACCCGACTGTTGATGACCACCGCCCAGGTATGCGCCATGTGGTCGATCACACCCGTGTTCGGCAACCGCCCCAGGAAGGTGATCCGATCGGCCAGGTCCAGTTCCTCCGCGAGTCCGGTCAGCATGGCGCGGTCGGGCCCATCGCCGATGATGGTGAGCCGAGCATTGACGCCGTTGGCAACCACTTGGGCCAACGCCCGGATCACCCCGCTCACGTTCTTCGTTCGGTCCACCAGGTCGGCCACCACCATGAACTGCCCTGGAGCGCCTTGGGGCGGGAGTGGACGCTCCATACCGGGTATCACGTTGGGGACCACGTCATAGCTGGTGCATAGCCCGAGCTCCACCAATCGATCCCCCAGCCATGCCGATACCGCGGTGGTCCCCGCAGCATCCGCGAAAAGCTTGCGATTCACCCAATGGAACAAGGGGCCACGCCGCTGGTACGTACCGTCCAGGTATTGGCTGCTCTGTTCGCTGAGGATGTATGGGATGCCGTACCGGTCCTTGATCCACCGTGCGATCAATGCCGGGCGCACCAGGATATGCACATGGACCAGAGCGGGCAGGCCTCGACGGGAGAGCACCATGCGCCAACCCGCCATCGCCGCACGCCAGTACCCGATCAGGTTGGCCACCTTGCGCCACGGGGTCAATGGGCTACGGCTCGCGTGGTAACGGCTCCGTATCACCTGCAACCCATCGGCCTCCACGTGTTCGAGGTGTGCGGGGGCTTCCGGGTCGGCCTCCACCAATAACACGGTCACTTTGGTGCAC
>SSGN01000092.1 GCA_008016945.1 Flavobacteriales bacterium
CACTTGTCCGCCGCCCTCCGCGTAGAACGGCGTGCGGTCAAGCACGAGCTGGAACTGGTCGCCGCCTTTTCCGCTCACCTTGCGGTAGCGCAGGATGCGGGCCTCGGTGCTGAGCTCGTCATAACCGATGAAGGCCGTCTCGCCCTTGCCCAGCTCCACCCAGTCGCCGGTGGTGACGGCCGTGGCGGCGCGTGAGCGCTCCTTCTGCTTCTGCAGCTCGGCCTCGAAGCCCTTCATGTCCACGTCCATCTTCTGCTCGCGCGCCATGAGCTGCGTGAGGTCGATGGGGAAGCCGTAGGTGTCGAAGAGCTCGAAGGCACGGTCGCCGGACAGGGTGCCCTTCGACTCCGCGAGGGCCTGTTCCAAGCGCTTGGTGCCTTGCTCCAGCGTGCGCAGGAAGGCTTTCTCCTCTTCTTGCATCACGCTCTCGATCAGTTGCTGCTGCTTGCGCAGTTCGGGGAACTGGTCGCCCATCTCCTTCGCGAGCGTGGCCACCAGCGTGTGCAGAAAGGGCTCGCTGAAGCCGAGGAAGCTGTAGCCGTAGCGCACGGCACGGCGCAGGATGCGGCGGATCACATAGCCCGCGCCGGTGTTGCTGGGCAGCTGCCCGTCGGCGATGGCGAAGCTGATGGCGCGCAGGTGGTCGGCGATCACGCGCATGGCGATGTCGCTCTTCTCGTCCTTGCCGTACTCCTTGCCGCAGCGCTTGGCGATGGCCTGGATCAGCGGCTGGAACACATCGGTGTCGTAGTTGCTGCGTTTGCCCTGCAGCACCATGCACAGGCGCTCGAAGCCCATGCCGGTGTCCACGTGCTGCGCGGGCAGCGTCACGAGCGAGCCGTCGGCCTTGCGCTCGAACTGCATGAACACGTTGTTCCAGATCTCGATCACCTGGGGGTGGTCGTTGTTCACCAGCTCGCGGCCGGGTTTCTGTGCCTTCTCTTCGGCAGTGCGCACGTCCACATGGATCTCGGTGCATGGTCCGCAGGGGCCGGTGTCGCCCATCTCCCAGAAGTTATCCTTGCGGCTGAAGGGCAGGATGCGCTCCTCCGGCATGAATTGCTTCCACAGGTCGCGTGTCTCCTCATCGGCGGGCAGTCCATCCTTCTCATCGCCACCGAAGTAGGTGACATAGATGTTGTCCTTGTCGATCCCGTACACGTCCGTGAGCAGCTCCCATGCCCACTGGACGGCCTCCTTCTTGAAGTAGTCGCCGAAGCTCCAGTTGCCGAGCATCTCGAACATGGTGTGGTGGTAGGTGTCGATGCCCACCTCCTCCAGGTCGTTGTGCTTGCCGGAAACGCGCAGGCACTTCTGCGTGTCGGCGATGCGTTTGTGCTTGGCCTCGCGGTTGCCGAGGAAGAGGTCCTTGAACTGGTTCATGCCCGCGTTGGTGAACATGAGCGTGGGATCGTCCTTGACCACCATGGGGGCACTGGGCACGATGGTATGGCCGTGCCTGGCGAAATGATCGAGGAACTTCTGGCGGATCTGCTGGCTGGTGAGCATGATGGAAATGTGCTGGCTGCTTCGGGCGGCGAAAGTACCGAAGGGGGATCGTCCACACCACGTGATGCCGCGGTGCACCCGTGGCCGGACCGGTCACACACCTTGCCCACCACCAGCACCGGGCGGGCCACCGATGCCTGCATGATGCGGTGCCGGTGCTCCGTACCACCGTAACTTCGCCGTTCTCGTTCGCCACGCCATGTCCGAGCAGAAGTACCGCTTCAACCCGAAAACGCTCAACTTCGAGCGGATCCGGCTCACGACCTGGCAGAAGACCAAGCGTACCCTCCTGGCCCTTACTCCCGGGTTGCTGGTGGGCGTGCTGGGCATCTTCCTCGTGTACCAGTTCGTGGATTCGCCGAAGGAGGCGCAATTGCGGCGGGAGAACCAGCAACTCCTTCTCCAATACGAGCTGATGAACAAGCAATTCGGCGAGGTGGAGGGCGTTCTCAGCGACGTACGCCGACGCGATGACAACATCTACCGCGTGATCTTCGAGGCCGATCCGCTGCCCGCCAGTATCCGCCAGGCCGGTGCCGGTGGCGTGGACCGCTACAAGGACTTGAACGATTTCGCCAGCAGCGAGGTGGTGATCTCCACCAAGAAGCGGCTGGATGCGCTCACCCGGCAGCTGGTGGTGCAGTCCAAGTCCCTGGACGAGGTGGCTTCGCTGGTGTTGCGCAAGAAGGAGATGCTCGCCAGCATACCCGCGGTACAGCCGATCCCGAACGACGATCTCACCGCCACGGCCGGTGGCTATGGCATGCGGATCCATCCGATCCACAAGATCCCCAAGTTCCACGCCGGCATGGATTTCACCGCCAAGGTGGGCACCCCGATCCATGCCACGGGCGATGGCCGGGTGACCTTCGCGGATTACGCCACCAATGGTTATGGCATGCACGTGGTGGTGGACCATGGCTTCGACTACCACACCCTGTACGCTCACCTGAGCGAGTTGAAGGTGCGCAACGGACAGCGTGTGAAGCGCGGCGACGTGATCGGGCTGGTGGGCAACAGCGGCTTGAGCTCGGGACCACACCTGCACTACGAGGTACACAAAGGCGGCCAACCCGTGGATCCCGCGAACTACTACTTCAACGACCTCAGCCCCGAGGAGTATGCGCGCATGCTGGAGATCTCGCGCAACGCCGGACAATCGCTGGACTGATGGCCTGCAGGGCGTTCACCACCGCGCCACCGACCATCACCCCGTACGTCCCGGCCTTCGCACCCACCATAGGCCACGGGGACTTCCGCGCCACCACCACGCGACCCGGGCCATCGGTCTTCCGCATACGCTTGTCGGCACATCCCCTGATCCGCTCAGCCCGTTGAGGATCACAGATGACCATGGGTCAACCGCGTGCCATGCACAGCCAATGGCCAAGTGTACCGTGCGAACGACCCATTCTTGTCGCCCGTGTGGATCCGTGGCCCTCATGCGGGGATCCGCACGTCCAACGGACATGCAAGAAGCGATCGTCCTTGCCATGTGACCAATGCCCCATCGCTTTCGAGCCGCGTTCATACATTCGCATTCCCGACAACAACGGCGTAGTATGCCCTGGAAAGAGAAGACGGTCGAGAAGCTCTACTGGTCCATCGGCGAGGTGGCCGAGAAACTTGGTGTGAACACTTCGCTGATCCGCTATTGGGAAAAGGAGTTCGGCTCCTTGAAACCGAAGCGCACCGGCAAGGGGGACCGTCTGTACACGAAGAAGGACATCGAACAGCTCCAGCGCATCCAATACCTGGTGAAGGAGAAGGGCTTCACCCTGCAGGGAGCGCGCGAGCAGCTGCGCAAAGCCGACCACGTGGAAGTGAGCGCCACCCTGGATATCGGCGCATTGCGCGACCGCCTCTTGGACATCCGCTCCAAGCTGGTGGCGTTGCGCGAGGCGAAGGCCTGACCGGTCAGCAGCGCTTGCCGTTCATCAAGTACGCCTGCACGTATTCCGTCACTCCATCCTCCAGGGAGGTGAAGGGCCGTGCATAGCCGATGCGTTCCAGCTTGCGCATGTCCGCTTCGGTGTGGTACTGGTACTTATCACGGATGTCGGCCGGCGTGTCGACGAAGGTGATGGATTCCGGCTTGCCCATGGCGGCGAAGGTGGCACGGGCGAGATCCAGGAAGGTGCGGGCCCGGCCGCTGCCCAGGTTATAGAGGCCACTGTCCTTCCGGTGCTCCATCAGGAACATGCACACCTGGCATAGGTCCTTCACATACACGAAATCGCGGAGTTGCTCCCCGTCCTTGTAGTCGGGCCGATGGCTGCGGAAGAGCTTCATGCCACCACTGGCCTGGATCTGGTTGAAGGCATGGAACACCACACTGGCCATACGGCCCTTGTGGTACTCGTTGGGGCCGAACACGTTGAAGAACTTCAGGCCGGCCCAGAAGAACGGCTTCTTCTCCTGTTGCAACGCCCACTTATCGAACTCGTTCTTGCTCTCGCCATACGGGTTCAGCGGATGGAGCTTGTAGGGCAAGGTGTCGTCCGCATCGTTGTAGCCGTGTTCACCGCCACCATAGGTGGCTGCCGATGAGGCGTACACCAGCGGGATGCCGTACTTCACACACGCCTCCCACATACGCTGACTGTAGCGCACGTTCAATTCATCGAACACCGCCTTATCGAACAGGGTGGTGTCCGTGCGGGCCCCCAGGTGGAAGATGAACTGCACCTGCTTCTCGTTCCGATCCAGCCAGGAGAAGAACTCGTCCCGCTCCACCCGTGCGGTGAGTTCCTTACCCTCGAGGTTCGCCGCCTTGTCGGCCCGCGAGTGATCGTCCACGGCCACGATGTCCTGCCAGCCCGCACGAAGCAACTCGCCGATCAATGCACTGCCGATGAAACCTGCTGCGCCGGTAACGATGATCATGGCACAAAGGTAGAAGGCGGGCGCGGTCGCGAGGCCCTGGGATGTGCGGTGCATCCGGTGTACCGGTGGCGCTCGGGCCGGGCGACACAGGCCCATCGCTCGCACACCCCACCTCGCATGGCGACCTACCTCCACTCATACCTTTGCGCCGTCATGCCCATCGTACACATCACCCGCCGAGAGCGGTTCAGCGCGGCCCACAAGCTCAGTCGTCCGGACTGGAGCGCAGAAAAGAACATGGCCACTTTCGGGAAGTGCGCCAACCCCAACTGGCACGGCCACAATTATGAGCTGTGGGTGACGGTGAAGGGCGAACCGAGCCCGGAGACCGGCTTCGTGGTGGACCTGAGCGAGCTGGGTCGGCTGATCAACGAACACGTGATCCGCTACGTGGACCACAAGAACATCGACCTCGACGTGCCCTTCATGCAAGGCCGCTACAGCAGCACCGAGAACCTCGCCGTGGCGTTCTGGGAACAACTCGCGGGGCCCGTGGAAAAGCTGGGCTGCAAGCTGCACTGCATCCGTCTGAAAGAAACGGAGAACAACCACGTGGAATACCATGGCGAGTAGGAAGCCCACCAAGCGTACCAACGATGCGCCGAAAGGCCGGGGCAACGCCAAGGGAAGCGAACGCAACCCGCAGGGCGAAGGCTATGAGCGCATAGACCAGTACGACACCGCCCTGGTGCGACGGATCAGTGGCCACTATGGCGACATCCTGAAGGCCATCGGTGAGGACCCCGAGCGCGAAGGGCTGCTGAAGACCCCCGAGCGCGTGGCCAAGGCGCTGCAATACCTCACGCACGGCTACGACCTCGACCCGGCGGCCATCCTCAAGAGCGCGCTCTTCAAGGAGGATTACAGCCAGATGGTGGTGGTGAAGGACATCGAGGTGTACTCCATGTGCGAACACCACATGCTGCCCTTCTTCGGCAAAGCGCACGTGGCCTACATCCCCAACGGTCGCATCACGGGACTGAGCAAGATCCCCCGCGTGGTGGACGCCTTCGCCCGGCGGCTACAGGTGCAGGAACGCCTCACCAACGAGATCCGCGACTGCATCCACAGCACCCTGAAACCCCTCGGGGTGGCCGTGGTGATGGAGTGCGACCACCTGTGCATGCGCATGCGCGGCGTGCAGAAACAGAACAGCGTGACCACCACCAGCGCCTTCACCGGCATCTTCCTGAACGATCCGCGCACGCGTGACGAGTTCATCAAGCTGATCAGCGCGCGGCTGCATTGAGGAGCATGGAACGCAGATGACGCGGATCATGATGATGGGCGCGGATAACCGCACAGCGCTTCATGAATTCGGATCCGTGTGGATCAGCGCGCCGCCAGCGCTATCTGTGTTCCACACTTTTCCCGACCTTCGCACCAACGAACCTTTCCATGGAACAGAACCAATTCCCCACTCCGGCCCAAAGCCAGGTGATCTACGGACCCGGCCCTGATGCCGCCGCCAGTGTGCGCACCTTTCTGGCCAACGTGTTCAGCTTCATGACCATGGCGCTGGTGATCAGTGGCGTCATGGCGTGGTGGTTCGGCAACGACCTCACCAAGCTCCAATACCTCATCAACTTCGAGACCGGAGGGCAGACCATCCTCGGCTGGGTGGTGATGCTGGCGCCGCTCGGCCTGGTCTTCGCCATGGGTGGCCTGGTCAACAAGATGAGCTCCACCGCGCTGCTGGCGGTGTTCCTGCTCTTCTCCTGCATCATGGGGATCAGCCTCAGCTACATCTTCCTCATCTATTCCATGTCGGCCATCACCAACGTGTTCTTCATCACCGCTGCGGTGTTCGGCGTGATGGCCGTGGCCGGTTACACCACGAAGACGGACCTGACCAAGCTGGGCAGCATCCTCATGATCGGCCTCATCGGCATCGTGATCGCTTCGCTCGTGAACCTCTTCCTGAAGAGCGACACGATGAGCTATGTGGTGAGCATCATCGGCGTGGTGGTGTTCACCGGCCTCACGGCCTACGATGTCCAGAAGTTGAAGCGCATGGGCGAGCAGGTGGCCACGGGCACGGAGACCGCGCAGAAGATGGCCCTGATGGGCGCCCTGAGCCTCTACCTCGATTTCATCAACCTGTTCCTGATGCTGCTGCGGCTCTTCGGGCGCCGGGATTGATCGATCGGTATCGCCATGTTGGCGGGTCAAATGTTGCGTGTTGGATCCAGCATGGAACGCAGAACACGCCAACACGCATCACGCAACGCAATACATCACCTCACATGACCGCCTACGTATTCCCCGGACAAGGCAGCCAGTTCCCCGGCATGGGCAAGGACCTCTACGAGGCCGACAGCAATGCGCGCATCTGGTTCGAGCATGCCAACGACATCCTCGGCTTCAACCTCACGAATGTGATGTTCGCGGGGAGCGAGGAGGACTTGAAGCAGACCAATGTAACGCAACCCGCGATCTTCCTGCACAGCGTGGTGAAGGCCAAGGTGTTGGGCGATGCCTTCAAGCCTTCGATGGTGGCCGGGCATAGCCTGGGCGAGTTCAGTGCGCTGGTGGCCGCCGGGGCCATGGAGTTCGCCGATGGGTTGAAGCTGGTGGCGGCGCGTGCCAACGCCATGCAGAAGGCGTGCGAACTGCAACCCAGCACCATGGCGGCCATCCTGGGCATGGAGGATGCCCGGGTGGAGGAGGTCTGCAAGACGATCCCCGGTGTGGTGGTGCCGGCCAATTACAACTGCCCCGGCCAGCTCGTGATCAGTGGAACCGTGGAGAGCGTGACCGCCGCGTGCGAGGCCCTGAAGGCCGCCGGTGCCAAACGCGTGCTGCTGCTACAGGTGGGCGGCGCTTTCCACAGCCCGCTCATGGAACCCGCCCGCGCCGAACTGGCCACAGCCATCGAGTTCACGCCCATCGTGAACCCGCGCTGCGCCATTTATCAGAACGTGGATGCCCGCCCGCATACGGACCCTGCGCGCATCAAAGCGAACCTGATCGCGCAGCTCACCGCCCCCGTGCGCTGGACACAGACCATGCAGCACATGCTCGCCGACGGCTGCACCAAGGTGGTGGAGGTGGGCCCCGGCAACGTGCTCCAGGAGCTATTCAAGAAGGTGAACAAGGAGCTGGAGGCGGTGGCGGGGTGATGTGACGCCTTCTCCGCATCCTCTGCTTGAGAGCCAAGTGGAACACATGTCCTCATGAGCCTGAGTGGGATCACGATCGGCATAGCCGTATTCCCA